>DAIUFU010000146.1:3845-5050 GCA_036844405.1 Burkholderiaceae bacterium | reverse complement strand
GCGGTGCGCATGCTGCTCGAGCGCGCGATCGGCGCCTGCCGGCAGGCCGGGAAATACGTCGGCATCTGCGGCCAGGGGCCATCGGATCACCCCGATCTGGCGCGCTGGCTGATGGAGCAGGGCATCGAGTCGATTTCGCTCAACCCCGATACGCTGGTGTCCACCTGGCAACGGCTGGCGGCGCAGGAAAAGGCGGGCGGCTGAAGCCCGCGGGACAGGAGATGAGGCGGGGCGTGCCGGCGGGGAGCTTGCGGGAAAGCTGCGCTTCGCCGGCCACCCCCGCCGTTTACCCGCCGGCCTTCACCTTGCCCTTGATCAGCCGCTGGTGCTCGCGCTGCCATTCGCGTTCGCGCTCGGTGGCGCGCTTGTCGAACTGGCGCTTGCCCTTGGCTAGACCGACCGTCACCTTGACCCGTCCGCGCGAGTAGTGCAGATCGAGCGGGATGAGCGTGTAGCCGGCGCGCTCGACCTTGCCGATCAGCTTGGCGATCTCGTTGCGATGCATCAGCAGCTTGCGCGAGCGCATCGGGTCGGGTTTGACGTGCGTCGATGCCTCGGGCAGCGGCGTGATGTGGGCACCGATCAGAAACAGTTCCGCATTGCGTACGATCACGTAGCCTTCATTCAGTTGCACCCGGCCGGCACGAATCGCCTTGACTTCCCATCCTTCGAGCGCCAGTCCGGCTTCGAAACGCTCTTCGATGAAATAGTCGTGCGTGGCTTTCCGGTTCTGCACGATACTCATTTGTGGAATCCTGTCCTGTGCATGTTGTCCGCAAGTCCGTCCTGCTGCCCTACAGCGACCGGCAAATGTACGCGCTGGTCGAGCGCGTCGAGGACTATCCGCTGTTTCTGCCCTGGTGCGGGGGCTCCGAGGTCGTTCGTGAAAGCGACGAACGCGTCGTTGCGACGGTCCATATCGACTATCGCGGTCTGAAGCAGCGTTTTACCACCATCAACGAACAGCGCGCGCCGGAACGGATCTCGATGCGCCTGCGCGACGGCCCCTTCAGGCGGCTGGAGGGCGAGTGGCGCTTTCATGCCCTGCGCGCCGACGCCTGCAAGGTCGAATTCTCGCTCGAATACGCTTTTGCCGGCGGTCTGCTCGGACGCGCGCTGGCACCGGTCTTCGATCACATTGCACGCTCGTTCATCGATGCCTTCGTGCAGCGCGCCGAACAGGTCTACGGTCATGCCGGCTGAAA
>DAIUFU010000146.1:0-3835 GCA_036844405.1 Burkholderiaceae bacterium | reverse complement strand
TCGTCTGGGTGGGCGATGCCGGCGCAAGCGGGAGCAGACCCGTCGGCGAAGCGGTCATGTCGCGCGTCGACGCTGAAGATGGCGGCACACCGGGCGGAAGAGACGACGACGGCGCGCACGGGCTGATCGTGCATCAGCACGTCGTCGAAGTGCCGGCGGGGGCGACGATCGCGCAGGCGCTGGCCGCGCTGGTGACGCCGGCGCCCGCCGACGCAGCCGGCTTGCGCGCGCGCGCCGCCGACGGACGCCTGGCCATTGCGCTTTTCGGCAGACCGGCCACGGGCGCGACGATCCTGCGCGAGGACGACCGGATCGAACTCGTCGGCCCGCTGCGGGCCGACCCGAAGCAGGCGCGCCAGCACCGCGTGCAGCGCCAGCGCGAGGCCGGCGGCGATGCCCGCTGGCGCCGGCGCGCAGACCCGGGCAGCGCCGGATGACATGGCCTGCGTGGCGAATCGATATAATCCACTTTTGTGCGCGAGGGCCCCATGAGACTGGCCAAAAAGGCGCTGACGTTCGATGACGTCCTGCTCGTTCCCGCCTATTCCGACATCCTTCCCCGCCACGCTTCGCTGCAGACCCGCCTGACGCGCCGCATCGGGCTGAACATTCCGCTCGTATCGGCGGCCATGGACACGGTGACCGAAGGACGCCTGGCCATCGCCATTGCCCAGGAAGGCGGACTCGGCATCGTCCACAAGAATCTCTCGCCGGCCCGGCAGGCGGCTGAAGTGGCACGCGTCAAGCGTCACGAGGCGGGCGTCGTCGTCGACCCGATCACGGTCGAACCCGACATGAAGATCTACGACGTGATCCAGCTCACGCAGCAGCACCGCATTTCCGGTCTGCCGGTCGTGCAGGGGCGCACCGTCGTCGGCATCGTGACCAACCGTGATCTGCGCTTCGAGACCCGGCTGGACGAACCGGTGAGCAGCATCATGACGCCGCGTGAGCGTCTCGTCACGGTGCGCGAGGGCGCCACGCTCGAGGAGGCCAAGGCGCTGATGCACCATCACCGCGTTGAGCGTGTGCTGGTCATCGGCCGCGAATTCGAACTGCGCGGCCTGATCACCGTCAAGGACATCCTGAAGGCCACCGCACACCCGGATGCGTGCAAGGACGAGCACGGCAAGCTGCGCGTTGGCGCGGCCGTCGGCACGGTTCACGACGGCGAGGCCGAGGAGCGCATCGAGCGACTCGTGCAGGCCGGCGTCGACGTGCTCGTCGTCGACACGGCACATGGTCATTCGCACGGGGTGATCAGTCGTGTGCGCGCGATCCGCAAGTCCTGTCCGGACATTGACATCATTGCCGGCAACATCGCGACCGCACAGGCCGCGCGCGCGCTGGTCGAGGCCGGTGCCGACGCCGTCAAGGTGGGCATCGGGCCGGGTTCGATCTGCACGACCCGCGTCGTCGCCGGCGTCGGCGTGCCGCAGATCACCGCCATCGCCGATGTTGCATCGGCCCTGGCCGGCACCGACGTGCCGCTGATCGCCGACGGCGGCATCCGCTATTCGGGCGACGTCGCCAAGGCGATCGCCGCCGGCGCCAACGCGGTCATGCTCGGCTCGATGTTCGCCGGCACCGAAGAGGCGCCGGGCGAGGTGATTCTCTACCAGGGGCGCTCGTACAAGACCTACCGCGGCATGGGCTCGCTCGGCGCCATGCAGCAGGGCGCGGCCGACCGCTATTTCCAGGATCCGACCGGCAGCGTCGACAAGCTCGTGCCCGAAGGCATCGAAGGGCGCGTACCGTACAAGGGCTCGGTGGTGACGATCATCTACCAGTTGTGCGGCGGCCTGCGCGCGAGCATGGGCTATTGCGGCTGCCCGACGATCGAGGAAATGCGCACGAAGCCGGAGTTCATCGAGATCACCGCCGCTGGCATGCGCGAATCGCATGTGCATGATGTACAGATGACCAAGGAAGCACCGAACTACCGGACCGACTGAACATTCGCGGCCCCGCGCCGGTGGCCGGATCTTCCGCACCTGCCAGCCGGTACATTCCGGCCGGTGCATTCCGGCCAGTCGGCGCCCGATCAGTCGACTCCCGGGTGGGCCTGTGCGACGGGTCCGATGTCCAGTCTGGCCGGGCAGCTCTGCCGGACGATCCTCACCGAGCAACCGACCCCCATTTTTCGTGAAAGCCAACCCGATGCACGACCGCATCCTGATACTCGATTTCGGCTCGCAGCTCACGCAACTGATCGCCCGGCGCATCCGCGAGGCGAACGTCTATTGCGAAATCCATCCCTGCGACGCCGGCGACGATTTCATCCGCCAGTTCGCACCGAAAGGCATCGTGCTCTCGGGCAGCCATCGCTCGGCGCATGAGGAGCAGAACGATTGTGCGCCGCAGGCCGTCTTCGACCTTGGCGTACCGGTGCTCGGCATCTGCTACGGCATGCAGACGATGGCGCAGCAACTGGGCGGACGCGTCGAAAGCGCGGCACCGCGGGAATACGGGCACGCCCAGGTACGCGCGCACGGTCACACGAAACTGCTCGACGGCATCGAGGACGAACGCAATGCCGACGGGCATGGCCTGCTCGACGTCTGGATGAGCCACGGCGACAAGGTCGTCGAAATGCCTCCCGGCTTCATCCGGATGGGGTCAACGGCTGCGTGCCCGATCGCCGCGATGGCCGATGAAAGCCGTCGCTTCTACGGCGTGCAGTTCCACCCCGAAGTGACCCACACGAAGCAGGGCACGCGCATCCTGCGGCGCTTCGTGCGCAAGATCTGCGGCTGCCGTGGCGACTGGGTCATGGCATCACACGTCGACGAAGCCGTCGAAGCCATCCGGCGCACCGTCGGCGACGAGGAAGTCGTGCTCGGCCTGTCCGGCGGCGTCGATTCGAGCGTGGCCGCGGCACTGATCCATCGCGCCATCGGCGAACGCCTGCACTGCGTCTTCGTCGACACCGGACTGCTGCGCCTGGGAGAAGCACAGCAGGTCGTCGAGACCTTCGGCCGACACATGGGCATGCACCTCGTGCACGTCGAAGCATCGGGACGATTCCTGGAAAAACTGGCTGGCATTGACGAACCCGAAGCCAAGCGCAAGATCATCGGCCGCGAATTCGTCGAACTCTTCCAGAAACACGCCTCATCGATCCCGAACGCGAAATGGCTCGCACAGGGCACGATCTACCCGGACGTCATCGAATCGGCCGGCGCCCGCTCCGGCAAGGCATCGGTCATCAAATCGCACCACAACGTCGGCGGCCTGCCCGAAACCCTGCACCTCAAACTGCTCGAACCGCTGCGCGACCTCTTCAAGGACGAAGTCCGCCAACTCGGACTGGCCCTCGAACTGCCGCGTGAAATGGTCTACCGGCACCCGTTCCCAGGCCCGGGCCTGGGCGTGCGCGTACTCGGCGAAGTGCGCCCGGAATTCCTCGACCTGCTGCGCCAGGCCGACGCCATCTTCATCGAGGAACTGCGCAACACGCACGATACCGATGGCCTGAGCTGGTACGACAAGACCTCGCAGGCTTTCGCCGTCTTCCTGCCGGTGAAATCGGTGGGCGTAATGGGCGATGCGCGTACGTACGAATACGTCGTTGCGCTGCGCGCAGTACAGACGCAGGACTTCATGACGGCGCACTGGGCGCCGCTCCCGCACGATCTGCTGGCGCGGGTGTCCAACCGCATCATCAACGAGGTGCGGGGGATCAATCGGGTGGTGTACGACGTGTCGGGGAAACCTCCGGCGACGATCGAGTGGGAATGATTCGGCGTCTTTCAGGGCCTATTGAGGTCTATCGCAAACTGACCTTGCCCTCGTTTCCCGGCTCCCTTAACCGAGCGTTCACGCGGCCTGCCTT
>DAIUFU010000145.1:0-5161 GCA_036844405.1 Burkholderiaceae bacterium | reverse complement strand
GTCGACGTCTCGTTTCTGACGCACCAGGCGGTCATGTTCGCACACTCGTGGGCACTCAAGCACTGGCGGCTGTCGCAGGAATACCGGATCGACGAGTACATCGAGCTCGGGCTGGCCATGTTCCTGCGCGCATCGATGCGGCCGGACTGAGAATTACGACTCGTCCTCGAGCAGCTTGCGCGCCGCCGGTTCACTCAGCGACTCTACCCCGCGCAGCCGGCGCTCGATCGCACGCGTGCGCACCGCCGCCCCGCCCAGCGTATTGCCGGCACGGTCGATCTGCTCCTTCGCCTTCGCCAGCACATCACCGAACTTGCCGAACTCGGTCTTGACGGCGCCAAGCAGTTGCCAGACTTCGCTCGAGCGCTTCTCGACGGCGAGCGTGCGAAAGCCCATCTGCAGGCTCGACAGGATCGCCGCCAGCGTGCTCGGGCCGGCCACCACGACGCGCCAGCTGCGCTGCAGATCGTCGACCAGGCCCGGGCGGCGCACGACCTCGGCGTACAGGCCCTCGGTCGGCAAAAAGAGCAGCGCGAAATCAGTGGTCGCCGGCGGCGCAATGTACTTGTTGCGGATCGTCTTCGCCTCGAGCCGCAGACGCTGCTCGAGCTGGCGTCCGGCGAGCTCGGCGGCAGGAGCGTCGGCCTTCTCCTGCGCCTGCACGAGCCGGTCGTAGTCCTCACGCGGAAACTTGGCATCGATCGGCAGCCACACCGGTTCGCCATCATCCGCACCCGGCAGGCGGATGGCGAATTCGACCCGATCGGCCGAACCCGGGACCGGCGCGACGTTGGCGGCATACTGGTCGGGTACCAGAATCTGTTCGAGCAGTGCCGCCAGCTGGACCTCGCCCCAGGTGCCGCGCGTCTTGACATTGGTCAGCACGCGCTTGAGATCGCCGACGTCGGAAGCCAGCGCCTGCATTTCGCCCAGGCCCTTGTGCACCTGTTCGAGCCGGTCGGACACCTGCTTGAACGAAGCGCCCAGACGCTGCTCGAGCGTGGCCTGCAGTTTCTCGTCGACCGTGCGCCGCATTTCCTCGAGCTTGACGGCGTTGTCCGCCTGCAGATCGCGCAGGCGGCGCTCGAGCGTCTCGCGCAAGGCTTCCAGGCGCGTCTCGGTGCCCTCGCGCAGCGCGTTCAGACGCTGCTCGTTGCTTTCGCGCAGCGCACCAAGCCGCTGTTCGTTGGCCTCGGTCAGCTTGACCAACTGCTGCGCGAAGGCATCGATCTGGTTGTTCTGCACGGTGGCGATCGTGCCCATCTGCTGCGTCAGATTTGTGGCCGACGCCGCCAGTGAGCTGGCCAGCTCCTGCCGGTTCTCGCGCGCGTGCACGGCCGCCTCCTCACGCAGTTCGCGGTGCGCTTCGTGCTGACGACGATCCGCCTGCGCCAGCGCTTCGAGAATCGGTGAGGTCACCTCCGAGGTCATGTCCGGCGGGCGACGCAGCCACAGCGCGAACAGCACAAGCACGGCAACGGCCGTCAGACCGATCGCTGCCCAGAGCAGGACTCCGTTCTCTATCGCCGGCACCGGATCTCCTTTTTTCAGTGACTGCGCAAGGTCTGCATCGGCGCGGCGCGCAAAACGACACGCAGACTCATCCAGCCCGCCACCAGCGCCAGCAGCGCACCGGCGGCAGCTCCACCGGGCACGATCCACCAGTCGGGCTCATAGCGGAAACCGAATACCCGGTCGGCCAGCGCCCAGCCGATAGCGATCGAGCCCAGCGCTGCCAGCACCCCGGCCAGCGCACCGCTGAGCGCCAGTTCCAGATGCTGCGCGCTGGCCAGTTGCCGCGCCGTTGCACCCAGCGCGCGCATCAGGCCGGCCTCGCGGATCCGCTCGTCGCGCGAGCCGGCGAGCGCGCCCCACAGCACCGTCACGCCAGCGGCCAGTGTCAGCACGAAGAGGAACTGCACCGCCTGGATGACCTGATCGAGCATCATCTGCACCTGGCGCACGATATTGCCGGTATCGAAGACGGTCAGGTTCGGGAATTCGCGTACCAGCCGCGCATCGACCGGATCGGGCCCAGGCGCCTGGTGATACGCGGTGATCCAGGTCTGCGGGCGACCTTCGAGCGCCGCCGGTGACAGGATCATGAAGAAATTGACCTTCATCGAATCCCAATCAACGCGGCGCACGTTGACGATGCGCGCCGTCACCGCCTCGCCGGCGATGTCGAACGCGAGTTCGTCGCCAAGCGCGAGTTTCAGCGTATCGAGCACGCCCTGCTCGACCGAAACCTCGGACTGCCCGGGCGTGAATCCGCTGCCCTGGACGAGCCGGTTGTGTTCGGGCACATCCCGCCCCCACGACAGATTGAACTCGCGATCGAGCAGGCGCTGCGCGCGGTCGTCGTCGTAGCTCTCGGGGCGCACATCGGCGCCGTTCACACGGATGAGCCGCCCGCGCACCATCGGATAGAGCTGCGGCGCGTGCACGCCGGCCTGCGCCAGGCGGGCACGCACGGCGTCGACCTGGTCGGGCTGGATGTTGACCAGGAAGCGGTTCGGTGCGTCCGGTGGACTGGCCTGGCGCCAGCCGTCGATCAGGCCCGAGCGCGTCACCGTGAGCAGGATCAGCGCCAGCAGACCGACCGACAGCGCCACCGTCTGCAGCACCGTCACCGTGCGCCGACGCGACCACGAGGCAAAGGCCAGGCGCAACGCCGGACTGCCGGTGACGAAGCGCGCATGGCGCATGGCCGCCAGCAGGCGCACGAAGCCCCAGGCGGCGCCCGCCGACACGACCATGGCGAGTGCAAATCCGCCCATCGCGATGACCGCCAGCTTTCGGTCGCCGGCAAACCAGAACAGCAGAATGCTGAACGACGACAGCGCCAGTGCCGCCGTCACCCAGGCGGCGGCCGGCACACCGGTCTTTTCGCGGCGCAGCACGTGCAGGGGGCTGACCCCGGCCAGGCGCAGGAACGGCCAGGCGCCGAAGCCGCCCATGAGCACCAGCGCCGAAAAGAGCGCCTGCGCCACCGGCAGCCAGCCCGGTGACGGCAGGGTGATCTGCAGCAAAGGCGCCAGCGCGGCGACGAGCACGAGCTGGATGAGCCAGCCCAGCGCGATCCCGGTCACCCAGAGGAGCTCCAGCCCGAGCAGGGCGAGCAGGCGCCGCTGGGTGATGCCGATCGCCTTCATCACCGCGCAGCCATCGAGATGACGCTCGGCGAAGCGGCGCGCCGCCAGCCCGATCGCCACCGCCGCGATGAGGGCCGACAACAGCGCCACGAGCGACAGGAAGCGCTGCGCACGATCGAGCGTGGCGCGCAGTTCGGGCCGGCCGCTGTCGAGCGATTCGACGCGCGCATTGCGCGGCAGGCGCGACTCGGCCCACTGCCGATACTGTGCAACGGTGGCCGCGTCACCGGCCACCATCAGATTCCAGTGCACGCGGCTGGCGGGCTGGATCAGTTTCGTCGCCGGCAGCTCGTCGATCGAGAAAATCGCCCGCGGCGCAAAATTGACGAATCCGGCCCCGCGATCCGGCTCGAAGGCAATCAGGCCAGTCAGCCGGAACGAGCGTTCGCCGAACTGCACGGTGTCGCCGAGCGTCACCGCCAGCCTGCGTGCAAGCTGCGGATCGAGCCAGAGCTCGGCGCCGGTCGGCGCGCGCGCAGCCTCGATATCCTCGCCCGCACCGCCACCGGGCCCCTGCAGGCGGATGTGGCCGCGCAGCGGATAGTCGGCCGAAACGGCCTTGACCGCGGCCAGCTCGGGCATCGCGCCGCCGGCCACCGCCATGCTCGGGAAGATCGCGCTGTGCGCAACACGCAACCCCAGCGACTGCGCCTGCTGCGCAAAGGAGCCGTCGAGCGGTTCATCGGCACCGAGAATCAGGTCGGCACCGAGCAGTTGCGCCGCTTCCTGCTCCAGCGCGACGCGCATCCGGTCGACGAAAAAACCGACACTGGCGATCGCCGCCACCGCGACGACGAGCGAAACGAGCAGCAGGCGCAGCTCGCCCGCGCGCCAGTCACGCCGGGCCAGGCGCAGCGACAGCAGTGCGTCGTTCAGCATCGGCCCGGCGCCGGTTCCGGCTGTCGCGGATCGAACCGCAGGCCGATGCCCGGAGCAGCGTCAGAAACGGAATGGCGTGAAATTCGTTCCCCGGTCATACCAGTCCTCGTTTTCGGCGCGCTTGAGAAAGCCGACCAGTGCGTAGGTCACGGGGGTGAAGACAACCTCGATCGACGTCTTGCCGATCCACTGCGAAAACATCAGCGTCGGCAGCAGCTCGTCGGGAATCAGCCCTGCACCCCAGAAGGCGACAGGATAGAACAACAGCGAATCGACGCCCTCGCCGACGATCGTCGAGCCGATCGTACGCATCCACAGATGACGCCCCTTCGTCATCAGCTTCATTCGGGCGAGCACATACGAATTGACGAACTCGCCGCAGAAATAGCCGATCAGCGAACCGAGCACAACGCGCCAGGTATTGCCAAAGGCCACCTCGAAGGCGTGCTGATGCGGCCAGCCCGGCACCGGCGGCATCTGCACGACCGCCCAGGACATGAACGCGGCAAAGAGCATCGCCGCAAAACCCGTCCAGATCACGCGACGCACGCGGGCAAAGCCATACACCTCGGTGAGCACGTCGCCGAAGATGTACGACAGCGGAAAGAAGAGCACCGCCGCCCCGAACGTGATCTCGCCCAGCAGCGGCACCTGCATCTGCACCGGCTTGCCCGGACCGAGCAGGTTGGAGCACAGGAAGACAGTGACGAAGGCGGCCATCAGCAGTTCGTAATAGCGATAGCTGCGCCCGCGAGGTTTTTTATCCATGGTTCGCCTCGAACATGACCGGCACCGGCCTCATCAGGCCGGGTCGACAAACGGAAAGGGGAAAAAATCAGGAAGGGATCACGGCAGATAATCCGGAGAAATGCCGATCACAATCCGCCGCAAAGGCGGGGAATGCTACACCCGATCGAACCCTTCGGGAGTCCCGACTGGTTGAAGGGAATCCGGATCGCGGCACATCTGCTGCGGCCTGGTCACCGCAGATCCTTACCGCATCATGCAGTTTCCAGCTCCCCCGACAGCGCCAGTTCGAGCCGCTCCGCCAGCCGCGTGGCCAGCGCCATCACCGTCAGTGACGGATTGACCGATACCGTGCGCGGCATGACCGATGCATCCCCGAC
>DAIUFU010000144.1:0-5351 GCA_036844405.1 Burkholderiaceae bacterium | reverse complement strand
AGCCTGCAGGATCTCGACAATTTGCCGCCGCCGGACGAGCTTGCAGCCGAGATCGTGGACAACCTGCAGGCGGCGCTGGAGAGCTTCGCCGAGGTGAGCGCGGTGCTGGCCGAGACGGCGCGGGGTTGACGGTCAGGTTCCGGGCCAGGCTCCGCCGTCGCCGTCTCGCCCTACACCCCCAGATACCGCTGCAGAATCTCCGGCTGCTTCTTCAGATCGGCCGACGTTCCTTCGTGGACGATGTAGCCGTTGTTGATGATGTAGACCCGGTCGGCGAGTTTCAGTGCCGCGGCCAGGTTCTGCTCGACCAGAATGATCGTCTGGCCGGCTTCGGCGAGGTTGTGGCAGGCGGTGACCAGGTCGCGCACGATGATCGGCGCCAGGCCTTCGAACGGTTCGTCGAGCAGGACGATCTTTGGATCGCGCACGAGGGCGCGCGCGATGGCGAGCATCTGCTGTTCGCCGCCGGACAGGTCGGTGCCGCGGCTCGTGCGCCGTTCCAGCAGGCGCGGGAACATTTCATAGATGCGCTCGATCGGCCAGCGGTTCTCGGCGGTCAGACCGGCGAGAACGATGTTTTCCTCGACGTTCAGGCTGCCGAAGATGCGCCGTTCCTCGTGCACCAGTTGCATGCCGGCACGCGCGATGTGATGCGGTTTCCGGCCGACCAGTTCGGTGCCGTCGAGGATGACCTGGCCGTCACGCGGGGTCACGACCCCCATCAGACTCTTCAGTGTGGTCGATTTGCCGGCGCCGTTGCGCCCGAGCAGGGCGACGACTTCGTTTTTCTCCACGCGCATGGAGACGTCGAAGAGAATATGGCTGTCGCCATAGTAGCTGTTCAGGTCCTTGACTTCGAGCAGGCTCACGCCATTTCCTCCTGCATGCCGCCCAGATAGGCTTCCTGGACCTTCGGGTTGTTCTTGATTTCCTCCGGCGTGCCTTCGAACAGCAGGCGACCCTCCTGCAGCACCGTGATGCGTTCGACCAGTTCGAACAGCGAATCCATGTCGTGATCGATGACGACCAGCGTGCGGCCCTGGGCAATCGACTTGAGCAGGCTCACGGTCTCGACGCGCTCTTCGTGACTCATGCCGGCCAGCGGCTCGTCGAGCAGCAGCAGCGACGGCGACGAGGCCAGTGCCAGACCGATTTCCAGCCGCCGTTTTTCCCCGTAGGCGAGTTCCGAAACCGGGGCGTCGAGGCGGTGGGTCAGGTGCACCAGTGCAGCCGTTTCTTCCACTTTCCGGGTGAGGCCGGGTACGTTCTGCATGCTCCGGAGGAAGTCGAGCTTGAGCTTGCCGCGGATTTCGGCCAGTGTCGAAATCTGGAGGTTCTGGCGCACCGTCAGGCGCTCGAACAGCTGGTTGATCTGGTAGCTCTTGGTCAGCCCGAGCTGACAGGCGTCGGCCACGCCCAGGTCGGTGATGTCGCGACCTTCGAAGACGATCTTTCCGGCCGTCGGTTCGACTTCGCAGGTGAGCATCTTGAAGAAGGTGCTCTTGCCGGCGCCGTTGGGGCCGATGATGCCGCGGATCTCGCCGTATTCGACCCGAAAATCGATGTCGCGGTTCGCGATCAGGCCGCCGTAGTGTTTGCTCAGCCCGGTTGCCTCGAGAATCGTTCCCTTCTTCTGCTCGCGCACGGCGGTCATGGAACTGGCTGCCTGGATCCGGTCCGCGGCGGCGGTGGCCGGCTGGCTGGCCGGAATGCCCGCCTGCGCCGTCTGTTCGATCTTGCGGCCCGGGCGGCCGAGATGGAACAGATCGGTGAGCGCACCGACGAGTCCGTGACGCAGGAAGATGACGAGCAGGACGAAAACGATGCCCAGAATCAGTTTCCACGTCGGGCCGAGCTTGAAGGTGACCTGGAACAGATCACTCAGATACAGCCAGGTGGCGGCACCAAGCAGTGGGCCGAACAGTGTTCCGGCGCCGCCGATGGCGGTCTGCATGACGATCTCGGCCGACGTGTGGAACATGAAGGCATCGGGCGGCATGAAGCCCTGCATCATGCCCAGCAGCCCGCCGGCGAAACCGGCATACATCGCCGCGATGACGAAGATGGCGAGCTTGTAGCCCTTCGTGTTGTGCCCCAGTGCGACGGCGCGCAACGGGTTGTCGCGGATGGCGCGCAGGATCAGGCCGAAGGGCGAGCGCACCAGGCGCAATGCGGTCACCAGGCCGACGAAGTACCAGAAGGCCATGAATGCATAGACTTCCAGATGGCTGCGGAACTCGATCGTCGTGAAGCCGAGTGCCAGATTCGGCCGGGGTACGCCGGGCAGGCCGTTCTCGCCACCGGTGTAGGCCGACAGCGGGTTGAACTCCATGTAGAAGAACACCTCCGCGATGGCGATCGTGATCATCGCGAAATAGATCCCGGATCGCCGCAGGGCCACGAGACCGATCAGGTAGCCGGCGATGCCGGCGACGATCGTGCCCAGGATGAGCGCGAAGATCGTGTTCGTGAACGACGCCTGGGTGAGCAGCCAGGCGGCAAACATGCCGCCGGTGCCGAAGAACGCCGACTGGCCGAAGGAGAGCAGGCCGGTGTAGCCGAAGAGCAGGTCGAAGCCGATGCCGACCAGACCCCAGATCAGGATGCGGTTGATGGTGGTCGGCGTGAAGCCCAGGTAGGGCAGCACGAAGGGCGCGGCGATCAGCGCCAGCAGCGTGAGCGCTTCAACGAGAAAGGGGCGATCTCTGTTCATTGTGTCGGATGGTTCGAAGAGTCATTCGCGGCCAATCGCGCCCATCAGTCCGCGTGGGCGGAACATGAGCACCAGGGTCATGGCGATGAACAGCACCACGTAGGAAAAGCCGGGATCGAACATCGACGTGATCGAAACGATCTCGCCGGCGATGAGTCCGCCCAGTACGGCGCCGGGAAAGGAACCGACGCCGCCGATGACGACGACGACGAAGGTCTGCACGAGAATGGCTTCGCCGACGTCCGGCGCGATCGATACCACCGGGGCGTTGACGATGCCGGCAAAACCCGCGGCCATCGCACCGATGCCGAATACCAGCATGAAGATGCGGTGGACATTGATGCCCAGGGAATCGACCATCATCGAGTCTTCGATTCCGGCGCGCACGATCATCCCGATGCGCGTGCGGTAGAGCACGATATAGAGCACGAGCAAGGCGACGGTGACGATCCCGAGGAGGGCAATCCGGTAGGTCGGATAGATCATGAAGCCGAGGTCGGTGATGCCGAGCAGGGCCTTGGGCGGCGGCACCCGCTGGGACTGGCTGCTGAAGATGAAGCGCACCAGTTCGACCATCACGATTCCGAGACCGAAGGTCACCAGCAACTGGTCTTCGGCCGGACGCTCATAGAAATAGCGGATGACGACCCGCTCGAGGATGATGCCGACGACCATCACGAACAGCGAGCCGGCAATGACGGCGATGATGAAGGAGTCGGTCCAGGTGAAGGCCAGCCAGCCGGCGTACCCCCCGAGCATGAACATCGCGCCGTGCGCGAGGTTCAGCACGCCGAGGGTGCCGTAGATGATCGTCAGTCCGGAAGAGATCAGCGCCAACAGGGCACCCAGCACCAGCCCGTTGAACAACTGCGAGATGAAGTTGGCCCAGTTCAGCACGCCGATCCGCCTTGAAGAGGAAAAAGGATTCGCCGGTCGGTCGCCGCTGGCCGCGCGCGTCCGATCCTTCGCCGGGCTCCCACCCGGCGGTACAACCGTTCTGTTTCGGAGGTGTTCGCGCGGCGCGCCGGCCCGTCGGGGCCGGTGCACTCACGCGGTGACCGGCTTCAGGTATAGCTGCCGAGCTTGCAGCCGAACGCGTCGGGCGCCTGGATGACGTCCTCGCCGCGCTGCGTGTCGACGACCTCCCAGAAGTCCTCGTCGTTCTTCATGTCCTTTTTCGCCTTGCCGCGCACCACGAAGACCGGGCGGACACACTGGTGATCCTCGGGCCGGTAGTGGACGTCGCCGAACAGCGACGGCACGGTTTCCCCGTTCTCCCAGTGCTTGATGACGTCGGGCGGATAGAAGGTGCCGGCTTCCGTGACCATGCGCGCCCAGTGCGCAAAGCTCATGTAGGCGTTCTCGGCGCCCCACTCCGGGCGGTAGCCGTATTTCGCATGGAAGGATTCGACGAACAGTTTCGCCAGCGGGTATTTCGGATCGTCACCCAGCGTCCACCAGAATTCCGTGGCGGCGAACACGCCCTCGCTGATGTCGACACCGGCTTCCTTGGCGAAGAACGGAATCTGGTAGGGCAGTGCCAGCGTCATCCGCGGCAACAGACCGAACTGCTTGGCCTGCTGGCTCGACAGAATGGCATCACGCCCCCAGTTCACGTTGATCAGGAATTCGGCCCCCGAGTTGGCGATATTGGTCAGATACTGGCTGAAGTCCTGCGTGCCGAGCGGCGATACCTGGTTGGTGACCGTTTTCCAGCCGCCTTTTTCCTTGAGGAAGCGCTCGGTCGACTCGGTGGTGGTGTGCCCGTAGGTGTAGTCCGGCGTCATGAACGCCATCTTGCGATCCTTGCCGAATGTCTTGAGCAGGATCGGACCGATCGAGTTGGCCGCCATCTCGCCGTAATAGCCCTGGCGGAAGCCGTACCGCACGCAATCCTTGCCGGTCGTATCGTTCGAGCCCGAGATGCCGGGCATGTAGAGAACCTTTTCGCGCTCGGCAAACTTGTTGAGCGCCACGGCAACCGCGGATGAAGTCGAACCGGTCATCAGGATGACCTTGTTCTGGTTGATGAAGTTTTCCTGCAGTTGCAAGGCCTGATTGGGTTTGGCGGCCGAGTCGCCGGACACCAGCGCGACCTTCTTGCCGAGAACTCCGTTGTTCACCTTCGGAGCGATGGCTTTCATCAGCTCGTGGTTGGTGTTCATGTGTTCGACGGCCAGTTCCCAGCCCTTGAGTTCATCGGCGCCCTGAACGCCATACGTGCCGGTCAGGGGCACGGAAGCGGCCAGATAGACCGTGTCGCCCTTCGAGCCGGCCGGCCAGGTGCCGATCGGCGGCTGGTCGGCGGCGTAGACCCAGCCGAAAGGTGTCAGGGTCGGCACCAACGCCGTTCCGGCCACGCCGGCACCGACGCGCAGCATCTGGCGTCGCGACAGCCTGGGCATGGCAGTATCCGTTCCGTTTTCCGATGCACCTGCATCGGACCCGCTGTGTCGGCCGTTGTCGTCGAATCCGCTCATAGGATTTCCTCAGTGGCTGTATCAATGAATTGCCCGGCGCCCGTACGGGCTGCTCTTGATCTCTGATGCGCGCACCGGACCGCGTGGCAACAATGGTCGCATCGGGTCGGTATCCACTGGCAAGTCCTGTTTCTGCTTCACATCCAGTTTTGTAAATA
>DAIUFU010000143.1:1588-5365 GCA_036844405.1 Burkholderiaceae bacterium | reverse complement strand
CCGGAAACCGGCTTTCATGACGATGCCTGCGGCACATGTATTCCAATCGGATGCACCGGATGTCCGCCCGCTGTCCGGGCAGGAATCCGGTGACCGATTGCCCCTGATCGACGTCCTGCGCTTGCTGCCCGGCATGTTCGTCGCAGCACTCGATCGCCCCTGGAGCGACACGCCCTTCGGACATTCGGGCTTTCGCATCGACAACGAGACCCAGCTCGGTGTCCTGCGCCAGTATTGCCGGCAGGTATTCGTGGATCCCGACTGCTCGCTGCCCGAACTGGCCGACGCCGTCAAGGCGGCAGCAGTCCTGTCCGGCGCGCTGGATCTCGCACTGAGTGAAATCGACGTCGAGGACAGTCGCAAACCGGAAGCGAAGGAATCCGCGGGCGCAAACGCCGCCTCGCGCAAGCCGGCGAGAATCGCCTCGGCCCTGCGCCAGGCAGCACGCAACGCCTCTTCGCTGATGAACCCGGCGCCGAAGCGCCGCGATGACGTGCATACCGGCCGACAGGCACGCGAGCATCTGCGCCAGGTCATGCGTGCGCAGGACAGCCCGACGACTGCCCGCGACGACGGGACTGCTGCGCGCATCCGTCGCTGGCTGCGACCAGGAACCGGCAAGACGGGCGCAACACAGGTAAGTGGCGGCCTGCAGAAACTGCGCGAACGTTATGGCCCGAGCATCGGAGTGGTCGAACCGGCCGTGCCCGGACCGATCAGCGAAATGCTCGAGCCGGCCGCCGCCGCCCATGCGCGGATGGTGCGTGCCATCGATCGCCTGTTCACGCAGGTGCGCCTCGGCGACATTCCGGCCATCGTCACACTCGACGAGCCGATCGAAGGCTTCGTCGACGTCATCACCAAGTCACCCGACGCGATGCGCTGGACGCAGGCCATCTACGCTCAGCGCGCACCGCGACCGAACCCGGCCCCGGCGGTTGCCCTGAACCTGGTGATTTTCGGGCGCTCGATGGGCATGACGCCGGAACTGCTGCACGAACTGGCCCGGATCGGTCTGCTGCTCGATCTGGGCAAGGTTCTGCTGCCGCAGGAACTGCTCGAGCATCCTGGCGTACTCGAACCGAAGGATTACGCGCTCGTGCAGCAGCATGTGAACATCGGACTGGATCTGCTCGAACGCTCTCAGTCGGTGTCGCCATTCGTCCGGAATGCCATCGCCCAGCATCACGAACGCATGGACGGCTCCGGTTATCCGCACAGGCTGCGTGGCGACCAGATCGATCTGCCGGGTCGAATGGCGGCCATCGTCGACACCTTCCATGGCCTGACGGCGGTCCGCGCCTATGCAAACCCGCTTTCGGTGGAAAATGCGCTGTCGGCCCTGAACGAATGGTCGAACACGCTGTTCTGCCAGGAACTGGTCGAGCATTTTGCCCGCGCGACCGGCATTTTCCCGGTCGGCACACTGGTCGAACTGCGCAGCGGCGAGGTAGCCGCAGTCGTCGAGCAACGACCCGGGCCGAGGCCCAGGCTGCGTCTGGCCATGATCGCCAACGCGGACAAGGGACCGATACGCGATACCGGTGACGTCGACGCACGCGGGTCGGACGCCGCGGGCAACGATGCGGCCCGGATGCGGATCGCCCGCGGCCTGCGCATCGGCGCCTGGGGGCTGCGCCTGCCCGACCGTCGTGGGTGATCCTGCTCTATAATCGCGGCTTCCCCGAGGAGCGCTGCAACGGTGCCGGTCCAGGACAAGCTCCTGCGCCGCGACGCCGCCAGGCTCGGGACCTCTGTCAACGGCGCTCGTCGACCCGTGATCCGTCACGGCAGACGGGCGTACCGGTTCGTGTGACCGGACTGCCACCGGCGGGAGTCGGCCCGCGCACCTGACGACAGTGCGCAACCGGCTGCATCCACCGCGACCGGCAGACCTCCGCAAGTACACGATCCAGGCGCTTCGCTGTCGCGTCGGCACGCTATCTGAACTCGAGGAGTGAGGATGTCCGCCGTACCGCAAGCCGCCGCCAGTTCCGGAAGCTTCACCGATTTCCACATCGCCGATACCGGTCTGGCCGACTGGGGCCGCAAGGAAATCGCGATTGCCGAAACCGAGATGCCGGGCCTGATGGCGATCCGGGACGAATTTGCGCAGGCGCAGCCGCTGAAGGGCGCACGCATTTCGGGCTCGCTGCACATGACGATCCAGACGGCCGTTCTGATCGAAACCCTCACGGCCCTGGGCGCGCGCGTGCGCTGGGCTTCGTGCAACATCTTCTCGACGCAGGATCATGCCGCCGCCGCGATCGCCGCCAGCGGCGTCCCGGTATTCGCGCACAAGGGCGAAACCCTCGACGAGTACTGGGACTACACCCACCGCATCTTCGACTGGCCCGGCAACGAGACGTCGAACATGATCCTGGACGACGGCGGCGATGCCACCCTGCTCATCCACCTCGGTGCGCAGGCGGCACGCGATCGCTCGGTGCTGGCCAGCCCCGGCAGCGTGGAGGAAGAGGCGCTGTTCGCTTCCATCCAGCGGCGACTCGACCAGGACCCGGGCTGGTATGAGCGCCAGCGCGGTTCGATCCTGGGCGTGACCGAGGAGACGACGACCGGCGTGCATCGCCTGTACCAGATGTCGGCACGCGGCGAACTGGCCTTTCGCGCCATCAACGTCAACGACTCGGTCACCAAGAGCAAGTTCGACAATCTGTACGGCTGCCGCGAATCGCTGGTCGACGGCATCAAGCGCGCCACCGACGTGATGATCGCCGGCAAGATCGCCGTCGTCGCCGGCTACGGGGACGTCGGCAAGGGTTCGGCCCAGGCGCTGCGGGCACTGTCGGCCCAGGTCTGGATCACCGAATGCGATCCGATCTGCGCGCTGCAGGCGGCGATGGAAGGCTATCGCGTCGTCACGATGGAGTATGCCGCCGACAAGGCCGACATCTTCGTCACCGCCACCGGCAACCGCGACGTGATCCGGCGTGAACACATGCAGGCCATGAAGGAGCAGGCGATCGTCTGCAACATCGGCCACTTCGACAACGAGATCGATATCGCGTCGCTGGGCGACTGCCGCAAGGAAAACATCAAGCCGCAGGTCGACCACATCATCTTTCCGGATGGCAAGCGCATCATCCTGCTGGCCGAAGGCCGCCTGGTGAACCTTGGTTGCGCCACCGGCCATCCGTCCTACGTGATGAGCTCGTCGTTCGCCAACCAGACGATCGCGCAGATCGAACTCTTCTCGCACCCGGAGCGCTACGAAGCGGGCAAGGTGTACGTGCTGCCGAAGCATCTCGACGAGAAGGTCGCGCGGCTGCAACTCGCGAAACTCGGCGCCATGCTGACGACGCTGACGCCGGCCCAGGCCGCCTACATCGGCGTGCCCGTCGAAGGCCCGTACAAGAACGACCGCTATCGGTACTGACCGGCCAGGCCGGTCGGCGGCGTTCGTCTGCCGGCCCCGGTTTCCGATCCTTACGCCATGACGACGCGAACGACGATCAGCTTCGAATTCTTTCCGCCGAACACGCCGCCCGGTGTGGAAAAGCTGCGCAATGTGCGCGACGCGCTGGCGGCGCTCGACCCGGCCTTCTACAGCGTCACCTACGGTGCCGGCGGTGCGACCCGTGAAAAGACCCTGGCCACCGTGACCGAAATCGTTGCCGAAGGACGCAGGGTCGCGCCGCACCTGTCGTGCATCGGGGCGTCATCCGAGTCCGTGCGTGAACTGCTGCAGCACTACGATCGCCATGGCATCGAACGCCTCGTGCTGCTGCGCGGCGACCTGCCTTCGGGCATGCGCGG
>DAIUFU010000143.1:0-1488 GCA_036844405.1 Burkholderiaceae bacterium | reverse complement strand
AATCGGCATCGAGGCACCGATCGTGCCCGGGATCATGCCGATCACGAATTTCACCCAGCTGGCGCGCTTCTCGGACGCCTGCGGCGCCGAGATCCCGCGCTGGATCCGGCTCGAACTCGCGGCCTGCGGCGATGACCTTGCCGCCATTCGCCGGTTCGGCACCGAAGTGGTGGCCTCGATGTGCGAGCGCCTGCTGGCCGAAGGCGTTCCCGGGCTGCATTTCTACACGCTGAACCAGAGCGCTCCGACGCTGGCGATCCTCGACGCACTCGGGCTGGGCAAAGCGGACTGAACCTTTCAGCGGGGCCGGGAAGCCGACCCTGTCGGGCCGCCACTCGCAGCCGACACGACCCGCGATTCGGTGACGATCACGTCCAGCGGACGATCGTGTGCGCCGGGCACGAAATCGGGCAGCTCGCAGGCGTCCCAGGCCACCCCGACCGTCTTCACCGGAGACCGGCTCAGCGTGCGGTCATAGTGGCCGCCGCCGTATCCGAGGCGATAGCCCCGCGAGTCGAATCCGACACAGGGAACGATCAGCAGATCGGGCACGACCGGCCGGAACGGCTCGGGCACCGGAATCGAGAAACGGTCCGGGCGCAGGGCTTCATCGTCTTCCCAGCAGCCGAACTCGAGCCCGCCATCGGTACCGACGCGCGGCAGCGCAAGGGTTTGCCCCCGTGAACGCCAATGCTCCCGGCACGGACGCAGATCCGGCTCGCCGTGGATCGGCCAGTAGACACCCAGCACTTCGACAGCTCCGAGAGCGGGCTGCGACAGCCAGTACAGAAGCCGTTCACGCAAGGCCTGCGCAGCGTCCATCGACAGCTTCCGCTCGTTGTCGCGGCGCCACTGAATCAATTGCTTGCGCAGATCATTTCGAGTCGTTTCTCGATCGCCATGCATGCTATGCTCATCAGCCGTACCGGTTCTTCTCGTGGCGCCCGGCATCGCTGCGCGCACGAAAACATCCGGGAACGGTCGGTTTCATGTCGGGAGTCCGGAGTATGGCAGCTGGCCGCACCGGTGCTTCCCGCGTACAGCGAGCAGCAGGCAGGACCACGATGAAACGTGCGCTGGCAGTGGCGACAATTTCCGCACTCATCGGTTTTCTGGCAGTACCGCCTGCACAGGCCGCCAAACGACCGGCGCCGGGTGTCGCCACGGCCGACCCGCAAGCGGTTCGCGCCGCCGCCCGAGACATCACCCGTCAGCCGGACGTCGACGAGGCCTTCGTCGCCGCATACCGTGCGTTCCGCAAGGACGATCGTGCCGGCTTCGAGAACATGGCCAGGACGGCAGCCACACATCCGCTCGCCGTCTATCTCGACTACTGGCGTCTGCGGATGCGCCTGCTCCTGCCGACGCAGGACGCCAGTCCCGACGCCGTCGATGGCGATGCCCGGCGTTTCATCGCGCGCCATGAAGGCACGCTGGTCGGCGATCTCGCGCGCCGCGACTGGCTGCTGAACCTCGGCGAGCGCGGAC
>DAIUFU010000142.1:0-5374 GCA_036844405.1 Burkholderiaceae bacterium | reverse complement strand
TCCGCGCCGAGGCTGCCGCCCTCGTGTCCACCTGCCTGCCTGCTTTCGTGCCCGCCCTCGTCTCCAATGTCGTCACCGATCCAGGCTTCGAACAGATCGCCGAGCAGGAACAGATGCGTGGCCGCAGGCGCTGCTGCGGCCAGTGCAGCGAGAAACCGGCGCGCGCAACCGGCATCGGCTTCATCGAGATGCATGTCCGACGCAAACAGCGCGACATGCCGCGGATCGGTGCCGATGTCGATCAAGGCCGCCTCGCGCGGGTCCGGCTGCCGGCATATCGGTGAACCGGCGTGCCCGGTCGGGGTGATGCCGCCGGCAGTGATCCGCCGGGTTGCGCACGCGCGGGCAAGATGGCCTCAGTCGGCGCTGTCGACCCGCGCCATCGAATCGATCGTCACCGGCGTGCGCGGCACGTCGCGCATCGGCCCGACCGACGTCGTCGAGACGGCGCGGATTTCGTCCACGACTTCCATGCCGCGCACGACCTTGCCGAAGACGGCGTAGCCGAATCCGTCGGGACGGGGGTGATTCAGACTGGGGTTGTCGACGACGTTGACGAAGAACTGCGAAGTGGCCGAATTCGGGTCGCCGGTGCGCGCCATCGCAATCGAGCCGCGATCGTTCTTCAGGCCGTTCTTCGATTCGATCGGGATCGGCGGATGCGTCTCCTTCGGGCGCATGGCGCCGTCATAGAAATCTCCGCCGTAGCCGCCGCCCTGGATCATGAAGTTGCCGATGACGCGGTGGAAGATCGTGCCGGCGTAGAAATTCTCGTCGACGTAGCGCAGGAAATTGGCGACCGTCTCCGGCGCCTTGTCCGGATAGAGTTCGACCACGAACTCTCCCATCGATGTCTTGATGAGGACCTGCGGGTTGGCGGCCGCATTGGCGTCGCCCGGGACGGCGTGGAAGGCGAAAACGAGTGCGCCGATCAGCGGGAGTTTGCGTAGCATCGTGGACAGGCTCCGGAGTCAGGAAAGAAAGGTCGGGGAAAGACGGAATCGAAATCAGGCGGGTCGGTAACGGGCAGCGTATGGGTGATCGAGGGACAGGGCACCGTTGCGGAGTTGCAGCGGGTCGGGATCCGCGAAAACGGATGCCGTGCTATCGACGCTCGGCAGGCAGCTCCGTGATCAGGGCCTGGACGCGTGCCAATCGTTCGCGTGCCGAGTCGTTGCCGCCATCGGCCTGCACGGCGCGGCGGTAGGAACGTTCGGCCAGACGCAACTGCAGGTCACCGAGGTTTTCATGCGCCAGCGAGTAGGCGGGCATCGCGCGCAGTGCCTCCTGCAGCGCCTGCTCCGCCCGGTCGAGATCGCCTTGCTGCGCATACAGCGTCGCCAGGTTGTTGTACGGTTCCGGCAGTTCCGGAAAACGCTGGGTCAGCTCGACGAAGGCGGCAATCGCGTCGTCCGTTCGGCCCAGCCGCGCCAGCACGACGCCGCGCTGGAACTGCAGGCGCAGATCGTCAGGCACCTGCTGCAGACCGCGCTCGATCGTTGCCAGCGCCTCGTCCGGCCGGCCCTGGGCCAGCAGCGCCTGTGCCGCGTCATGGCTGCGGGCCGCTTCCCGTGCGGGGGCGATGCTCAACTCCGTTGCCGGCAATGCATCCGCCGCCCTGGCCGGTTTCGCCTCCAGCGCCGGAAAGAGCATGACGAATGCCGGCAGGAAAAGCGGCCACACGC
Organism: Burkholderiaceae bacterium; assembly: GCA_036844405.1. Classification (GTDB taxonomy): domain Bacteria; phylum Pseudomonadota; class Gammaproteobacteria; order Burkholderiales; family Burkholderiaceae_E; genus Zeimonas. Next base: position 3,689 of record DAIUFU010000142.1, on the reverse strand, counting down.
GAGCAGCCCAGGCGCGCCCCCGGCCGACGACGCGGCCGCGCCGGATCACGGGAAGCACCCGATATCGTGCCGGTCCGGACGCCGTTTCCGCGGCGCAGCAGCGCTCCGGCAGCACCGATGCTGCTGATATACTCGATCGCATACCGCATTCTAGTCTGGAAGAGTGCCGCACACGGTCCGGAGTCCGGTGCCGGGATCGGGACCGATCGGCTCGTGCGGCACAGCGTCGGCCGAAGTCGGCCAGTGTCGGCAGACCACCCGGGGCCCCGGTTACAGATCCTCCTGCGCCGGTCCGCCTCCTGTCATTCGACCGTTCCTGACCGTTCATTTGATGCTTCGCATTTACAACTCGCTGTCGCGCAGCAAGGAAGTCTTCGTTCCTCTCGAACCCGGCAAGGTCGGGATGTACGTGTGCGGGATGACCGTCTACGATTTCTGTCACGTCGGCCACGCGCGCGTGCTGGTGGTGTTCGACGTCGTGCAGCGCTGGCTGCGTGCGAGCGGTTATGACGTTACCTACGTGCGCAACATCACCGACATCGATGACAAGATCATCCGCCGGGCGCTGGAAAACGGAGAGTCGATCGCGTCGCTGACCGGGCGCTTCATCGCGGCAATGCACGAGGATGCCGAGGCACTCGGCGTGCAGCCGCCGGATCACGAGCCGCGCGCGACGCAGTATGTGCCGCAGATGCTCGATCTGATCGATCGGCTCGAAGAGCGCGAACTGGCCTATCGCACGGCTGACGGAGACGTCGATTTCGCGGTGCGCCGCTTTCCGGCCTATGGCCGCCTGTCCGGCAAGTCGCTGGATGATCTGCGCGCGGGCGAGCGCATCTCGGTCGACGACGACAAGCGCGATCCACTGGATTTCGTCCTGTGGAAGGCGGCCAAGCCCGGAGAGCCGGACGAGGCGCGCTGGGCGTCGCACTATGGCGAGGGCCGTCCGGGCTGGCACATCGAATGCTCGGCCATGTCGACCAGCCTGCTCGGCAGGACGATCGACATTCATGGCGGCGGCGCCGACCTGCAGTTTCCTCATCACGAGAACGAGATCGCGCAAAGCGAAGGGGCGCACGGGTGCACCTTCGTGCGCTACTGGATGCACAACGGCTTCGTGCGCGTCGATGATGAGAAGATGTCCAAGTCGCTGGGCAACTTCTTCACCGTGCGCGAAGTGCTCCAACGGTTTGACGCCGAAGTGCTGCGCCTGTTCATTCTGCGGGCGCACTACCGCAGCCCGCTGAATTACTCGGATGCCCATCTCGAGGACGCGCGTGCCGCCCTGTTGCGGCTGTATGGCGCATTGCCCGGTGGCGCGACGTCGCAGGCTCCGGTGACCCCGGCGCATGAAATCGACTGGTCCGGGCCTTGGGCCGCGCGTTTTCGCGACGCGATGAACGACGATTTCAATACGCCGGTGGCCCTGGCCGTGCTGTTCGAGCTGGCTGCTGAGGTCCATCGCGCCCGTGCACGCGGCAACGATGACGGCGCGCTGGAGCAGGAGCGCCTGCTGCGCTCGCTCGCAGCGGTTCTCGGCCTGCTCGCGCGGGATCCGGACGAAGCCCGGCGCACCGGACTGCATGGACCGGCGGCCCGTGTTGCAGCGACGCTCGACGATGACGGGATCGACGCGCAGATTGCGCTGCGGGCGCAGGCGAAGGCGGCCCGTCGCTACGAGGAAGCCGACCGGATCCGCGACACGCTGGCTGAGCAGGGCATCGTGCTCGAAGACTCGGCCACGGGTACGACCTGGCGTCGTGCGTGACAGACGGGCTTTCCGGGCGTGCGGCAGCAAGCGCTCCGGTGTGCAGCGCGTGCCGCTGAGCCCGCACCGCCCGTCTGCTCCGGGCGGCGGATCATGAGCCGGCCTGTCTGGTGGGACCGGGCCTGTGCCGAACTGGCCAAGGCCGATCCGGTCATGCGACGGATCATCGCGGCCTGTCCCGGGCATCTCGCCTCGCGCGGTGACCCGTTCCAGACGCTGGCGCGCTCGATCGTCGGCCAGCAGATCTCCGTGCGTGCCGCGCAGTCGGTCTGGGATCGTTTTGCCGCCGCCTGCGGGCGTGCCGGCGTCGTGCCCGATCGCGTCGCACGGATGCGCGTGACGACGCTGCGCAACAGCGGCCTGTCGGCGCGCAAGGCGGAATATCTGAAGGACCTGGCGGCACACTTCCTGTCCGGTGCCGTCGACGCGCGGCGCTGGCCGCAACTCGATGACGATGCGATCATCGCCGAGCTGTGCACGGTGCGCGGAATCGGGCGCTGGACGGCCGAGATGTTCCTGATCTTCAACCTGATGCGTCCCGACGTCTACCCGCTCGACGACATCGGCCTGCTGCGCGGCATCGCCCTGCAGTACCGCCAGGGCGAGGCGCTGTCGCGGGCCGAGGCGCAGTCGATCGGCGAGACCTGGCGGCCCTGGCGCACCGTGGCAACCTGGTATCTGTGGCGGGTGCAGGATCCATTGCCCGTGGAGTACTGATGAAGACAACGTATCTGGAATTCGAGCAGGCGATTGCCGATCTCGAACAGAAAATCGAGGCGCTGCGCTTTGCGCAGGAAGATTCGGCGGTCGACATCGCCGAAGAGGTCGCCCGTCTGCAGAAGAAGAGCCAGACGCTGCTCAAGGACACCTACGCGAAACTGACGCCCTGGCAGGTGGCGATGGTGGCGCGGCATCCGCAGCGGCCGTACACGCTTGATTACATCGAGGCGATCTTCACCGACTTTCATGAACTGCACGGCGATCGCGAATTCGCCGACGATCCGGCCATCGTCGGCGGGCTGGCGCGCTTCGACGGCGAGCCGGTCGTCGTGCTCGGCCACCAGAAAGGACACGGCACGCGCGAGCGCAGCCAGCGCAACTTCGGCATGCCGCGGCCCGAGGGCTACCGCAAGGCGCTGCGGCTGATGAAGCTGGCCGAGAAATTCGAATTGCCGCTGTTCACTTTCGTCGACACGCCGGGCGCCTTCCCGGGCGTCGATGCCGAGGAGCGCAACCAGTCGGAGGCGATCGGACGCAACCTGCGCGAGATGGCGGCACTACGCGTGCCGATCATCACCACGGTGATCGGCGAGGGCGGCTCGGGCGGCGCGCTGGCGATCGCGGTGAGCGACGTCACGCTGATGCTGCAGTACGCGATCTATTCGGTGATCTCGCCCGAAGGCTGCGCCGCCATTCTGTGGAAAAGCGCCGAAAAAGCGCCCGAGGCCGCCGAAACGCTGGGAATCACGGCGACGCGGCTGAAGGCGCTCGGCCTGGTCGACCGCGTCATCAACGAACCGGTCGGCGGCGCGCACCGCGATCCGGAGCGCATGGCGCAGTCGCTCGAACGCGCGCTCGCCGAATCGCTGCGCCAGTACCGCTGCGTCGATTGCTCGACCCTGCTCGATCAGCGCTATCGCCGCATCATGGACTACGGCAAGTTCAAGATCGCGGGGTAGGGGTCCGGGCGGCGGGAGGAATCCATGAACCGCCGGAAATCCGGTGCGCACGGCACCGCGCCATCGCCGGGCGCGCTCGTCCGGCAGGCGGTCCGTGACGCGCTGCGGGAGATCGATGCGTCCGGGCGCATCGTCGTCGGTTTCAGCGGTGGCGTCGATTCGACCGTGCTGCTCGATGCGCTTGCGCAGTGCCGGCGTCCGCAGGACATTCTTGCCTGGCACGTCCATCATGGCCTGCAGAC
>DAIUFU010000141.1:0-5391 GCA_036844405.1 Burkholderiaceae bacterium | reverse complement strand
CCAGGCGGTGCAGGATGCGGGCGCGTTCCGCCGCCGGCAGACCGGCCCATTTCGGGAAGGCCGCCTTCGCCGCCGTCACCGCTCGGTCAATCTCGTCGGCGCCGCCGCTCGCCACTTCCGCGAGCACTTCCTGCGTCGCCGGGTCCGTCGTCTCGAAATAGTCGCGGCTGCCGGCCGGCCTGCCGTCGATCAGATGTTCGATGCGTGTGTTGCTCACGTTTGCCTCACTCGTCCTGCCCGATCCGTCGTGTTCATTTTTCCCGGCTTCCGGTCGCCGCCGCGATGCCGAAGGCGTCGTCTCCGACCATCGTGTTCGTCAGCCGGCCGATGCCATCGATTTCGCAGACGACCTCGTCACCCGCCTGGACGTTCGTTACTCCCTCTGGGGTGCCGGTCAGGATCACGTCGCCGGCTTCGAGCGTCATGAAGGCGCTCAGGTATTCGATCAGCGAGGCGACGTCGCGGATCATCGCGGCCGTCGTCCCGCTCTGGGTGAGCTGGCCGTTGACCCGCGTGCGCAGGCCGAGGGCCTGCGGATCGCCGACGTCGGCGGCATCGACGAACCACGGCCCCAGTACCGTTGCGCCATCGCGGTTCTTGGCGCGCAGGTTCGGGCGGTACCAGTTCTCGAGATAGTCGCGCACGGCGTAGTCGTTGCAGACGGTGTAGCCGGCGACGTGGCGCAGGGCGTCGGCGCGTCGCACGCGGCGGGCGGTCGTGCCGATCACGACCGCCAGTTCGCACTCGTAGTGCATGAAGCGGACCTCATCGGGCCGATGCACGAGCGCGCGATGGCCGACGACCGAACCCGGTGTCTTCAGGAAGACGAGCGGTTCGTCCTGCTGACCGATCGTCAGCTCCTTGGCCAGTTCCTGCACGTGATCGGCATAGTTCAGACCGAGGGCAATGATGGTGCCCGGCTCGAACGGGGACAGCCAGACGACTTCATGTTCCCGCAGCACGCGTCCGTCGGCCAGGCGCAGGCCGTCCGCGTGCGGCACGGCTTCATGAATGGCGCCGGCAAAGGCGACGCGGGCGGTCTTCATGCTGCGTTCTCCGGCAAGGGCTTGCCGGCCGGTCGGAATCCGTCCGGCCCGGCGGCGACGATCGTGCCGTCCAGGGAGCCGATCGCAGCGCATGCGACCGACCAGGTCTGGCCGGCTTCGATTCGCGGCGGTGCGTGGCGCACACCGGCCAGCAGCACGTCACCCGCCTGCAGGGTCATGAATTCGCTGATGTCGGCCACCAGTTGTGCCGCCGGCCGAATCAGGCCTTTCGTCGGGATCGACTGCACCCGTGCGCCGTCGATGCGGATATCAATGACGGCGTCATCCGGGTCGAACCCGCCAGGCGCAATCACGGTCGGGCCGACGACGCACGAGGCGTCGAAGGCACGTTCGCGCACGCTTGGCCGGTACAGGCTGGCATGGGGCACGAACAGATCGATGACGAGGGTGTATCCGGCAATGAACCCGGCGTCGCCGGCGGCGACGTCCTGCGCCGATACCCGACAGGTGGCGCGCCCGATGACCAGTCCGATGGCGGCGCCGATGCTCAGTCCGGACACGCCATCGGGCAGTGTCGTGTGCGCTCCGCTCGGCATGAGGCTGTTATGTGGCTTGACGTAGAGCACCGGCGCGCGCGGTGGCGCCTTGTACGGTGGTTCATGCGCGGCCGCGCCGATGGCCTCGAGCGTGGCCGGATCGTTGAGCAGCGCCCCGATCACGACGCCCGACAGTTTCCAGGGCCGGAAATCGACGGCAGGAAGAAGGCGGGGCGGTGTCGGCATCGGCATGGTCGATCGGCATGTGTGAGGTCATCGTCCACGCCCCCCGGTGCGCTACGGCGACGCAGTCCGGAAGTGGGTTGACATGGATGATGAAAAATTCACTAACATATTAGCGATGAACTTTCAGCACCGCAACCTGCCCATGCTGCTGGCGCAGACGCGAGAGCGCGTCCTGTCCCGTTTTCGACCGATCCTGAACGCGCACGAGATCACCGAGCAGCAGTGGCGCATCGTCCGTGCCCTGCTGGACACCGGGCCGCTGGAACCGCACCGGATCGTTGCGCTGTGCGGGATCTCCAGCCCCAGTCTCGCGGGGATCCTGAGCCGGATGGAGGGTCTTGGTCTCGTGACGCGCGAACGCGTGCCGGACGACCAGCGCCGCGTCCTCGTTTCGCTGACGGACCGGAGTCGGGATCTGGCGCAGCGGATGGCCCCCGGGATCGAGGCAATCTATGCGCGACTCGGAGAGCAGGTCGGCGTCGAGCGTCTGGATCGTCTGTATGCAGCTCTGGACGAGTTGCTCGACCTGGTTGAAACAGAGCCGCCACGCCGCTGAGAGAGGGGTACCTTTCGGGGGTACCTTTCGACGTTGCTGCGGTACCATGAAACCGTTCCCGTCGCGTGGCGGACGGAGCGCTTCAAGGGTGTGCGTGCCGCATCACGAAGTGCAGCGCCGGCAAGGCCGCACGGTGGCGGCGCGCGATGATTCCGTGGCGTTTATTCCATGGCGTTGGCGGCGCAGCGTCTGCGCGACGGATGACGGCACGGAACCAGCCGGTCTCCGGGCTGACATCCGCGCACGGGATGGTTGCCGGCCAACCGGTTGCAAAATGGTCATGGTCCGCAGCGGCGGACCGGCATCGAAGCCGGCCTCACGAGCTCGGGCAGAGCCCGCGTGGCGGACCGGGAACCGGGTTACAGCAGAATGAACAGGAAAGGAATCCAGACGACGAAGGAATCCAGACAGGAATCCAGACGACGAGGCAGGCCGGAAAAGCAGGAAAGGGCCGTGATGGCTCACGGCCCTTTCGGGATCCGGGGAATGCCTGTCGGCGTATCCGCAGTCAGCTGGACTGGATGTTCGATGCCTGCTTGCCCTTTGGGCCAGTGACGATGTCGAACTGGACTTTCTGGCCTTCCTTCAGGCTCTTGAAACCATTCGACTGGATTGCGCTGAAATGCGCGAACAGGTCTTCGCCTCCGTCATCGGGGGTGATGAAACCGTACCCCTTGGAGTCGTTGAACCATTTGACCGTACCTGTTGCCATGCCTGTGTCTTCCCCTGACGCGATCGACTGGATTATTGCGTTTGCCGCGGTTGTGTCTGCACGCGATCTTTCCGGGCGGGCGTGACATGCGGATATCGGATGCCCGTACGACGCGTGCCCGAACCGGGCGCCGTGCCTGTGCAGGCGGGGATATCCCCTCGGCAGCGGACGGATTCTTTGTGAAAAGCGGGATGTCGTCAAGATGAAAATGGCTTTTGCGTCCCCATATTGTGGGTTAGAGGCAACCTTTGTGAATCGCATCACGATCCGTGAAACGAGTGTCCGGAAGCCTGTTGCAGAGGAATGAACACTCGCTAGAATGCTTTCATGGCGACGCGTCAAGATCCGTTTCCCGTACTGGAGCAGCAGAAGTCGGGGCTCGAACCGCCGCCCCTGTATCAGGTGATGTTGCTCAATGATGATTTCACGCCGATGGAATTTGTCGTCATCGTCCTGCAGAAGTTTTTTGCCATGAACCGGGAAAAGGCGACGCAGGTGATGTTGAGCGTTCATCGTCAGGGTCGGGGAGTGTGTGGAATCTTTCCCCGCGACGTGGCAGCCACGAAAGTGGAACAGGTCAGCAGTTACTCACGCCAGCATCAGCATCCGCTGCAGTGCGTGATGGAGGAAGCATGATTGCGCAGGAACTGGAAGTCAGCTTGCACATGGCCTTCGTCGAGGCCAGGCAGCAGCGCCACGAATTCATCACCGTGGAACACCTGCTGCTGGCGCTGCTCGACAATCCGTCGGCCGCCGAGGTGCTGCGCGCGTGCGCGGCCAACGGGGACGAATTGCGCAAGAATCTGACCGGCTTCATCAAGGAGAACACTCCGGTCGTGCCCGGTGCCGAGGAAATCGACACCCAGCCCACGCTCGGATTCCAGCGCGTCATCCAGCGCGCGATCATGCACGTGCAGAGCACCTCCAACGGCAAGAAGGAAGTCACCGGTGCGAACGTGCTCGTGGCGATCTTCGGCGAGAAGGACTCGCACGCCGTCTACTATCTGCACCAGCAGGGCATCACCCGGCTGGACGTCGTCAACTTCATTTCGCACGGCATCACCAAGGCGCCGCAGCCGCGTGAGGCGAGCCGCGAAGAGCAGACCGAGGCCGAAGCCGAGACCGGCAGCCCGCAGCAGGGTGCGCTGGATCAATACACGCACAATCTGAACGCGGCGGCGCGCGAAGGCCGGATCGATCCGCTGATCGGGCGCGAGAACGAAGTCGAGCGCGTCATCCAGGTGCTGTGCCGCCGGCGCAAGAACAATCCGCTGCTGGTCGGCGAAGCCGGCGTCGGCAAGACGGCGATTGCCGAAGGGCTCGCCTGGCGCATCACCGAGGGCGACGTCCCGGAGGTGCTGACCGACGCGACCGTGTATTCGCTCGACATGGGTGCCCTGCTGGCCGGCACGAAATACCGCGGCGACTTCGAGCAGCGCCTGAAGGCCGTGCTCAAGCAGCTGAAGCAGGCCCAGGGGGCGATTCTCTTCATCGACGAGATCCACACGCTGATCGGTGCCGGCTCGGCCTCGGGCGGCACGCTCGATGCATCGAACCTGCTCAAGCCGGCGCTGTCGTCGGGTACGCTCAAGTGCATCGGGGCGACCACCTACAACGAGTATCGCGGCATCTTCGAGAAGGATCACGCGCTGTCGCGCCGCTTCCAGAAGATCGACGTCGTTGAACCGACGGTCGAGCAGACCGTGCAGATCCTGCGCGGCCTGAAGTCGCGCTTCGAGGAGCACCACGGCATCAAGTACTCGGCCTCGGCGCTGTCGGCTGCGGCCGAGCTGTCGGCCAAGTACATCAATGACCGTCATCTGCCCGACAAGGCGATCGACGTCATCGACGAGGCCGGTGCCGCGCAGCGCATCCTGCCCAAGAGCCGGCAGAAGAAGATCGTCAGCAAGGGCGAGATCGAGGACATCGTCGCCAAGATCGCGCGCATTCCGCCGGCTTCGGTGTCATCGGACGACCGTGGCCGCCTGCAGACGCTCGACCGGGATCTGAAGGCGACCGTATTCGGCCAGGATCCGGCGATCGACGCACTGGCGGCCGCGATCAAGATGGCGCGTTCGGGCCTGGGCAAGCCCGACAAGCCGATCGGTGCCTTCCTGTTTTCCGGTCCGACGGGGGTCGGCAAGACCGAGGTGGCGCGTCAGCTCGCGTTCATTCTCGGCATCGAGCTGATCCGCTTCGACATGTCCGAATACATGGAGCGCCATGCCGTCTCGCGCCTGATCGGGGCGCCGGCGGGGTACGGCGGGTTAGGTGAGGGGGGCCGGCTGGCCGGGGCGGGGGCGGAGGGGCCGCACGCGGTGGGGGTGCGGGGCG
>DAIUFU010000140.1:0-5427 GCA_036844405.1 Burkholderiaceae bacterium | reverse complement strand
ATGCGCTGGCCGTGCACCGCTGGCTGCGCCGCACGCTGCCGGGATACCGTTACGACACCTCGTTTGGCGGCATCTTCTACGTTTTCCTGCGCGGCGCCGGTCTGCCCGGGCCCGCTTCCGCCACATTCCGGTCGGGTATCCATCCGGGTCGACCGGAGGCGGGCTGCATCGAAGCGCTCGACGCCTTGTTCGGCCGGGAGGGGAACGAGTGACGGAGCGCAGGTCGGGACAGCCGCGCCCGCCGGTCACGCCGCTGGAGCGGATCGGGCGCGCATTCGGCGACATGGCGATCGGACTGCATGCGCGCGGAGGCGGCGATCCGGAAGCGGCGGCGACGATCGGGGAACAGGCCCGCCGGGCCTGGATCGAAGCAGCCGACGGGCATGTCTGCGTCGCGGTGACGGAGTCGCCGGTGCGCGCGGCGCTGGCCGTCAGCCCGGCCGTGGCCGTTCCGGGCGCATCGTCGACGGCCGGGGAAACGCCGCTCGTGCTCGATGGCGATGCACTCTATCTGCGCCGCCTGTGGCGTGCCGAGGACGGGCTCGCGCGCGCGATCCGTGCTTTTTCCGTCCCGGCGCCGCTGAGCAGCTTCGATGCGATGGAGAAGGCTTGCGCAACGGCGTTCGTCGCCGTCGAATACGACCGGATGCAGCATCAGGCGATCATGCATGCCCTGACGCATCGCCTCACCCTGCTCTCGGGCGGCCCCGGAACGGGCAAGACGGCGACGCTGGCGCGCATTCTCGTCGCCTTTGCCCGGCTGGCGCCCGATGCGCGCGTGGTTTTCGCCGCGCCCACCGGCAAGGCGGCGGCGCGTCTGGCTGCGTCACTGGCGGCTGCGCTGGCGCGTCTCGATCCGACCGGATCACTGCGCAACCGTCTGCCGTCGGCGGGCACGACGGTGCACCGCCTGCTCGGCTGGCGCGCCGACGGCGAAGCGCGCACGGCCGGACTGCTCGATCACGACCTCGTCATGGTCGATGAAGCATCGATGCTCGACGTGGAACTGGCCGCGGCGCTGACAGCGGCGGTCGGCCCCGACGCGCGTCTCGTCCTGGCGGGAGACCACGATCAACTCGCCTCGGTGGAAGCGGGTGCCGTCTTTGCCGATCTGTGCACGAGCCTGCCCGGGCAGACCGTGCATCTGACGCGCAATTTCCGCCAGCAGGACGCAGCACAGATTGTCGCACTGGCAGCCCGTTTCCGGACGCCTTCGCCATCCCCGGACGATGAGCCGGCGCAAGTGGTGGCGCCGACGGGCGACTGGCCCGATGCGGTGCCGGTGCGCCCGCCCGATCCGGCGGCGATCGTCGACGAGGCGCGCGCCTTCTGGTCCGATGTCGGGCAACTGGTCGCGCAGCGGGCCGCCCCACGCGCGGTGCTCGCCGCCTGCGAGCGTCATCGCATCCTGTGCGCGCTGCGCGAAGGAGCAACCGGCGTGCTGGCCCTGAACCGGCGCATGGCCGCTGTCGTGCGCGGTCAGGCCGGCGGCGCGGCAGGGGGGGCCGTCCGCGGCGGGCCGGCCGCCACCTGGTATCCGGGCCGTCTCGTGCTCGTCACCGTCAACCGGCCGGCACTGGGTCTGTTCAACGGCGATGTCGGCATCTGCCTCGAGCGGCCGGCCGGCTCCGCATCCACCGGCGCGACCGCGGGCGATCTGGTCGTCGTCTTCGGCGATGCGAACGGTGTGCGCAGCGTGCCGGTCTTTGCCATGCCGGCCTGCGAGGACGCCTGGGCGATGACCATCCACAAGTCGCAGGGCTCCGAATTCGAAGCGGTGTCGCTCGTGCTCGGGCCGGCCGGGCACCGGCTGCATACGCGCGAACTGGTCTACACCGGCATCACCCGTGCGCGCAGCCGGTTGTCGGTCTGGGCGCCGGCGCAGGCGCTCGAACGGGCGGCCCGGGTTGGCGTGGCGCGACACGGCCGTCTGCAGCAGCGGCTGTCGCACGGGGCCGCCGGATCGGAAGGCGCGCCCTGACATCGCCACCATCGCCATGAAAGGGCTTGCGGCGTTATAATCTCCGGTTCCTTGCCGCACGGTGCTTTTCAGCAGCGACGCAGCGCACCGGCGGCCTTTGTCCACAGGGAAGCAGACGGCACATCGATCGATGTGCGCCGTCGGCGTCCTCCATGCCAGGAGAATCAATGCGTCACTACGAGATCGTGCTCATCGTCCACCCCGACCAGAGCGAGCAGGTGCCCGCGATGCTCGAGCGTTATCAGGCGATGATCGTGGCCCAGGAAGGCAAGGTCCATCGGGTCGAGGACTGGGGCCGTCGCCAGCTCGCCTATCCGATCCAGAAGATGGCCAAGGCGCACTACGTGCTGCTGAACATCGAGATCGGCAAGCCGGTGCTCGACGAGCTCGAGCATGCGTTCCGCTTCAACGATGCCATCCTGCGCCATCTGGTCGTCTCGATGAAGAAGGCCGAGACGGGTCCGTCGCCGATGTGGAAGCAGATCCAGCGCGACGATGCGCGCAAGGCTGCTTCGGCCGAAGCGGCAGCGCAGAATTGAGATTCCGGGGTTGCCGCGATGCCGTCCCGCCAGCGCGGGATCGATGCGGCAGGGCCTGACGCGGGATGACGAATCACGTGCAACTGAGCGGTACGCTCACCGCGCGTGACGTGCTGCGCTACACGCCGGCGGGAATCGCGATGCTTGGCGCGCGCCTGAGTCATCAATCGGAAGCGATCGAGGCCGGTCATCCGCGCCGGATCGAGTTCGAGGTTGCGCTGCGCTTCGTCGGCGCCGTGGCCACCCGCGCCGAGAACCTGCCGCTGGGCGAACCGGTACGCGTCGACGGCTTTCTCGCGCCGGTGCGCCGGCAGTCGAAGTCGCTCGTCGTGCACGTCACGGAATTCGTCACCGACGGAGTTCCGGTCGCCGGCGGCAAACAGGCAGAGGGCTGACACCGGACGGAAACCAGGGGAGCCGGACAGGGTCCGGCCCGATCGGGCAAGAGATTCAGCAAAATTCAGCAGAGGAACGATATGGCTACTTTTCGCCGCGGATCGAAAGACCGCAAACCGCGCCGCCCGGCGCAGAGCGCGCTGTTCAAGCGCAAGAAATTCTGCCGTTTCACGGCCGAGAAGATCGAGTGGATCGATTACAAGGACATCGATCTGCTGAAGGACTTCATCACCGACACCGGCAAGATCATCCCGGCGCGCCTGACCGGGACGAAGGCGCGCTACCAGCGCCAGTTGCAGGATGCGATCAAGCGGGCACGCTTTCTCGCGCTGCTGCCGTACACCGACAACCACTGAGCAGGCGGAGACGGACATGCAGATCATCCTGCTCGAGAAAGTGAGCAACGTCGGCGATCTCGGCGACGTGGTCAAGGTGCGTCACGGCTACGCACGCAATTTCCTGATTCCGACCGGCAAGGCGCGGCGGGCGACGCCGGCGGCGATCGCCGAGTTCGAACAGCGCCGGGCCGAACTCGAAAAGGCGCAGGCCGAGCGGCTGGCCGCGGCGCAGACGCTGGGCGAGCGTCTCGGCGGCGCCGAGCTGCGCATCACGCAGAAGGCGGGCGTCGATGGCCGGCTGTTCGGGTCGGTGACCAATGCCGACATCGCGAAGGCCCTGCAGGCGCTCGACTTCGCGATCGAGAAGGCGATGGTGCGCCTGCCCGACGGTCCGCTGAAGGCCATCGGCGAATACGCCGTGACCGTCGTGCTGCACAGCGATGTTGCCGCCGAAGTCAACGTGACGATCGTCGGCGAGGCGGCTTGATGGTCCGTGCCCGGTTCCGGCCTGGCCGTTCCGGCCACTCCGGTCATTCCGGTGCAATGGCCGGAGTGGCCGGAATGGCTGGAATGACGGGAATCGCCGGTCCGCAGGCCCCGGGTGCCGTCATCCGGGGCCCACGATAATCGGCAGCGCCTTGCCGAACGGAGAACCACTGTCCGACCGGTCCGTGTCGTCCGCCGATTCGGGGGCGCGGCCCGGGACCACTGTTTCATTGGCCGGGGCATCCGGTGATCCACAGATCGCCGCACTGCGCATGCCACCGCATTCGGTGGAAGCCGAGCAGGCCGTGCTCGGCGGTCTGCTGCTCGACAACACGGCGTTCGACCGCATTGCCGACCTGCTGCGCGAAGAGGATTTCTATCGCTACGATCACCGCCTGATCTGGCTGCAGATCGGCCGCCTGATCGAGCGCAGCCAGCCGGCCGACGTCGTCACCGTTCACGAGGCGCTGAAGATCGCCGGCAAGGACGAGGACGCCGGCGGCCTGATCTATCTGAACGCACTGGCGCAGGAGACGCCATCGGCGGCGAACATTCGCCGCTATGCCGAAATCGTCCGCGATCGCGCCGTGCTGCGCCGGCTGATCACGACGGCCGACGACATCTCGACGGCGGCGCTGAATCCGGCCGGGCGGGACACGCGTCAGCTGCTCGACGAGGCCGAGTCGAAGATCTTCCAGATCTCGGAAGCCGGCGCGCGCGGCCAGACCGGCTTCCAGCCCCTGCCCGATCTGCTCGGCCAGGTCGTCGAACGCATCGACGAGCTCTACAACCAGGACAATCCGAACGACGTCACCGGCGTGCCCAGCGGCTACGTCGATCTCGACCGGATGACCTCGGGCCTGCAGCCGGGCGACCTGATCATCGTCGCCGGCCGGCCGTCGATGGGCAAGACGGCGCTGGCGCTCAACATTGCCGAGCACGTCGCGCTCGACCAGGGCCTGCCGGTGGCTGTCTTCTCGATGGAGATGGGCGCCACGCAACTGGCGATGCGCCTGCTGTGCTCGGTCGGCCGGCTCGATCAGCAGCGCCTGCGCACCGGGCGGCTGGTCGACGACGACTGGCCGCGGCTGACCAGTGCAATCCAGAAAATGCAGGACGCGCACCTGTTCATCGACGAGACGCCGGCACTCAACGCACTTGAGCTGCGCGCACGCGCGCGCCGGCTGTCGCGCCAGTGTGGCCGCCTCGGACTGGTCGTCGTCGATTACCTGCAACTGATGGCAGCCGCCTCCAGCGGCGAGAACCGCGCTACCGAGATCTCGGAGATCTCGCGCTCGCTCAAGGCACTGGCGAAGGAACTCGATTGTCCGGTGATCGCGCTGTCACAGCTCAACCGCTCGCTCGAGCAGCGCCCGAACAAGCGGCCGGTGATGTCGGATCTTCGTGAATGCGTCACCGGCGATACGCTGGTGCTGCTCGCCGACGGTCGGCGCCTTCCCATTGCGCAACTGGTCGGCACGGCACCTGAGGTACTGGCCATGTCCGACGAACAGAAGATCGTCACGGCCGTCACTGACCGGGTCTGGTCCGTCGGGCGCAAACCCGTGTTCCGGCTATCGCTGGCAAGCGGCCGGACCCTGCGGGCGACGGGCGGGCATCGGGTGTATTCCGGCACCGGCTGGACCCGGCTTTCCGAATTGGAAATCGGCTCGCGGATCGCACTGGC
>DAIUFU010000139.1:0-5444 GCA_036844405.1 Burkholderiaceae bacterium | reverse complement strand
GCTGATGTACCGCAAGCGACCGTGGACGATGCGCCAGTACGCCGGCTTCGGCAATCCGCACGAAACCAACCAGCGCTTCAAGTATCTGATCGCCAACGGGCAGACCGGGCTGAACGTCGCTTTCGATCTGCCGACGCAGATCGGGCTGGACTCCGACGACCCGATGGCCGAGGGCGAGGTCGGACGCGTCGGCATGGCCATCGACACGCTGCGCGACGTCGAGATCGCCTTCGACGGCATCGACCTGGCGAAGATCACTGTCTCGCTGACGATCAACGGCGCAGCCGCCATCCTGATCGCCATGTATCTGGCGATGGCCGAGAAACGCGGCTATGACCTCAAACAGCTGCGCGGCACCTGCCAGAACGACATCCTGAAGGAATTCATCGGCCGCGGCACCTGGATCTATCCGGTCGAACCATCGATCCGGCTGGTCGGCGACACGATCGAGTACTGCGCCGAACACGCACCGAAATACAGCCCGGTGTCGGTGTGCGGCTATCACATCCGCGAATCGGGCGCGACGCCGGCGCAGGAGATGGCCTACGCCTTCTGCATCGCGCGCGCCTACGCCGACGACGTCATCCGGCGCGGCCTGGACGTCGACGAATTTGCCGGCCGCCTGTCGTACAACTTCAACATCTTCGGCAACCTCTGGGAGCAGATCTGCAAGTTCCGCGCCGGGCGCGGCCTGTGGGCGCAGATCATGAAGGAAGAATACAAGGCGCAGAAGCCCGGCTCGATGTGGATGCGCATGATCGCCGGCGGCGGCGGCGGCGGGCTGACCTTCGAGCAGCCCGAGATGAACATCGTGCGCGGCGCGTACTACGCGCTCATCAGCGCGCTGTCGGGCACGCAGACGATGGCCCTTTGCTCGTACGACGAGGCCTACACGATCCCGACCGAATACTCGGCGCGCATCTCGCTGCGCACGATGCAGATCCTGATCGAGGAAATGGGTCTGACCGAGACCGTCGATCCGCTTGGCGGCTCGTTCTACATCGAGACGATGACCAACCGCATGCGCGACCTGATGAAGGAGATCATCGCCGACACCGATGCCCAGGGTGGCATCGTCAAGCTGATCGCCGACGGCACCATCCAGGCCAGGGTTTCTGCGCAGGCATACGAGATGCAGCGCAACATCGAATCGGGCGCGTTTCCGAAAGTCGGCGTGAACTGCTATCGCAACGAAAAGGAAGAAGACCATCCGGTCGAGTTCCACCCGTACAAGGAAGAGGACACGCGCCTGCAGATCGAGTCGCTCGATCGCGTGCGTGCCGAACGCGACGAAGCACGGGTGAAACAGACGCTGGCCCGGGTGGCAGCCGATGCGCGCGCCGGCGTCAACCTGATGCCGGCCATCGTCGACGCGGTCAAGGCCTACGCCAGCGTTGGCGAGATCACGCGGGAAATGGTCCAGGTATTCGGTCGCTACCGCGAGCCGATCAAGTTCTGAGGGGCAGCAACATGCAGGAAATTTCCACGTATCTCGCGCCGCAGCACCTTGAGGAGGCCGTGTGCGCGATGGCTGACGGCACGGCCACGGTCCTGTGCGGCGGCACCGATCTGGCGCCGCAGACCGAAGCCGGCGTGCGCCAGTACGAATCGACCTTGCTCAATATCCGCCGCATCGGCGCACTGCACGGCATCGACACCAGCGGCAGCGAGATCCGCATCGGCGCGACGACCACCGTCAGCGAGATCCGGCACAGCGCCGCGCTGGCCGAACTCGCTCCGGCGCTGGTCGAGGCCGCCGAACATTTCGCCAGCGAGCAGATCCGCAATGCGGCCTCGGTGGGCGGCAATATCTGTAATGCCTCGCCGGCCGGCGACACGATCCCGCCGCTGCTCGTGCTGGATGCCTCGGTCGAACTGGCGAGCTGGCAGGATGAAGCCGTGCAGACGCGGCGCGTGCCGCTGGCCGAATTCTTCCTGCGCCCGGGCAAGACGGTCCGGCGACCGGAGGAACTGCTGACCGCCGTCGTGTTCGCGCGGCCCGCCGCCGGCTTCATCAGCCGTTTTCGCAAGGCCGGCCCGCGTCCCGCGCTGGAAATTTCAACGGTCTCGCTGGCGATCGGCGCGCAGCGCAACGGCGACGGAAAGCTCACCGGCGTGCGCGCGGCCATGGGCTCGGTCGCGGCGACGCCGCTGCGCGCGCGCCAGGTCGAAGCCGCGCTGGAGGGCCGCACGCTCGACGACGCGACGATCGCCGCGGCAGTGGCCGCAGCGTCGGAAGACGCCAAACCCATCGATGACGTGCGTGCCAGCGCCTGGTACCGCAGTCATCTCGTCAAAGTATTCGTGCAGGAGGTGCTCGATGATCTCCGTTGAAACCGAAATCAGCTTCCGGCTCAATGGCCGGGACGTCACGCTCAGGATCCCGGCCGACATGAAGGTCCTGGACATGCTGCGCGACGTGCTCGATCTCACCGGAACCAAATACGGCTGCGGTGAAGGCGAGTGCGGGGCGTGCACGATCCAGGTCGACGGCAAGACCGTGAACAGCTGCCTGATGTATGCCGTCGACTGCGACGGCCGCGATGTGCTGACGATCGAAGGGCTGCGCACGGCCGAAGGCCTGAGTCCGATGCAGAAAGCCTTCGTCGAACACGGTGCCATCCAGTGCGGCTTCTGCATGCCGGGCATGATCATGCAGGCACACTACCTGGTGGAGAACAACCCCGACCTGACACGCGCCGACATCCAGCGCGGTCTGGAAGGCAATCTGTGCCGCTGCACCGGCTACACCAAGGTGCTCGACGCGGTGCAGGAGGTGGTCGCAACGGAACTGCGCCGCGCACGCTGAACGCGCGCGGCACTCATCCGCACCGACGCATTTCCTGCAGCCACCGCAAACCCATTTTCAAGCGGAGTACAGCCATGGACAAATCTGCTGCCTCAACCCCCGTGGTGAAGAAGACCCTGATCGGCGGTCGCGTCCCGAAGCCCGACGCACCCGACAAGGCCTCCGGCAAGACGCGCTACATCAACGACATGGTGCTGCCCGGCATGCTGATCGGCAAGGTGCTGTTCGCCGGCCGGCCGCACGCGCGCATCGTGCGCATGGACACCAGCCGGGCCGAAGCCCTGCCGGGCGTGCACGCCGTGCTTACCGGCAAGGACGCCGCCGGCCTGAAATTCGGTTTCGTGCGCGACAACGTCCCACTCAAGGACAAGGTGCGCTGCGAGCATGACGAGATCGCCGCCGTGGCCGCCGAGACCGAGGAGATCGCGAAGCGCGCGCTCGAACTGATCGACGTCGAATTCGAGGAGCTGCCGCCCGTCTTCACGCCCGAAGTAGGCGCGCGCAAGGGCGCGCCGCAGGTCCAGGAAAACTTCCCGGACAACCGCAGCCTGCATTTCGAGTTCCGCCACGGCGACCTGGCTGCCGCCGAAGCGCAGTCGGACTTCATCGTCGACAACGTCTTTCGCGCGCACCATGTGACGCACTGCTGCATGGGCACGTCGTGCGCGATTGCCGACTTCGACTTCAATGGCAAGCTGACGATCTGGACGCAGACGCAGTACCCGTACAACTACAAGATGGACCTGGCGCCGGCGCTGGGCATCCACCCGGGCGACATCCGCGTGATCCAGCCGCCGGTAGGTGGCGCCTTCGGCTCCAAGCTCGACGTCTATCCGTACGAGCCGATCGCCGCGCTGCTGGCGAAGAAGACTGGCCGGCCGGTCAAGGTGCTGTACACGCGCACCGAGGAATTCCGCGCCTCGCCGACGCGCCAGGCGGCAATCATGCACATGCGCACCGGCTGCACGCGCGACGGCGTGCTGACCTTCCGCAGCGTCGACGCCCTGCTCGACAACGGCGCCTACACTTCATGGGGACCGACGATTCCGGTCATCATGATGCGCACGACATCCGGGCACTACCGCGTGCCGGTGATCGATTTCCAGGCGCAGGCGATCTACACCAACAACCCGTACGCCGGATCGTTCCGCGGCTACGGCAACGTGCAGACAACCTGGGCGACGGCGCAGCAGATGGACATGCTGGCCGACATGGTCGACATCGATCCGCTCGAATTCCACCTGAAGAACGCGCAGAAATCCGGTGAAGTGACGCCACAGAAGGCGTTCCTGCGCGAATCGATGTTCGCCGAATGCCTGCAGACCGCCGCCGACGCGAGCGACTACAGCCGCAAGCGCAGGGAATACGCGGCACAGCGCAACGCACCCGGGCGCTACAAGAAGGGAATCGGCCTGGCCTCCTCGGTGCACAATGCCGGCGGCGCCAAGATCCACAAGTCGGACGGCATCGGCACGATCCTGAAGATCGATGACTATGCGCGCGTGACCGTCATCAGCGGCGCCTCGGACATCGGCCAGGGGATCGATGCCGTGATCACGCTGATCGTCGCCGAGGAACTGGGCGTGCCACTCGAGCACGTGACGCTCGTCAACAACGATTCCGACATCGCGCCGTGGGACGTCGGCGTGCATGCGTCGCGGACGACCTTCATTGCCGGCAACGGCGCGCGCCGCGCCGCCGTCAAGGCGAAAACGCAGATCCTGAACGCGGCCGCACGCTTCCTCGACGAGACGCCCGACAATCTCGATCTGCGCGAAGGTGCGGTTGTCCGCGTCAGCGACAGTGCCGAACTGATCAAGCTCGAGCGTCTGCTGCGCCAGATGCACTTCCAGCCCGAGCCCGAACTCGTGATGGTCACCGACTATTACGAGCCGAAGAGCGAGCCGGAAGGCGCGAAGCACATCTCCGACCACTCGGCCGCCTATGCGCATGCCGTGCACGTGGCCGAGATCACCGTCGACACCTGGACCGGCGAGATCACCGTCGATCGCGTCACGGTCGCGCAGGACGTCGGGCGGGTGATCAACCGGCTGGGCCTGGAGGGCCAGATCGAGGGCGGCGTCGCGATGGGTCTGGGCTACGCACTCAGCGAAGGCATGCGCATCGAGCAGGGCCGGCTGCGCAACCCGTCCTTCCGCGACTACAAGCTGATGACGGCACCGGAAGTGCCGCCGATCGAGATGCACCTGCTCGAAAGCAACTGTGCCGAAGGGCCGTATGGCGCCAAGGGCATCTCCGAGCTGCCAACGATCGTGATCGCGCCGGCAGTGGCCAATGCACTGTACAACGCCACGGGGGTGCGCATCTTCGAGCCGCCGATGTCACCGGAAAAGGTCGCTCGCGCACTGCACGACCGGGACGCGCGCGCAGCACAGGCGGGCGCCGGCGTCGCGCTCGAGCAGGAGACGGCCTGACGGCAACGTACGGAGAATCCGGGAGACGAATCGGAGACAGGCGAAGCGATCCGCAATGAAGCTCAGATATCACGCCTGGCTGCGCGACAGCATGGGACGCGACTCGGACGTCGTCGTCCTGCCGCCGGAGGTGCGCACGGTCGGCCAGTTGATCGACTGGTTGCCGACGCAGGACGAGCGCTTTGCCGACGCGTTCGAAT
>DAIUFU010000138.1:0-5478 GCA_036844405.1 Burkholderiaceae bacterium | reverse complement strand
CCACGGCGGTGACGAGTGTGTTCTCTCCCCATCCGTACCGGGAGGACAGGAGCGCCTCCAGCGTCGCGGATGGCGACGGCATGATGAACCGGGGCACATCGCCGATGTGCACGAACGCGAACCAGCCACCGATCAGCGCAAGGTGTGACAACACGGCAAACATGCGGCGTCCGGACTGCCGGGGAAGACTCCACGAACGCCATCCAGGTCGGTTCGGAGTCATGTTCAGAATTCATGCACAGAGGCTGTTTTCCATACCCGAAACACTGCGGGATCGTTCTTTCGACAAACTGGCCCGGTTGCGGCTGCTTCGATCTCTCCGCCGGGGATGGGCGCTTCTGCTCGCCGGTGCATTCTGGATCTCCCCGGCCGCAGCCGCAGGCAGCCAGAGAATCGACCTCGTCCTGAACTGGGTGCCGGCCGGAGATTTTGCCCCGTACTACTACGCTTCGAAACTCGGATGGTACGAAAACGCGGGCATCGATCTGCGCCTTGAATTCGGCAAGGGTTCATCGTTCGTGGCGCAGAAAGTGGGAGCCGGCATCAATCCCGCGGGTGTGGCAGACATGGCGACTGCGCTGGTCGCGATCGGCCGTGGAGCCGATCTGGTCGCCGTCTACAACATCTACGCCAACTCTGCGCACGGTTTTTACTGGCTCAAGGATACCGGTATCACCGGACCGCAGGACTTTCCCGGAAAGAGGATCGGGGCTCCTGCCGCAGACGGCGTCCGTGTCATGTGGCCGGCTTTTGCAAAGGCGACCGGCATCCCTCCTGAATCCGTCACCTGGGTGAATATCGATCCCGGCGCCAAGCTGGCCGCACTCCAGGGACGCGCGGTCGACATCGTCCCGTCATTCTATAACCGGCACTATCTGTTCCGGCGCGAACTGGGCGAACGGATGCAATTCCTCGCCTGGCGTGACACCGGGGTGAACCCGTACGGCAACTCGATCATCGTCCATGGCGCCTTCCTGCGCGCCAACACGCCATTGATCGAAAACTTCGTCCGGGTCACGCAACGTGCTTTTCTTGCGTGCGCCCAGGCGCCGGAGCCGTGCGTACGAACACTCGTCGACGCACACCCCGCCTTGCGCCTTGACGATGAACTGGCGAACTGGAAGCTGGTCGTGGAGTTGATGCGCGATCCACAGGACAGCGGGATCGTGCCCGGTGCACACGACGCCGCGCGCCTGCGCAGCGACTATGAACTGATCCGGGACTTCATCGGGATCGACCGGCCCTACGACGTATCGAAAATCTACACGAACGAATTTCTCGATCGTTCCCTGCGGATGCCGGAGCCGGCGGACCCGGGCAAACGATGAACGGCGAAGCGTCTGCTCGCGGCAAGGCCGGACGTACTCATCGTCTTCGCCAACGATCACCTGGCCAACAGCCGCCCGCGTGCCTACCCGGACTTCCTGATCGGCATGGCCCCCGTGCATCGGGGCCCCTGGGAGTGGTACCGCGAGTGGCTCGGCTGTCGCGACTACGAGGTCCGCGGCCACCCCGAAGTCGCCGAAGCCCTGCTGCGCGGCCTGAACCGGCGCGGCCACCGCATGCATGCCCAGCGCGAGAACCTGCGCTTCGACGACAACATCTCGATCCCGTCGCTGCATCTGCGCCTGGACGAAACCGGCATCCCGATCGTGCCGGTGCTGCAGAACTGCACCGTGCCGCCGCTGCCGGATACGCGCGAGTGCTACGCCCTGGGCCAGTCGCTGGCTGATCTGATCGCCCGGGACCTGCCGGCGGGCATGCGCGTGGCGTTACTCGGCTCGGGCGGGCTGAGCCACGAGCCGGGCGGCTCGCGCTACTGGTACATCGACCGGGAGTTCGACCTGTGGCTGCTCGAGCTGATGGCCTCCGGCGATCACGACAAGCTGCTCGCCGACCTGAACATCGCCCGGATGGAGCAATCCGGCTCGGGCGGCACGATGGAGCTGCTCGCCTGGGTGGTCGTGGCCGGCGCCATCGGGCCGCGCTACGGCACGCAGTCCGACTACGCACTGCACACCAACTTCAAGTGCGGCATCGGCGCCGTCACCTGGGATCTGCACACCGCGGTCGACCAGCCCCGGGCGGTGCGCGATCCGGGGCCCGTCACCACGGAGCCGACTCTGCTGACCGCCTTCGACCCGAGTCTGGCCGGCCACGATCTGGTGCAGGACCTGAAGTGGGATCCGGCGCTGCGCGCGCGCTTTGCCACGCATGAGGCCGAAGTGCTCGATCGCTATGCGCTGCGCGCCGACGAGCGCGCCGCGATCGTGCAGCGTGACTTCCGTGCGCTCTACGATCTGGGCTTTCATCCCTATCTCGGCGGACAACTGGCACGCCTGATCTACGGCAACACCGCCGGCAAGGGTGCCACCGTCGCCGTGCAGAAACTCGTCGAGTCGCTGCGCGGCGAGCAGGCCGATGCCTTTGAAGCCAACGAGGGCGTGACGGCAAAAGCCCGAATGAGTGCGTGACGCAACCCCTGCACCCGGACAGCGGACGACAGCAGACATGACCCAGCCTTTCCAGCTTCCGCAATACGTCATCGACCGCGTGATGAAGAAACGCGGGCGACGCCGCGTGTTCGAACGCTTCGAGCCGCGCGAGAGCGCGCTCGTCGTCATCGACATGCAGGAGTTCTACGTGCGCGACGTACCGACAGCTGTCGCCATCCTGCCAACGATCAACCGGCTGGCCGCGGCCTTTCGCGAACGTGGCGGGCATGTTGCCTGGGTGCAAATGGTTGCCGGAGACAACGGGAAAAGCCTCTGGCCGCTGTATCACGACTACTTCTTCACGCCCGAAAACGCCCGTCGGCACCGCGACCATCTGACCCGGGGCCATCCGGGCCAGCAACTGCATGCCGACCTGGTGACGAAGCCCGAGGACATTTTCTCGGAAAAACAGCGCTTCAGCGCCTTCATCCCGAAATATTGCGATCTCCCGGCACGGCTGGATGCACGCGGCATCTGCAACGTCGCCATCACCGGCATGCTGACCAATTTCTGCTGCGAGACCTCGGCGCGTGACGCAATGATGCTCGATTACCACGTTGCCATGGTGACCGATGCCAACGCAGCACGCTTCGACGACGATCATGAAGTGGGCTTCCAGACGGTCTACCAGAGCTTCGGCGACGTGGTGACCGCCGACGAACTGCTCGACGAGATTCTCCGGCCGGCAGACGAGACATGAAGACCCAGGTCGCCGTTATCGGCGCCGGACCGGCGGGGCTCTTTCTCGCGCACCTCCTCCGGCAGCAGGGTGTCGAGTCCGTGATTCTCGAAGCGCACAGCCGCGAATACGTCGAAGCGCGCGTACGGGCCGGCGTGCTCGAAGCCGGCACGAACGATACGCTGAACCGTCTCGGACTGGGCGAACGGATGGCGCGCGAAGGCATGCGCGACGAGGGTCTGGACATCCGCTTTCGCGGGGGCACGATCCACATGGACTTTCCGGCGCTGGTCGGTCGCCATGTCTGTGTCTACGGCCAGCAGGAAGTCGTCAAGGACCTGATCGGTGCGCGCCTGGCCGCTGGCGATCCGATCCTCTTCGATGCCCGCGCCACGCGTCTGGAAGGGCTGGACACGGCCACTCCGCGCGTGCACTACGAACAGGACGGCATCGAGCGGACACTCGACTGTGTGTTCGTCGCCGGCTGCGACGGCTTTCACGGCATTGCGCGCGAGTCGATCCCGTCCGACCGGTGCACGACGTACGTGCGCCAGTACGACTTTTCCTGGCTGGGCATCCTGGTGAAGGCGCCACCGCTGCCGGACATGACCTACGCCAACCATGATCGCGGTTTCGCCCTGTGCAGCCGGCGCTCGCCGAGCATCTCGCGGCTGTATCTGCAGGTACCGTCGTCAGACCGGCATGAAAACTGGAGTGATGCCCGCATCTGGGAAGAACTGCACGCGCGCATGTATGACAACGGCGGCACGGAAGTGCGGGAAGGCGAAATCTTTCAGCGCGACATGGCACAACTGCGCGCCTTCATTGCCAGCCCGATGCAGTACGGCAAGCTCTTCCTCGCCGGCGATGCCGCCCACATCGTGCCGCCCACCGGCGCCAAGGGCCTGAACATGGCGGTTGCCGATGCGCGCGTGCTGGCGCGCAGTCTCGTGCAGTATTTCTCGTCCGGCTCGCAGACCGGACTGGAGCGCTACAGCGACGAATGCGCCCCGCGCGTGTGGAAAACCATCCGCTATTCCGCCTGGATGACCGGCATGCTGCATCGCTTCGACGGACACTCGCCGTTCGATCGCGGCATGCAGCTGGCCGAACTCGAGTACATCGCCGGTTCCGAGGCAGCACGGCGCACGATCGCCGAACAGTACGTGATGCTGTCGGACGTCGCCGACTAGGCCGGCAGCATGAAGCCAATGGATTCCGGTGTCGTGCGGAACGCCGGCAACGACGAACACCAGCGCGGATCCTCATGACGCTTCACCGTCTCGACGCAGCCCCGGAGACGATCCGCGTCGGCGTCATCGATCGAAGCCATCCCGCCGTGCTGAGCGTGGACGCGGGCGATGAAGTCGAATTGTCCACGCTCGGCCTGTGGGCCGGCGAAGTCGAATTCGGCGCATCCTTCGAAGAAGTCATGCGCATCCGCGCGCGTCACGCCGGCGCCGGACCGCACAGCATCACCGGGCCGATTGCGGTGCGCGGCGCACGCGCCGGGCAGGTGCTGAGAGTCGACATTCTCGAACTCGACGTCGGGCCGATCGGCATGAACCTGATGGCGCCGGGCGCGGTCAGCCGCGGCCTGCTCGCTGCCGGGTTCGCGCAGGGCAGCGTGCGGCACTTCCGTTTTGACCGCACACGCGGAATCGTGTCTTTCGCCGAAGGCATCGAACTGCCGCTGCGCCCCTTTCTCGGCATCCTCGGCGTCGCGCCGGCCGACGAAGGCGCACACACGTCGGTCGTGCCAGGCCCCTTTGGCGGCAATATCGATTGCGCCGAACTGGTCGCCGGCACGACGCTGTACCTGCCGATTTTCGTTGACGAAGCCCTTTTCTACGCCGGGGATGCCCATGCCATGCAGGGCCATGGCGAAGTCAACGGCACGGCACTCGAGACGTCGATGGAACGGGCGCGTCTGCGCCTGAGCGTCGAGCCGCACTGGTCGATTGCGGCGCCCCAGGCCGAAACACCGGCCCACTGGATCACGATGGACTTTGATCGCGATCTGCGCAGCGCAGCCACCCGCGCACTGGCAGCGATGGTCGAACGGATCGCCCGATGCACGCGCCTGACCCGGGAAGATGCCTATCGGCTGTGCTCGCTGGCCGGCGACCTCATCATCACCCAGGTAGCCAACGGCAACCAGGGAGTGCATCTGCGCCTGCCCCGGAAGTTTCTGCCCGCGACAGCTCCGGCACGCCCCTGATCGTATCGGCCGGGAAAAATATCCGGTACGAATTCTTTACATTCACTTTCGTAATGTATACAGTATGCTGTAGACAGCAGCGG
>DAIUFU010000137.1:0-5748 GCA_036844405.1 Burkholderiaceae bacterium | reverse complement strand
CTGGATCGGCCTGAAGCTGCGCAAGCTGCTCAATTTCGGCGAACTCAACGGCTCGTTCTGGGCCCAGGTGCCGGGCGAGACGCGCCAGCAGGTATGGCCGAGCACGGTTGCCTACATCGCGGCACTGCTGCTGCACCGCTTCAAGGTGCTCGGCCTGCTCGATTCGGAAGGCCGCGCGATCGGCGGTGCGGGCGCGTTGGCACTGCCCGATCAGGAGCGCCGCGACAACAGCACCAGCAGCCCGCTGATCGCCGGTCAGGCCTGTCCGGCCTGCGGCGCGCATGCCTATATTCGGCGTGACGGCTGCATGTTCTGCACCGCCTGCGGACACCAGGGGGAATGCGGCTGAGGCCTGCACCACGATGAACCGCCGGATCCTGGTCGTCGACGATGATGAAGACATCCGCGAACTGCTGCTGACCTACCTCGGCAGGCACGGCTTCCAGATCGACGGAGTTCCCGACGGCAGACACATGCGCGAGCACCTGGCACAGCATGCCGTCGATCTCGTGCTGCTCGATCTGGGCCTGCCCAACGAAGACGGGCTGGTGCTGGCACGCGAACTGCGGGCCCGTGATGAGGTACCCGGGATCATCATCGTCACCGGTCGCGACGCAGCCGTCGACCGTATCCTCGGCCTCGAACTGGGTGCGGACGACTACATCGCCAAGCCGTTCGATCTGCGCGAACTGCTGGCTCGTGTCCGCAGCGTGCTGCGCCGGATTTCGCGCGAAAGTCTGTCGGCGCAGGACATGGCGGACGGAGAGGAAGAGGACACCGGGTGCCTCGAATTCGATGGCTGGCGCATCGACTTCGGTGCCCGCTCGGTGCTGCGTCCGGACGGCACCGACGCTGCGCTGACCACTGGTGAATTCGATCTGCTGGCAACTTTCGTGCGGCAGCCGAACCGCGCGCTGACGCGCGATGAGTTGATGGATCTGCTGTACCGGCGTGAAGCCGGCCCGTACGATCGGGCCATCGACGTACAGGTCGGAAGGCTGCGGCGCAAGATCGAGATCGACCCGGGCGATCCACAGCTGATCAAGTCGATCCGCGGTGTCGGCTACCTGTTTGCGGCACGCGTCGCGCCCTGCCCGAACATCCATGACCGATCGCGCTGACCCGGTGTCGGCGGCGGCCACGGCAATCGTCGACGATCCGCAACTCTACCGAAAGCTGTTCGATACGGCGTCCAATGCGATGCTGCTCGTCGACCCGAACGGGATCATCCGGATTGCCAACGCGCGCAGCCAGGAACTGTTCGGCTATGCACCGGAGGAACTCACCGGACAGTCGATCGAGGTGCTGATGCCGCAGCGTTTTCGCGAACCGCATGTGCAGCACCGGGAGCGTTTCCATGCCGCGCCGCGCGCGCGGCCGATGGGATCCCAGGCGGCACTGACGGCGCGCCACCGTGACGGCCATGAATTCGCCGTCGAGATCAGCCTGAACCCGTTGAGCGTCGGCGATCGCGTCTGGACCTGTGCCCACGTGCGCAACGTCGATCGCGAACTCCAAGCGAAGAACCTGAAGATACGTGCGCGTCAGGCCACGGCAATTGCCGACTTCGGACGGCTGGCCCTGGGCACGGCCGACTTCATCGCCATCCAGCATCGGGCCTGCGCCCTGATCACCGAACACCTGGGCATCGACGTGGCCGTGTGCGCACGGCTCGACGCAGCCGCCACCCGTTTGCGCATCGCAGCGCAGATCGGCTTCGCTCTCCCCGCCCTGCCCGGCGGCGAGCCCGCATCCGGGCAACGGGCACTCCCCGATCTGTCGCGATCGAGCACCGATCCCGAATTGCAGCGTCTGCACGCGCGGCTGCAGCTTCTGGCCACCGCCGACAGTGCCCATCTGCTCGAGCACCCGGTCCTGCTCGAACAGGGCCGCGACGGAATTGCGCTGCATGCGCTTGTGTGCGCGATTCCCGGCGAGGACGACCAGATCCTCGGGCTGCTGCTGGCGGGATCGCGCGCCGTGCACAGTTTCTCGCGCGACGATGGAAACTTCGTGCAGGCGCTGGCCAACATCGTCGGCGCCGCCGTGCAGCGCGAGGCAGCCGAAGCGCGCCTGTTCCAGTCCCAGCGCCTTGAAGCACTGGGACAGTTGACAGGCGGCGTCGCACACGATTTCAACAACCTGCTCACGGTCGTCTCGGGCAATCTGCAAATGCTCGAGGAGCACGTCGCCGACAATGCGCTGGCCGCGCGTCTGGCCAGGGCAGCCTTGCGTGCCACCGGCCGGGGCGCGGACCTGACGCGCAAGCTGCTCGCGTTCTCGCGCCGCCAGGCGCTGCAGCCGCGCGCCATCGATACGGCGCAGCTGCTCGAATCGCTGGTCGACATCCTGCGCCGCACGCTGGGCGCAAAAATCGATGTGCGCCTGGAGGTCGAGGACGATCTGCCTGCTGCCCACGCCGACCCCGGCATGCTCGATACGGCTTTGCTCAACCTGGCCGTCAATGCGCGCGACGCCATGCCCGATGGCGGGCGCCTGACGCTGGCCGGCACGCACGCCGACGCGACCGGAATCACGACCCGGCGCGAAATCGACCCGGCGGCCGGACAATACGTCTGCATCACCGTGGCCGACACCGGCGCCGGCATGGCGCCCGACATTCTTGCGCGCGCTTTCGAGCCATTCTTCACGACCAAGGAGAGCGGCAAGGGCAGCGGCCTCGGCCTGAGTCTGGTGTACGGGTTCATCAAGCAGTCCGGTGGCCATATCGAAGTCGACAGCACGCCGGGTGCCGGCACCTCGATCCGGCTCTATCTGCCGGTCGACAGCAGTGGTGAAGCAGCCGAACGGCCAACGTCGGCGCGGCCAGGCTTCACCGGCGGCAACGAGACGATCCTGGTCGTCGAAGACGATGATGACGTGCGTTCGGTCGCTGCGGCCTTCCTGCGCCGGCTCGGATATCGCGTCCTGCAGTCAGGCGACGCAACCCGCGCACTCGCGTGCATCGACACTGACCAGCCGATCGACCTGCTCTTCACCGATGTGGTCATTCGCGGCGAACTGGACGGACCGGCACTGGCGCGCGAAGCCCGGCGCCGACGCCCCGGGCTGCGCGTGATCTACACCTCCGGCTATCCGCGCGGCGTGATCGATACGCCCGACGCTCCCGGACGTGGCATCGATGCCCCGCTGCTGGCCAAGCCGTACCGGATCGATCAACTGGCAAGCATCCTGCGCAGAGTGCTTGACAGGCCGCCATCGGATAGCGTTCCGGAGAATGACGAAAACCAGCCGCCGGATCGCGCTGACGGCCCGGATCCGCACGGATCCTGATTCATCCGGTCCGGGGCGTCCCGCCGGATCTTTCCCGGATGGCCGCTCCCGACGATACCCCGGATGGTACGGGTACGTGGCTCAGGCGGGCTGCCGGCGTGCCTCGAGGCGGCCGATCACGGCACGCAGTGCCGACATTGAAAGGATCTCGATTTCGCGGTTGCGCACGGAAATCAGCCCTTCGGCCTGGAAGCGTGACAGGATCCGGCTGACGGTTTCCAGTTTGAGGCCGAGCATGCTGCCGATTTCTTCGCGCGTCATGCGCAGCAGGAAACTGCTGGCCGAAAAGCCGCGCGCAGCCATGCGCTGGGAAAGATCGATCAGAAACGAAGCCAGTCTCTCTTCGGCCCGCATCGAACCCAGCAGCAGCATCAACGCGCGCTCGCGCTGGATTTCAAGCGACAGCAGCCGGAACAGTTCCTGCTGAACCGAGGGCTCCTCGGCAGCGAGCAGGTCCAGCCCGGCGTACGGAATCTCCGCCACTTCGCTGTCTTCCAGCGCGACGACATCGCCGGCATGCACGTCCAGTCCGATGCCGTCCAGCCCGAGCACGTCACCACCGAGATGAAACCCGGTGACCTGCTCGCGCCCGTCCTCGGTCAGCAGCACCGATTTGA
This sequence comes from Burkholderiaceae bacterium, assembly GCA_036844405.1. GTDB lineage: Bacteria > Pseudomonadota > Gammaproteobacteria > Burkholderiales > Burkholderiaceae_E > Zeimonas. The sequence continues at coordinate 1,837 of DAIUFU010000137.1, read as the reverse complement.
ACGAACCGGCACGGATGGTGAACAGGCTGCAGAACGGATCGCCGGCCCGATACAGATATTCGCCGCGCCGCAGCCGACGACGCACGGCCGACGTGCGTGCAAGCAGGGACTCGAAGCCGATGCCGCGGCGGGGCGAATCGACTGCACCCGCAGACAGTGAAGCATTCCGTACCGCCCGCGCTGCCGGCACAAACCCGATATGCGAAGGGTGACCGGGACGGATCGGAAGTTCAGCGAAGTGCGACAACGACATGACTTGCCTCCTGCAATCGGGCCCTGTGCCCGGTTGCAGCCCAATGTAGCGGCCCGGGACGCCACGACGATGGCAGCGCGGATACAGCACGTAACAGTTTGTAACAGCCGCCTTGCCGGTACCGCTGCCTTCCGCTTTCCGGGCGTTCATCCCGGCTGTACCCTGCACGCGTCACGCCACCCCGTCGGCCAGGCAGTTGTACTAGCATTACGGACACACGTACCCGAACGGAAACCCAGCCATGTACAAGCATCTGCTCGTTCCCACCGACGGATCGGAGCTGTCGAACAATGCTGTCGAGCGAGCCGTTGCTTTCGCACGCGAAGGCGCAGCCCGCATCACCATCCTGCACGTGATGCCTGAATACATTCCGCCGGCGTTCGCCGAGTTCCCGGCTGCCGGTCAGGCGTCCTTCACTGAATTCACCAAGGCCACCGAAGAATCGGCGCGGATCATTCTCGATACCGCTGCCCGACTGGCCGCAGATGCCGGAGTCGAATGCGAAACGCTCTCGGTGCGACACACGCAGCCCTGGCGTGCCATCATCGACACCGCGCGCGAGCGCGGCTGCGACCTGATCTTCATGGCCTCGCACGGCCGTCGCGGACTCAGCGCACTCGTGCTGGGCAGCGAAACGAACAAGGTGCTGACGCACTCGACGATCCCGGTACTCGTCTTCCGCTGATCCATTCTGCCGACCCATGACGCTCCGCGGCGATACGCGAGCGCGGGTCGCGGTACCAGTGCGACTGCCGGCTCGAACACGACGAGCATCGACGGGCTTTCGCCGTGCTCCCGGCAACGGTTTCTCCGCTGTCGCCCTGGCCTGCGTGCTCATCGTCCTGCTGCTCGGCCTGTTGTCGTCAACGGTTGCAGCGCGCGAGACGCGTCCGGCACGCTCCTGGCTGACAGGAACCGTCATGCACGTCTACGACGGTGATTCATTTCGCATGCGTGCCAGTGACGGTCGGATCATCGGGGTGCGCCTGGCCGGCATCGACGCTCCCGAACGCAGTCAACCCTGGGCCGGCGTATCGCGGCGCGCACTGCAGAAGGCCATCGACCGACGGCGCGTCCGCCTGTCGGTCGTCAAGACCGATGTCTACGGTCGCCTGGTCGCTTTCGTCTTCATCGACGGTGCCGACGTCGGCCTGCAACTGGTGGCCGACGGGCTTGCCTGGCACTTCAGCCGCTACGACGGCGATCTCGAACCGGCCGAACGCAGCGACTACGCTGCTGCCCAGGCCGCCGCCCGGGCCAGCCGCACCGGTCTGTGGCAACAGCGCGATCCGCTGGCACCATGGACGTTCCGGCAGCAACAGCGTCGACGCCGGCGCCGATCGAGGCACAACGCACCCGGAATGCGCCCGGGGCGTGTCGTCCGGCACCCGGCCGCGCCCGAAACGGCAGGACGCATGCAGACGAGCGCTTCACACGTTACTCAGGCAGCCGCCCTGCCGCGCTGGCGTACGGTCTCGTACAGCACGATTCCGGCGGTTACCGAGACGTTCAGGCTGGCCACCTGGCCCAGCATCGGCACCCGCGCCAGCACATCGCAACGCTCTCGGGTCAGGCGGCGCATGC
>DAIUFU010000136.1:2700-5920 GCA_036844405.1 Burkholderiaceae bacterium | reverse complement strand
TCGCATCGACGTGCGGATAGTGCTCGGGCACGACCAGACCGCCGTCCGGTGCCAGGCCGCCGAGCAGGATTTCAGTGAACGGCGCGGGCGCCATGCCGCCACGCGTGGAGACGTATTTCACGGGGATGCCGCCTGGCAGGAGTGATCAGTCCAGCTCTTCGAGCCGGATGCGCACGGCGCGCGAGAGCACCGTCTTCAGGGCCTCGATGCGCTCGATCGCGGCATCGATGTGCCGCTCGATCGTGCGATGCGTGAGCAGGATGATGTCGGTGCGCTGCTCGCCCTCGTCCGGCGCGCGCTGCAGCGCCGCCTCGATTGAGACGCCGCCGTCGGCGAGGATGCGCGTGATGTCCGCGAGCACGCCCGGCTCGTCGGCCACGCGCAGGCGCAGATAGTAGGCCGTCTGCACGGCCTCGATCGGCAGCACCGGCAGATCGGACAGCGCCTCGGCCTGGAAGGCGAGGTGCGGCACGCGGTTGCCCGGATCGGAGGTCAGCATGCGCGCGACGTCGACGAGGTCGGCGACGACGGCGCTGGCCGTCGGCTCGGCGCCGGCGCCCTGGCCGTAATACATCGTGTGGCCGACGGCATCGCCCTTGACCCAGACGGCGTTCATCGCGCCTTCCACGTTGGCGATCAGGCGGGTGGCCGGAATCAGCGTCGGGTGCACGCGCAGCTCGAAGCCCTCGGGGCTGTCATCCGTCGCCGCGCGCCGGCGCGTGATGCCGAGCAGCTTGATGCGGTAGCCGAGCTGGCCGGCGTAGCGGATATCCTCGGCCTGCAGTTGCGTGATGCCCTCGACGTGGCACTGGTCGAACTGCACCGGCACGCCGAAGGCGATTGCCGACAGGATGGTGATCTTGTGCGCGGCGTCGAAGCCCTCGATGTCGAAGGTCGGGTCGGCCTCGGCATAGCCGAGCCGCTGCGCCTCGGCGAGCACGGCATCGAAGGCCAGGCCGCGTTCGCGCATCTCGGACAGGATGAAGTTGGTCGTGCCGTTGATGATGCCGGCAATCCATTCGATGCGGTTGGCCGTCAGGCCCTCGCGCAGCGCCTTGATGATCGGGATGCCGCCGGCCACCGCTGCCTCGAAGGCGACGATGACGCCGCGCTGCGAAGCCGCGCGGAAAATCTCGTTGCCGTGCGTCGCCAGCAGCGCCTTGTTGGCGGTGACGACGTGCTTGCCGGCGGCGATGGCGGCGAGCACCAGTTCGCGCGCGATGCCGGTGCCGCCGATCAGTTCGACGACGACGTCGATGTCCGGGTCGGCGATCAGCCGGCGCGCATCGTCGACGACGGCCACGCCGGCGCCGACCCGCGCGCGGGCGCGCTCGACGTCCAGATCGGCGACCTGCACGATCTCGATCGGACGCCCGGCACGGCGCCGGATCTCGTCCTGGTTGCGGCGCAGGACATCGAACGTGCCGCCACCGACCGTGCCAATGCCGAGCAGGCCGACGCGTACCGGGCCCGAAGTTTCGGGTGCCCTTCCATCTGCTGCTTCATGCGTCGCTTCGTGGGCGGTTTCGCGTTTCGTCGAGGCGGCCGGCGCCGCGTCAGGGAGAGAAGACGTATCCATGGTCAGGCGGGCACTCCCCGCAGCAAGCCGTCCTTGCGGAACATTTCCTTGATGCCGCGCACCGCCTGGCGAATGCGCTGCTCGTTTTCGATCAGCGCAAAGCGCACGTGATCGTCGCCGTATTCGCCGAAGCCGATGCCCGGCGAGACCGCCACCTTCGCATCGACCAGCAGCTTCTTCGCGTATTCCAGCGAACCCATCGCCCGGTACGGCTCGGGGATCTGCGCCCAGATGTACATCGATGCCATCGGGATCTCGACGTCCCAGCCGGCCTCCTGCAGCGCGTGCGCGAGCACCGTGCGCCGCGTCTGGTATTTCAGGCGCGCCGCCTCGACGCAGTCCTGCGGACCATCGAGCGCGGCGATCGACGCTACCTGGATCGGCGTGAACGCGCCATAGTCGTGATAGCTCTTCATGCGCGCCAGCGCGGCGACGAGCTCGGCATTGCCGACCATGAAGCCCATGCGCCAGCCGGCCATGTTGTAGCTCTTGCTCATCGTGAAGAACTCGACGGCGACGTCCATCGCGCCGGGCACCTGCATGATCGACGGCGCCTGGTAGCCGTCAAAGACGATGTCGGCGTAGGCCAGATCGTGCACGACCAGGATGTCGTGCGCGCGCGCCAGTTCGACGACACGCTCGAAGAACGGAAGATCGACGCAGCGTGCCGTCGGATTGCTCGGAAAGCCGAGAATCATCATCTTCGGCTTCGGTGTCGTCTCACGCACGGCACGCTCGAGTTCCTCGAGGAAATCCGTGTCCGGCGTCATCCGCACCGAGCGCGTGTCGGCACCGGCGATGACCGCGCCGTAGATGTGGATCGGATAGCTCGGGTTCGGCACCAGCACGGTATCGTTGCGATCGAGCGTGGCCAGCATCAGATGCGCGATACCCTCTTTCGAACCGATCGTGACGATCGCTTCGCTTTCGGGATCGATGTCGACGTCGAAGCGGCGCTTGTACCAGTCGGAGATCGCCCTGCGCAGGCGTGGAATGCCGCGCGATACCGAATAGCCGTGCGTGTGCGGGCGCTGCGAGGCCTCGACGAGCTTGTCGATGATGTGCTGAGGCGCCGGGCCATCGGGATTGCCCATGCTCAGATCGATGATGTCCTCGCCGCGATGACGCGCGGCCATCTTCAGTTCGCCGGTGATATTGAATACGTACGGCGGCAAGCGCTGGATGCGAGAGAACTCGCGATGCGAAACCATGTCATCGACTCCGGTGAGCCCGTCAATGTAACATTTTCACTCTTGGAGGAGCATTCGTCGCCATGAAGCTGCATGCGCAATCGGCAGCCGGAGTGAGCCTTTTCACTGCCTACGGAACGGACTGGTTCGCGATCGACGGCGCCCGGCACACGGGCTCGCTGCTGGTCACGCCCGGCCTGGCCGTGATGGCCTGGGGCGTGACCGGGTTCGACGCACTGGTCGAAGACGATTTCCGCCGTCTGCTCGAACTCGAGCCCGAGCTCGTCCTGCTCGGCACGGGCAGCCGCCAGCGCTTCCCCCACCCCCGCCTGATCGCACCACTGATGGAACGCCGGGTCGGGCTGGAGACGATGAACAACGGCGCCGCCTGCCGCACCTACAACATCCTTGCCGGCGAGGGCCGGCGGGCGGTGGCGGCGCTGCTGCCGGA
>DAIUFU010000136.1:0-2600 GCA_036844405.1 Burkholderiaceae bacterium | reverse complement strand
GGCGGCCGAAATCCTGCCGGCCTGACTCCCGATCGTCCGCAGCAGCGCCCGGAACCCCGGTGCTGTCACGAACAGGATCCCGATGACCATGCAGGACGGCAGTCCCCTCCCCGCTTTCGACGTCGAATCGACCAGCGGCCGGATCGATTCCACCACGCTCGCCGGCGGCATCGTCGTGCTTTACTTTTACCCGCGTGACAACACGCCGGGCTGTACGCAGGAAAGCATCGGGTTCCGCGACCTGCACGACGATTTCGTCGCCGCCGGTGCTACCGTGCTCGGCATCTCGCGCGACAGCCTGAAGTCGCACGAACGCTTCCGGGACAAGCAGCAGTTGCCGTTCCCCCTGATCGCCGACACCGACGAGACCCTGTGCGAGGCCTTCGGCGTGATGCGCGACAAGAACATGTACGGGCGCAAGGTGCGCGGCATCGAGCGCTCGACCTTCGTGTTCGATCGCAGCGGGCGGCTGGCACGCAGTTGGCGCAAGGTCAGTGTGCCGGGCCACGCCGCCGCGGTACTCGACTTCGTCCGCACGCTCTGAAGACGCGTGAAGCGGGTCTGTGTGCAGACAGATTCTGACGCGTGCGGCTGACCGCGCCCCACTTTCCGAGTCCTGAATGCCTCTTCCGAAACCTCCGACCGGCCCCGCCACGCGACTGGATTCAAGCGCCACGGGCCCGACGCCCGCGGACAGAAAATCGACCAGGGGCGCCAGTGACGCCGACGACCGGAAAGCAACGGCGCCAGCATCGAACCGCCCGGCGACAAGCCCGGTGACGAAGCAGGCAGCAGCCACGAAAAAGAGCGCCAGACGGACAACCGAAACGGCGGCACTGCTCGCACCTGCTCCGGCGAAAAAAGAGGCCCCGAAGGAGGCGCCGGCCGAGGCTCCTGCTGCACGGGCGACGCCGGCGCCACGCGAACCGGCACGCGACGGAGCGTCGCCGGCTGCCGCGAAGTCACGGCCAGCCGACGGAGCCGCGGCGGCAGCGAAAGAGCGGCCCGCCGCCGGGACGCCGGCAGCGGCAAAGCCGCCGCGCGTCGATCAGACAGCCGCGATTGAAAAGCCGCAGCCCTCCGTGACGACACCGGCAGTCGCGAAGCCGCGCCCGGCTGACAGGGCAGCGACCGTCACCGGAGCACAGCTGGCTGAACGTGCGCCGGCCACCGCGAAGGCGCGGCGGTCCGGAGAAACGCCGAGCCGGCTCTTCGTTCTCGACACGAACGTGCTGATGCACGATCCGGGCTGCCTGTTCCGCTTCGCCGAGCACGACGTCTACCTCCCGATGACGACGCTCGAGGAACTCGACGATCACAAGAAGGGGATGTCGGAGGTTTCGCGCAATGCGCGCCAGGTCAGTCGCACGCTGGACGAACTGATCGCCGCCGCCGGCCGGGCCGACATCACCAGCGGCATCGCGCTGGCCGGTCTGGGCAACCGGGAAGCCGGCGGGCGCCTGTTCTTTCCGACCCAGGCGATTGCCGCCAGCCTTCCGCCAGGCCTGCAGGCCGGGCTGCAGGCCGGCAAGGCCGACAACCTGATCCTCGGCATCGTGCGTGCACTGCAGGAGCAGTGGCACGACCGGCAGGTCGTCCTGGTGTCGAAAGACATCAATATGCGCATCAAGGCGCGCACGCTCGGGCTGGCAGCCGAGGATTACTACAACGACCAGGTTCTCGAAGACACCGATCTGCTCTACACCGGCGTACTCGCCCTGCCGGAAAACTTCTGGGATCGGCACGGCAAGCGCATGGAATCCTGGCAGCAGGGCGGGCAGACCTTCTACCGGGTCAGCGGGCCGCTGGTGTCGTCGCTGCTGCTCAACCAGTTCGTCTGGTTCGACGGTGAAATGCCGCTGCTGGCGCGCGTGCAGGAGAAATCCGGGCGCACCGCCGTGCTGCAGACGCTGCGCGACTACGGCCACGGCAAGAATGCCGTCTGGGGCATCACGGCGCGCAACCGCGAGCAGAATTTCGGGCTCAATCTGCTGATGGACCCGGACATCGATTTCGTCTCGCTGCTCGGCCAGGCCGGCACCGGCAAGACGCTGCTGGCGCTGGCCGCGGGCCTGGCGCAGGTGTTCGAGTCGAAGCGCTACACCGAGATCGTGATGACGCGCGCAACGGTGCCAGTCGGCGAGGACATCGGTTACCTGCCCGGCACCGAAGAGGAAAAGATGCAGCCGTGGATGGGCGCGCTCGAAGACAATCTCGAAGTGCTCAACCGCAGCGATCCGGCCGCCGGCGACTGGGGGCGCGCCGCCACCAGCGACCTGATCCGCGCCCGCGTGCGCGTCAAGGCAATGTCATTCATGCGCGGGCGCACCTTCACCGACAAATACCTGATCGTCGATGAAGCGCAGAACCTCACGCCGAAGCAGATGAAGACGCTGGTCACGCGCGCCGGCCCGGGCACGAAAGTCGTCTGTCTGGGCAATATCGCCCAGATCGACACGCCCTGGCTCACCGAAGGCTCGTCAGGCCTCACCTATGTCGTCGACCGCTTCAAGGGCTGGCCGCACGCCGGTCACGTGACACTGCAACGCGGCGAACGCTCGCGGCTGGCGGAATTCGCCACCGAGGTGCTGTAGGCGGAG
>DAIUFU010000135.1:0-5979 GCA_036844405.1 Burkholderiaceae bacterium | reverse complement strand
CGCAGTGCCGCGCGCCTGGGGCGGGCGCGGGCGGTCTGGTTCCTGGTGGCGGGCCCGGCCAAGCAGGCGGCAGTCACTGCCTGGCGATCGGGGGCGATCATCCCGGCGGCGGCCATCCGGCCCGCGGCCGGAGTCGACGTGCTGATCGAACGGCGTCTGCTGCCGTCCGCACACACCACCTGATTCCGGACCCGGCGGGTGCGCGTCGAACGGAATGCGCCTGCAGCCTGTGCCGTTCGACGCTGCGGGCGAGAACGGGCGCAGCGTTCGGGGTCGGAAATGCTCGTGCTGCAGGCCTCAGCGCTTGCGGCTGATTTCGGCCATGAGCTGCTGCCACGACTGGACAAAGGCAGCCGCGCCCTCGCGCTGCAGCTTCCCGGCGAGCGCCGCGACGTCGATGCCGGCTTGTTCGAATTCGGCCAGTACGCGGGCGCTGTCGCCGCCATCGTCCGTCAGATGCTGCTGCACCCGGCCGTGGTCGGCAAACGCCTCGAGCGTCTTGTCCGGGATCGTGTTGATGCTGTCCGGCGCCGCCAGCGCTTCGACGTACAGCACGTCGGAGGCGTTCGGATCCTTTGTGCCGGTACTGGCCCAGAGCAGGCGTTGCAGCGGTGCGCCGGCTTTCAGGAGCTTCTGGTAGCGGTCGCTGGCCACCAGCCGGCGCCAGGCGGCCCAGGTCTGTCCGGCCACGGCAATGCCCAGGCGGTTGTGCAGCGCCGCGGGCACCTGGTCGTGCACCGCCGCATCCCAGCGGCTCACGAACAGCGAGGCTGTCGAATGCACGACGGGATCCAGATCGTTCTGCAACCGTCGCTCGATGCCCCGCATCCAGGCATTGGCCACGGCCTCGTACTGGCTGGCGGAGAAAAGCAGGGTGACGTTGACCGGCACGCCGGCAAAAATCGATTCCTCGATGGCTTTCACGCCGGCCGCCGTGCCGGGAATCTTGACGAAAAGATTGTCCCGGGCGGCCTGCCGATGGATCTGCCGGGCCGCCTCCACGGTGCCCGATACGTCGTCGGCCAGCAGCGGCGAGACTTCCATCGATACCCAGCCGTCCATCCTCCCGCTGGCCTCGTGCACCGGCCGGAACAGATCCGCTGCCCGGGTCAGATCGGCGAGCGCGAGCCGGATGAAAAGCGCTTCGGTATCAATGTCCGCACCGGCCGCGGCGATTTCGGCATCGTAGGCGGCTCCGCCAGCCAGTGCCTTCTGGAAGATGGTCGGGTTCGACGTGAGGCCGGTCACCGAGAACTCGTCGATGTAGCGCTTCAATGTGCCGTCATCGAGCATCTCGCGGGTGATGTTGTCCAGCCAGAGACTCTGGCCGAGCGCATGAAGTTTCTGTGTCGGTTTCATGGGGTGAATTCTCGTGAGGTGCGGGCAGGTAACGGGATATCCGATGGGGTATCCGATGGGGCGGCATGCGATGGGGCATATGAGGGCGGGTGCTCCGGCGATGCGCCGACGTGCGGGTCGTGCCAGCCGCCGCCGGCGATGAGGCGGTCGGCGCTGTCGGGCCCCCAGGTGCCGGGTGCATACGGCTCGACCGGACGGCGATCGTGCAGTACCGGCTGCACCACGTCCCATGCCGCTTCGACGCAGTCGTCGCGCGTGAAGAGCGATGCGTCGCCGCGCAGCGCATCGCCCAGCAGACGCTCGTAGGGCAGCATGTCATCACTGCTGTCCTCGCGTGCGACCAGCTCGATGTTGTTGCCGACCATGGCCTCGCCCGGCGTCTTCACCCGGGCGCCCTGCGCAATGACCATGTCGGGGCTCAGGCGAAAGCGTACCGAGTTTGTCGCGTGTGCCGCATCCTCCGGGAACAGGTTCTGCGGCGGGCGCAGCAGGTCGACCCGGATTTCGGTGCAGGTCACCGGCAGATTCTTGCCGGCGCGGATGTAGAACGGCACGCCGGCCCAGCGCCAGGTGTCGATGGCCAGCCGGATCGCGACGAACGTCTCGGTGTCGGAATCCGCTGCGACGCCGCTTTCGCGGCGGTATCCGTCGAACTGGCCGCGCACGATCGTGTCCGGCGACAGCGGCCGGATCGCGCGGAACAGCCGCAGTTTCTCGTCGCACAGTGCCTGCGTGCTTTCGTTGATGGGTGCATCCATGGCCAGCAAGGCAAGCACCTGCAGCAGATGGTTCTGCACGACGTCGCGAATCGTGCCGACCTCGTCGTAGAACGCTCCACGGCCCTGCACGCCGAACGACTCGGCCATGGTGATCTGGACCCCGGCGACATGGTCGCGGTTCCAGATCGGCTCCAGGAATGAATTGGCAAAACGGTAATAAAGCAGGTTCTGTACCGGCTCCTTGCCCAGGTAGTGATCGATGCGGAAGATCGACGATTCGCCGAAGCCGTCGTGCAGCGCGGTGTTCAGCGCCCGCGCGGATGGCACGTCGCGGCCGAACGGCTTTTCCACCACCACGCGTGCGCCCCGGGTGCAGCCTGCCGTGCGCAGACCGTCGATCACCGAGGCAAAGCGGCTGGGCGGGACCGCCAGATAGTGCAGCGGGTGTCTGGCCGGACCCAGCGCTTCGGCCAGCCGGCGAAACGCCGCCGGGTCGGTGTAGTCGCCGCGGACGTACTGCAGCTTTCCCGCGAGTCGGTCGAAGGCGTCCGGGTCGAGCTTTCCGTGCGTGCGGATTGCTTCCCTGGCGTGCTCGCGCAGGCGTGCGTCGTTCCAGTCCGAACGGGCGAAGCCGATGACCGGCAGGTCGAGCCGTCCGTCACGCGCCAGGGCCTGCAGCGCCGGAAACAGTTTCTTCCGTGCCAGGTCGCCGCTGGCGCCGAAAAGTACCAAGGCATCCGATTGCAAGGTTCCGTCCTGTTGCCGAGCGCAACGATGATCATAGTGAGCCGTATCCATTTTCCGGGTCATGCACGGCCCCGGGAAATGGCTTCCGCCCGGATGGCTTTCTCCGTCCGGACGCCTAGCTCCGGCCCGTGCTGCCGAAGCCGCCGTCGCCGCGTCCCGTGTCGTCGAACGAGTCGACCGGATTCCATTGCACCTGCACGACCGGAACGATGATCATCTGCGCAATGCGCTCCATCGGTTCGATGGTGAAGCGCTCCTGTCCGCGATTCCAGCACGACACCTGCAACGGTCCCTGGTAGTCGGAGTCGATCAGGCCGACGAGATTGCCGAGCACGATGCCGTGCCGGGCGCCGAGGCCCGAGCGGGGCAGCAGCATGGCCGCGAAGCCCGGATCGCCGATGTGAATGGCAAGACCGGTCGGCAGCAGTTGCGCCGCTCCGGGTTCGAGCACGAGCGGCGCATCGATGCAGGCGCGCAGATCGAGGCCGGCGCTGCCGGTGGTGGCGGGGGTCGGCAACTGGCCGGCGAGGCGCGGGTCGAGAATGCGGACGTCGATCTTCATGCTGTCGGTGTAGTGCAGGCGATGATGGTCAATGATCCGGAACAGGCTGTTTTCACCGGGCCAGCCGGCGCGCGAACTCGGCCGCCAGCGCGTGGCCGAGCGCCTCCTTGCCGGCGCGCGGCAGCGGGTACGACCCGTTTTCATCGACCAGCAGCAGTTCGTTGTCATCGCGGCCGAAGGTCGCCGGCCCGAGATTGGCGATCAGCAGCGGCACGTTCTTGCGCTGGCGCTTGGCGACGGCGTTTTCCTCCAGGTTCTCGCTCTCGGCGGCAAAACCAATGCAATACGGCGCAACCGCCCGCCGCGCGACCGCGGCCAGGATGTCCGGGTTCTCGCCCAGTTCCAGAACCGGCGGGGGTGCGCCGGGGATTTTCTTGCGCTTGTGCGCGCTGGCGTCGACGATCCGCCAGTCGGCGACCGCCGCCACGCCGACGAACAGGTCGAAGGGCGTGCCGGCGTCGGCCGCGGCATCGAGTTCCGTCATGACCGCATCGTGCATTTCCTGCGCGCTGCCGACATCGACGCGGTGTACCGCCAGCGGTGTCGGCAGGTGGACCGGCCCGGCCACGAGCACGACGTCGGCGCCGGCGGCGCGCAGCGCACGCGCCAGCGCGAAGCCCATCTTGCCGGACGAGCGGTTGGTCAGGCCGCGCACCGGATCGATCGGCTCGAACGTGGGTCCGGCGGTCAGCAGCGCACGGCGCCCGGCCAGCAGCTTCGGCGCCAGCTGCGCCGCGATTTCCTCGACCAGCGCGGCCGGTTCGAGCATGCGCCCCGGCCCGGTTTCACCACAGGCCTGGTCGCCGCGATCGGGTCCGAGGATGGCGACGTCGTCGGCCATCAGTTGCGTGACGTTGCGTTGCGTGGCCGCATTCGTCCACATCTGGCGGTTCATTGCCGGCGCGACCATCAGCGGGCACTCGCGGGCGAGGCACAGCGCGGACAGCAGGTCGTCGGCCCGACCCTGCGCCAGGCGGGCGAGGAAGTCGGCCGTGGCCGGCGCGATCACGATGGCGTCGGCTGCGCGCGACAGCTCGATGTGCGCCATGTTGTCCGGGATGCGCGGATCCAGCGCATCGGTGAAGACGGGCTGCCCGCTCAAGGCCTGGAAGGTCGTCGGGCCGACGAAATGTGTCGCCGCCTCTGTCATCACGACCTGCACGCGGGCGACGCCGGCGCGCTGCAGTTCGCGCACGAGTGCAGCGGCCTTGTATGCCGCCACTCCGCCGGTGACGCCGAGCACGATTCGTTTGCCGTCGAGCATGGGTGATCCGGATGGTGGAAGGTGAACGGAAGCGGTGCGCAAGACCTGGAAAGCACGGCCGGAAATTTGGTCCGCCTCGTCAGGGTAGCTGATCCGGCAGCCGTGCTCCGTCAGTCAGTGCGTGTCCGGATCGGCAGCTGGAGCGGCGGCGCGCAGGGCCTGCTCCATGCTTGCGGCACCGGGCCAGTCGCCGCGCAGCCGTAGTGCGTGTTCGGGCACGGAGAAATCGAGTTTGTGCGTCGCCAGCAGATCCAGGATCGCCAGGTTGACGCGCTGCTGCTCATCGCGATACAGCGCGAAGTCGGATGAACGCACGTAATAGACGAATTCGAATTCGAGTCCGTACTGACCGAAGGTGGTCTGGTGGCCGCGGTCGAAGCGCAGCGATTCACTTGTCCGGATGATTTCCCGGACGCCGTCGACGACCAGACGCACCTGTGCCGAGGTCGTGCCATACGGCAGCCGGAAGCCGAAGGCGATCCGTCGTTCGCGCATCCGGCTGTAGTTGTGCACGATCTGGCCGAGCAGGTTCGTGTTCGACAGGATGATCTGCTCGCCGCTGAGCGAGTCGATGCGCGTGCTCTTGATGCCGACGCGACGCACGGTGCCGACCTCGCTGCCGAAGCCGATGAACTCGCCGACTTCGAAGGGCTTGTCCAGTCCGATGCTGATCGACGAGAAAAGATCGCCAAGCAGGTTCTGCAGCGCCAGCGCCACGGCAATGCCGCCGATGCCGAGGCTGGCGACAAAGGCCGTGATGTTGATGCCGGCATTGGCCAGCATCGCCAGCAGCAGCGTCGTCCAGACGGTCAGCTGTGCGACCCACTTCAGCACGCCCGCCAGTACCGGATTGCTGCGCGACCTGCCGTCGATCGTGCTCGGGCGTGCCAGCCAAAGGGCGATCAGCGCATTGATCCACAGTGCGAATTGCAGGCCGATCAGTGCAAAGGCCAGATTGCCCAGCGTCGATTCGACGGGCTCGGGGAAGTCGAGCCAGCGCGCGGCGATGACGAACGCCAGCAGCAGCAGGATCCGGTTGCGCGTGTGATCGAGCAGCGTGCGCAGCGGATGCGTGGCGCGCGCGGCCGCTGTCGGCAGATTGTCGTCGGCCTTGTGCAGATACGAACGCGCAGTGGACACGGCGGCGCGCACGAGAAGAAAACCCAGCAGCGCGGCGATGGCGGCAATGAGCCAGTCGATCGCCGGATTGCCCAGCCAGTGCAGACGGTTCAGCTCTTCGAACATTCCCCTCGGATTCCCTGTGTTGGCTCGTTGTCCCGGTCTCGGGTCGTTCCTCTTCTTTCCTTCCGCTCACGCTTCGCCGGCGG
>DAIUFU010000134.1:0-6011 GCA_036844405.1 Burkholderiaceae bacterium | reverse complement strand
CGCGCCGGCGCCGGCCGATGTTCATGGTCGACCTGGCCGTGCCGCGCGACATCGAGCCCGAGGTCGCCCGACTGGACGACGTCTTCCTGTACACCATCGACGACCTCGGCCGCGTCATTGCCTCCGGCCAGGAAAACCGGCGCGCCGCCGTCGCCCAGGCCGAAGCGATCATCGAGACCCGGGTCGACGCCTTCATGCAGTGGATGCGCGTGCGTCAGGCGGTGCCGGCCATCCGGACGCTGCACGCGCGTGGCGAAGCACTGAAGCGGGCCGAACTCGAACGGGCGCGCCGGGCACTGGCCGCCGGCGAGGACCCCGGCCTGGTTCTCGAAGCGATGGCGCACGCGCTGACCAGCAAGTTCCTGCACGGACCGACGACCGTGCTGCACGATCCCGCCATGCAACGCGAGTCGTTGCTGCCGCTGATCGAGCAACTGCTGCCGGAACGCATCACCAACCCGGAACTGGCCCGCCTGGCGGCCACCGAGACGAGCGAAAGCCATCGTGACAGCCAGACCGGAAGCTGAGAACGCGTGAAGCGGATCCGGCGATGAAGGCTTCGCTACTGAACCGACTGGAGACGCTCGAGCGCCGGCTCGCGGAAATCAATCTGACGCTGGCCAGCGAGGATGCTGCCCGCGATCCGGCCGCCCTGCGCGCGGCCGGCCGCGAACAGGCCGAACTGGCCCGGATCGTCGCCTGCTTCGACGCATGGAAGCGGGCCGTGGCCGATCGTGACACCGCCGAGCAGATGCGCGCCGACCCGGAACTGCGCACTTTTGCCGAGGAGGAAGTCGAAGCGGCCGCGCGGCGTGCGCAGGAACACGAGCGCGAACTGCAGCACCTGCTGCTGCCGCGCGACCCGGATGACGAACGCAACGTCTTCGTCGAGATCCGTGCCGGCACCGGCGGCGAGGAATCGGCGCTGTTCGCCGCCGATCTGCTGCGCATGTACCTGCGCTTTGCCGAACGTCAGCACTGGCACAGCGAAATCATCTCGGCACACGAATCCGATCTGGGCGGCTATCGCGAAGTGATCGTGCGCATGTCCGGCAGCGACGTCTATGCGCGCCTGAAATTCGAATCGGGCGTGCATCGCGTGCAGCGTGTGCCCGAAACCGAAGCCCAGGGACGCATCCACACGTCGGCGTGCACGGTAGCGGTGCTGCCCGAGGCCGATGACCGGAGCGAGGCCGACATCGCTCCCGACGAACTGCGCATCGACGTCTTTCGCGCATCGGGTGCCGGCGGGCAACACGTCAACCGCACGGAATCGGCGGTGCGCATCACGCACCTGCCGACCGGCATCGTCGTCGAGTGCCAGGACGACCGCTCGCAGCACCGCAACCGGGATCGCGCGCTGAAGATCCTGGCCGCACGTCTGAAGGATCGCCGCCTGCACGAGGCCCAGACACGCGAAGCCGAAGAACGTCGTTCGCTGATCGGGTCGGGTGATCGCTCGGAACGCATCCGCACCTACAATTTTCCGCAGGGACGTGTGACCGACCACCGGATCAATCTGACGCTGTACCGCCTGCAGCAGATCCTCGACGGCGATCTGGACGAACTGCTCGATGCACTGGCCACCGAGCACCAGGCGCGCCTGCTCACGGAGTTCGAGGAACAGCACGCGTGAACGGCGGCACCGGCGCGGACGCCATCCATTCGTGGGACCAGCTCGTCCTCGGTTGCGGCCTGCCCCGCCTGGAAGCGCAGATGCTCCTCGAGGCGGCCAGCGGACGCCGCCGCGAATGGCTGATCGCGCACGGTGACGAAAGCGCCGACACGGCGGCGGCAAGCACCTTCACGATGCTGGCACAACGGCGGTGCGCCGGCGAACCGATGGCCTATCTCGTCGGCGTGCGCGAATTCGCCGGCCGGCCGTTTCGCGTCACGCCAGCCGTGCTGATCCCGCGCCCCGAGACCGAAATGCTGCTCGACTTCGCCCTGCGGCATGCGCCACCGGGCGCTACGGTGATCGATCTCGGTACCGGCAGCGGCGTGCTCGCCGTCTCGCTGGCGTGCACCCGCCCGGATCTGCGCATCACGGCCACCGATGTCAGCGAAGCGGCATTGACGCTGGCGCGCGGCAACGCGGCGAGCCTGTGCCCGGACGCCGCCGCCGGCAAAAGACTCTGCTGGCGGCAGGGTCACTGGTGGGCGGCCGTGGATGATGACGCGCGTTTCGACCTCATCGTCTCCAACCCGCCTTACATCGCCGGCGATGACCCTCATCTGGCCGAAGGCGATCTGCGTCACGAACCGCAGATGGCGCTGATGGCCGGAGACGACGGTCTGGCGGCCCTGCGGGCGATCATCGGCCCGTCGGTACGGCACACGGCACCCGGCGGGCGGATCGCGCTCGAGCACGGCCACGACCAGGGCACGGCGGTACGCGACCTGCTCGCCGCCCAGGGCTGGCCCGACATCGCCACGCAGCGCGATGCGGCCGGCCACGAACGTCTCACCAGCGCAGGGCCATTCCGCTAGAATGCGCGGTTGCGCGGTACGATCGGCCCGCCCCGGCGCGCAGATCGACGGGCAATGGGAGCGCGGCCCCGGCGGCCGCGTCCGGCGCATGACTACGGAGGTTCCATGGACGCCAGATCATTCATCGAAAAGACCGTCACCGACAACCCGCTCGTGCTGTTCATGAAAGGAACGGCGCAGTTCCCGCAATGCGGCTTTTCCGGTCGGACGATCCAGGTCCTGAAGGCCTGCGGCGTCAAGAATCTCGTGACGGTCAACGTGCTCGACGACGATGAGGTCCGCCAGGGCATCAAGGAATATTCGAACTGGCCGACCATTCCGCAGCTGTACATCGGCGGCGAGTTCATCGGCGGTGCCGACATCCTGACCGAGATGTTCGAATCGGGCGAACTGCAGAAGATCATTCCGCAGGAAGCGCTGGCTTGAGAAGGCGCGAAGCCGCCATCCGCGCCCGCCCCGCGCGCCGATCGGGATGAATCTGCTGGTTGCCGTCGACGGCTCGGAAAACGCGTTGCGCGCAACGCGTTTTGCCGCGTCGCTGCTTGCGCAGTCGCGTGAGCCCGGATCGATCACGCTGATCACGGTGCGCGACGATCTGGCCCTGCGCAATGCGCGCCGATTCGTCGGCAATCAGACGGTGGATGATTACCTGCGCGAACAGTCCGAAAAGGACCTCGCGCCGGCACGCGCCGTGCTCGACGCCGACGCCATTGCATACGAGTGTCTGCAGTGCGTTGGCCCGATCGCACGCGAAATCGCGCAGGCGGCCGATCCCGAACGGTTCATGATGGTCGTGCTCGGCTCCAAGGGCCGCACCGGCCTGCGCGACCTGCTGATCGGTTCGGTGGCGCGACGCGTCAGTGAAATTTCACCCATCCCGGTGCTGCTCGTCAAATGACCGGTCCGACACGGCGCTCCTGAACCATGCTGTCGCTCATCCTCGCCTGGATCATCAATGCCCTCAGCCTGATCGCCCTGGCCTGGATCCTGCCGGCCGTGCACGTTCAGAGTTTCGGCTCCGCAATGGCGGCGGCCCTCGTGCTGTCGGTGGTCAATCTGCTGATCCGCCCGGTGCTGATCGTGCTCACCCTGCCGGTCAACCTGCTCACACTCGGCCTGTTCACGCTGATCATCAACGGCTTCCTCTTCTGGCTGGTGGCGAACTTCATCCAGGGCTTCACCGTGAGCGGCTTCTGGTGGGCGGTACTGGCGGCGCTGCTCTACAGCCTGATCAGCTCGCTGATCAACGCGGTACTCAATCCGGTACGCTTCTTCTGATCCCCGACCCGGGGTCCGACGCAGCTGCCGCTACCGGCCCACACACGGCCACGGTCTGCTGCGGCAACCACGCGGCAGCGTCATCGAGCACACGCGTCAACGCGCGCGAAAAAGCGTCAACCGCCGACGCTGCGGATTCCTGCAGCAGCGCTTCCTGACCGTCAAAGCGACGCAGGGCAACCGTGCGGCCGCGACTGCGATCGATCAGCCGCAACGCCAGATCGAGCCGCACGAAGCCGGGCGGCGCGACGTCGTCGTGCACCAGGGTCCCGAGTTCGAGTTCGAGCAGCCATCGCCCGCGTACCAGCCCGGAAGCGGACGCGACGTCGGCCCAGGCGCCGCTGGCGCGCAGGCGTTCGCCAAGCAGCCGCCCGATCCGCGCAGCCGGCGGCTCGCTCCACTGCGCGTACTGATAGAGCGCGAGCCGGCCCGGCTGGCGACGGTAGGCGATCGCCGTTGACGCATGGAACGAGTCGACGGCCGAAGCCGCAATGAGCAGGACACAGTCGCCGGTGCCGGCTGGCGCAGCGGTGCCCGTTGCGACCGATCGAAGCACTGGCGACGATCCGGTTGCCGGTGCGGGCGCAAGATCACGCAATTCGTACCAGACCTGCGGTGCATCGCCAGCGAGATTGACGCAACCGGTGCCCGTCACGGCGGCAACTGCCAGCGTGCAGGCCAGCAGCCACGCCCGATGCGCTCGAGTGCGCAAACGGCAGTGCGACCGGATGCGTGACCAGAAACCTGAGTGGAGACCTGAGCGGAGACCTGAGCGGAGACCCGAGCGGAGACCCGAGCGGACACGCGAACCGGACTTCGGGCCGGACCCTGTGCAGCGGATGTTCACGGCGTTCTCTCCCCGGGGCCGAGTTGTGCCGGTGCCGGCCCGAACAATGCCGCCCGCGGATCCTGCAGGCGTTCGAGCACGCGCGACAACTGCTCGCTGCTGCGGCGCAGTTCGCGCGCAGTCAGGTGCAACTCGAGCACGCTGCTGTCGGTTGCCGAACCCAGTCGGTCCGTCAGATCGTTGCCGGCCACTTCCAGCGCCTGTGCCGTGTGCATGATCGCCTGCAGCATCTTCTCGCCCTGTTCGAGCAGCGGACCGAGGCGGGCGGCCGCATCCGCTCCCTGGTCTGCCAGACGCGTCAGTGACGTGGTCATCCGCCGGCTGCTGTCCTCGATCGCCGCCGCGCCGCGCGTGAAGCCATCGAGCGCCTGATCGACGCGCGCCAGACGTGCATCGACGTTTTCCGCCAGTTCGCGCACGGCCACTACTGCACCGATCAGTTCGGCCTGGTTCTCCTCGGCCAGCAGTCTGTGCAGATTGTCGAGCACGGCACCGCCCCGGACAGCCAGCCCGCGCATGGCGTTGGCAATCTGCTCGAGGTCCGACGTGCCTTCGGCAATCACCGGGTAGTCCTCGCCCTCGGCGACACCGGCCAGTTCGGGCCCGGGTGTTCCCGGCGTGTCGAGATCAATGCGGGCGATGCCGGTCAGCAGATTGCGGCCGACGATCGCACGGGTGTTTACGCTCACCGGCGTTTCACGATCGACCCGGATGACGACGTCGACCCGGTTGATGTTATCGCGCGAAATCGAATACCGCTGCACGCGCCCGACCTTGATGCCGCGCATGGTGACGTCGCTGCCCACCTGCAGGCCTTCGAGCGACTGTGACTGGAAGAGGATGGCATAGTACTGATAGTCGTTGCGCGTGCCGTACCCGGCCAGCCAGAGGTAGCCGGCCACGACGATCACGATCAGCAGCAGGACCGACGCACCGATCAGCGTATAGCGGGATTCAGGCTCCATCGCGATCTCCGGAAGGCAGGGCGTCGGTGCCGGCCAGCACCCGGCGGCTGGCAAACCAGGAACGGATCCACGGGTCGTCCGCCTGACAGACTTCATCCGGCGGCCCGTCGGCGACGATGGTACCGGCACGCAGCACGACCACACGCTGCACGATCGTCAGCACGGTATCGATATCGTGCGTGACCAGCACGACCGTGATGCCCAGATCACGATTGAGCGAGGCCAGCAGGGCGTCGAGGGCACGCGCGGTGACCGGATCGAGGCCGGAGGTCGGCTCATCCAGAAACAGGACTTCGGGCTCGAGTGCCAGCGCGCGCGCGATCGCGGCGCGCTTGCGCATCCCGCCCGACAATTCGGACGGCATCCTTGTCGCGGCATCGGGCGGCAGGCCGGCCATGGCGATGCGCAGGCGTACCAGCGCCGGAATCCAG
>DAIUFU010000133.1:0-6039 GCA_036844405.1 Burkholderiaceae bacterium | reverse complement strand
ACCGTCGCCTCGACGAGTTCCGGCACGTCGACCAGATCGACGACATTCCAGAACGAAGGCGCCTGGAGCACGGTCGCCTCGGTCGGCACGCCCTGTTCGGACCAGGCCCGCATACGGGTTTTCATCCCTTCGCCGACATTGGCCGGGTCGTCCACCGCGAGCGCACGCAACTCGAACAATGCGGCCCGTCGGGCCCGAGGCGCTGCGCTCGCATCCAGCGCCTCCAGCTCTTCGGCCAGGCGCGCGGACACCGGATACCCGGCCAGCCAGGCGGATCTTCCGGCGGCCCAGCACTCCTTCGGATCGAGCGCCGCCGCACCGGTCCCGGCTGGACCCGACGCCCCCTCCGCCTGCTGCGCACGCGCCAGGCGTGCCATCCGCGCCGCACGCAGCAATCCGCCGAGTTGCTGCGCACCCTTCCACAGCGGTGCCCAGCCAATCAAGGAGGCGACCGGACGCGCCAGCATCGTGCTCGTGCACACCGCCAGCGCCGCCCCGAGCCGGCAGCCGATGAAGACCAGCGGCTCACTCCGCTGCGCCAGCGGCTCGACGATCGTGCGGCAATCGTCCAGCCAGGCACTGACACTGGCCTGCCCGAAATCGGCCGTGCTGTCGCCGGTGCCCTCGAGATCGAACAGACAGGCGCCAATGCCGTGCGCCGCCAGCGCCTCGGCGGTCAACCGGAACATCCGGCGCGTCTGGTTCATCTCGTCGCCGTACGGCGGAAAAAAGACCGCCTGCGCCCGTGCGCCGGCCTGCGGCTGCCAGCGCAGCACGGGGCTGGAATGCCCGGCGAACGACTCGAAGCGGGCGGTGCGCGTCCAGGCAGCCATCACTGGATGAATCCCGTCATGCCGCCATGCTCATGTCGCCACACTCATGCCATCACACTCACGCCGCATCCGCCGGTCGCTGGATCGCCGCAGTGGAAGCGGGCGACGATGCGCCGACCAGCGCACGGAATTCACGCAGCAACCGTTCCACCCGCGCATCCCAGCCGTTGGCGCGCGCATAGGCGACGATGGCTTCGCGATCCCAGTCGCGATCGAGTGCACGTTCGATCGCGTCGGCCAGCGCGTCACCGTCGCCGAACGGCACGAGTTCGCCCGTCGCCGGCTCCTGCACGACCTCGGCATTGCCCCCGACCCGGGTCGAGATCACCGGCAGACCGCAGGCCATCGCTTCGAGAAACACGTTCGCCCAGCCTTCGAATTCGGTCGCCAGCACGAAGACGTCGGCGGCACCATAGAACCAGCGCAACTCGTCCTGCGGCTGGCGGCCGCAGAAGCGCACCGCCTGCTGCACGCCCAACGTACGGGCCTGTGCCTCCAGCGAGGCACGCAGATCGGCATGCGTGGCTCCGGCGCCGACGATCAGATAGACGAGGCCCGGATAGCGCCGGCGCAGACGCGGCAGTTGTGCGATGACGTGCTGGAAGCCCTTGCCCGGCACGAGATTGCCGACGCCGATCAGCACCGGCGCATCGAGCGGAATCTCCAGCCGGCGCCGGGCTTCGCCACGATCGACCGGCTGAAAGCGCACGGCGTCGACGCCGTTGCCGATCACCGCCACTTTCCCCGCCGGTACACCTAGCGCACCGGCCACATTGCGCGCGAGCGCCTGCGACACCGCAAAGACCCGCCCGGCCCGCGCCAGCGCCTGGCGCAGTCCCCGCTCGCGTTCCGTGCCGATCAGCCACTCGTCCTTGCTGCCGCGTATCGTCACGACCGCCGGCAGGCCGAGCCGGCGGGCAATGTAGGTCGCCGCCCAGCCGTCCGGGTAGAGAAAATGCGCATCGATCGCCGTTGCACCGAACATGCATTGAAGCCGTCGTACCGGCTGGATCGTGCACAAGGCCATCGACCAGCCATCGAAGCGCTTGCCGATGCCCGGCAGCGACAGCCAGCGCGGACGATGCACGTCGATCCCGTCCATCCGCTCGAACTTCGGCAGAACGGGCCGGAAACTGCTGCGGAAACGGCGCACGAGCCAGTCGACGGGCGACCACGGCTGCGGTGAAACGACAACGATCGGAATGTGCCGGGCGACGCGGAACATGCGCTCGCGAATGAAGATGCCCGCCGTCGGCTGGACCCCGCTCGGGAACAGACTCGAATAGACGATCAGGCGTGGTTCAGGCACGACCCGGCGCCCGCCTCAGCGCAGACTGAAATAGATGTTTGCCGTCAGGAACCCCTGCTTGCTGCCGCAATCGAAGCGCTTGCCGCCGAAGCGGTAGCCATGCAGGCCGGGCGTGTCGATCTGCTGCGACAGCGCATCGGTGAGCTGGATCTCGCCATTGGCCCCCGGCGGCAGGTCCACGAGTGTTTTCAGGATCGACGAATGCAGGATGTAGCGGCCGACGACGGCATAGGTCGAAGGCGCTTCCTCGACCGGCGGCTTTTCGACGATCGAGGTGATCCGCATGCGCGGCCCCTGTTCGTCGGCGGGCGTGACGATGCCGTACTTGGCGACGTCCTTGCGCGGCACCTGTTCGATGGCGACGACGCTGCCGCCCGTCGATTCGGCCAGCGGCGCCATCTGGCAGAGCACGCCTTCGGGATGACCGTCGATCAGGTCATCGGGCAGCAGGACGGCGAAATGTTCGTCCTCGCCGATCATCGGCGCGGCGCACAGCACCGCGTGCCCGAGTCCGAGCGGCGCCGGTTGGCGAACGAAGAGGACATTGACGTGCGCCGGCACGATGTTGCGCACGAGTTCGAGCGCTTCCGTCTTGCCCTTGGCCTCGAGTTCGGCCTCGAGTTCGGGCGCCCGGTCGAAGTAATCCTCGACCGCGCGCTTGGAGCGTCCGGTGACGAAAATCAGCGTGTCGCAGCCGGCCTCGATCGCTTCGTCGACGGCATACTGGATAATCGGCCGATCGACGATGGGCAGCATTTCCTTCGGAATCGACTTCGTTGCCGGCAGGAACCGGGTGCCCATCCCGGCCACCGGAAAGACGGCTTTTCGCAGTTGCATCGGGTGCAGCTCCACTTGTCGGGAAAGCGGGTAATGGTACCGTGCCCGCCAGCGCGGCGTTTGCCGGGGCGCCCGACGATGCCATCGGGCCCGGGTCGACAGTCCCGCCGAAAAGGCGCCTCGACCGGCCATCGGTACCGCCGGGACCCGGGCGGCCACGCGGTGCCGGGCAGGAGAATGCATGACCGTGGAACCGTGGATTTCCGTGAGCAGTACACGCGACGTCGGCGTGGCCGACGGGCTCGATGACGGCGCACGCTTCCAGCCGGTCTTTCTGGACGGCTTCGAGCGCGGCGCACGTTTTGCCGTCTGGTGGCTGCCGGCAAACGCACCGGCCCGTGGCACCGTGCTGTGCGTCCCGTCGCCGGCTGACGAGGCGCTGGCGACACGGCGCGCGATCAGCGCGCAGGCGTGGCGGCTCGCACGATCGGGCTGGATCGTCCTCGTGCCCGACCTGTACGGCTGCGGGGACTCGGCCGGCGACGGCGACGAGGCGACGCTGGCCATCTGGCGCCGCGATCTGTTGCGTTACGCACTGCTTGCGCGCCAGCGCGCGCCCGGGCCGGCCGTCCTGTGGAGCATGGCTGCGGGTTCACTGCTGGCCGTCGATCTGGCCTTTGCACTCGACCAGTTGCTCGATGCGATCGTGCTTTGGCAACCCTGCGCGGACGGAGACGCGGCGGCCGGCAGCCTGGCCGGCGTTGACCGGTATTCGCCACAACTGCTCGAGTCCCTGTCCGGCCTGCCGATGCAGCCACCGCCAATCGCCGAAGGCGGCCGCCAGCCGGTGATCGGCTTCCTGGAAGTCGGGCCGGCGAAGTCGCCGAAGCGGGAACGCGAATGCGAACGCGAACGCGAACGCAAATGCAAACGCGATGCAACAGAACCCGCAACGGAACCCGTGGGTTCGGCGGACACTGCCGACACGCCGGGCCGCATCGCCGCCACGACGCGCAAGCTGCTGAAAGCCTGGCTCGATGCCGGGCATCTGGTCACGGCGCAGACAGTGCCGCTCGTGTCACGCCCGCCCGAGGCTGACGGAGCCACTGCCGGAACGCAGGTGTTCGCCGGCACGGCGTTGCCGGAAGCGCTTTTCGATGCCACGGTCGAGTTTCTCGATCCACTGCGTTGAGAACGAACGGCACCCGACGAGAGCCGATGCAGCCCCGCCAGACGAAACACCGCGAAGCAGACCGGACGGATCAGGCAGTGCGCAAGAAAGACGACCGGGACGACGGGATGACGGACTGCGTCGAAGAAGCCCTGCTGATCGCCGGGGTGACCGGTTCGCTGATCGGCGTGGCCGCCCGGGCGCAGTCGGGCCGCAACAGAAAGGTCAGAGCAGCCGTCGTGTTCGTACCGGCGCCGGGACACAGCCGCACCGGGCCGGATCGCCTGCATGTGCGCCTGGCGCGCGAACTGGCACAGGCCGGCATTCCATCGCTGCGCTTCGACCCGGCCGACGGCGGCGATACGGCGCCGGCCGCCGCGCACAATGCGCGCCACGAAGGCGATCTCGTTGCCGCCGCCCGACAACTGCAGGCGCTGCATCGCGACGCGAAGCTTGTTTTCATCGCCTGCGGGCCGGCGGCGCTGCCACTGGCCGCCGCGCTGTCGGCGATCCGCTTTGCCGGCCTGCCCTGCCGTGCGCTCGTCTTCATCGATCCGGTTCTCGACGCGATCGATCCGATCGCGCCGCGCAGCTTCTGGCAGCGGCTGACACGCCGGCCCTCCTCGACCATCCAGGCACTCGCCCGACCGAACACCGGCGCGTCGACCGAAGAACGCCACTGGCTGACCCTGCCGGCCACGCTGCAGGCGCTTGCCGCCCGCCTGCATGTCGTCACCTCAAAGGATCCGCACGCCCGCGCCCTGATGCGCAACCTCATGGCCGAAGATCGCCGGTGGCAACGCATGCTGCACGGAAGAGGAAAGCGCCGCCCGGCTCTGCTCGAATTCGACACGGAAGACGGCACCTGGTCCGACCCCGCACACTGGCGCAGACTCGTCGACTGGCTTGCCCGGCTGTGCCGGGAGAGGTGAGAACGGGTGCAGCAATCATCCACGCGCGTTTCACTTCAGTCCTGACAGGCGCCCGGCACACTGAACGTGCGCTCGCCGCCGATGGCGAGCCAGCCGGGATCCCGTTGTCCGCTGCCGTCACTGCCGGCGCCGATCCGTCGCGGCGATGCCGGGGCACCCGTGTCGCTCATCGTGATCAGCGACGGCGACTGCAACGGAAATGCTGCGCCCGAAGATTGCCCATCGGCCGGTTCGAGGCTCCCTTCGTCCGATTGCCCGAGCCGGATATCCGGCGGGGATGATTCCTCGCTATTCCGGGCGATCGGCGCGGGCGGAGGGGCCGGCTCCGCCTCGACGGCCAGAGGAAGCGATGACGGATCGGCGGCACCGCCGGCGGACGTCAGCCGGACCGGGGCTTGTGCGGCCGACGGTGTCTTCGCACTGCGGCGGGCGGCACTTTGCATGCGGATCGTGGCACTGACCCGCACCGGCCAGCGGGGAACGAACCGACCGTCCGCCGCCGGTGCCTGATGGATGCGACAGACCCAGGCCTGCGTGGGTGACGACAGCGGCGCCAGGATTTCCGGGGTACCCAGATCGACGGGGCCGAGCTGCCTGCGTGTCGATGCGTCGCAGCCCTGCACGGTGCGCGCAACCCAGGCGGCGATCGTGCCGACGAACGGCACCGCGAGCGGCACACCGTAGCGCAGCTCGAGCTTCAGCAGGTTGGCGTCGTTGAGTGTCTGCTGTGACTGCGCACCGATCGGTTCCCGGCCGCGCATCGCCGCAGTGCCGCCGGCCGGCTCGCGCAGCCACGACCACTGCAGATTGTCATTCGGAATCTCCTCGCTGCCGGCCAGCGGATAGCCGGCCTCGTCGAGCGCCGGCTCGGCCCAGTCGGCAAAACTTTCCTGCGTCGGCGCAAGCTGCCGGTAATCGATCCACCCGGCGCTGATGCCTTGTGCCAGACGCAGTAGCGCCGCAGCCTGACCGGCGATGCGCGAACGGGGCATCGAACCACCCTGCCAGAACGCCAGC
>DAIUFU010000132.1:3014-6088 GCA_036844405.1 Burkholderiaceae bacterium | reverse complement strand
CTCGACGAGGGGCTCTAGCTGCACGGTGATCAAGACGCATTAGCTAACGCACGAAATATGCATTAGTTTCGCACTGAAAATACTCTATTGGCAATAATAGGTATTTCTCACCCCTGCGCCATCGAAGCAGGAGCGCTCTGTGCTTCCGCTCGCAGAGCATCAGAGTTGGAGCCTGTAAAACTCCCGTAGTGGTGCCACCAAAGAAAAAGCGCCTGCCCCATCTCTGGTGGCAAGCGCTTGATCCGAAGCAGTCCAACTGGCGCGCCCGGCAGGATTCGAACCCACGACCCCCTGGTTCGTAGCCAGGTACTCTATCCAACTGAGCTACGGGCGCGAAGCCGCGCAGTATAGCACGTACAAAGACGGCGATGTTGTCGATGACTCCGACCCTGCTGCATCCCTCGCAACAGATCCCGTGTGACTGGTGCAGCCGCCATGACTACCCATCGGACCAGCCGTCCCGGACACATCATCGGGCTCCGGTCTTCACCCGGCTCACTTCCCCGCGTTCGGGAAGAACAGCTGCTGGCCGTTGACCTGGTAGTCGGCGATGGTCTGCTGGCCTTTCGGGCCCACCAGCCAGTTCATGAAGCTGCGTCCGGCCTGCACCTTGACCTGCGGGTGGCGGGTCGGGTTGACGAGCATGACGCCGTACTGGTTGAACAGGCGCTGGTCGCCTTCGACGAGGATTTCGAGTTCGCCCCGGTTCTTGAATGACAGCCAGGTGCCGCGGTCGGTGAGCGAGTAGGCGTTCATGCCGGAGGCGGTGTTCAGGGTCGGACCCATGCCGGATCCGGTTTCCTTGTACCACTTGCCGCGGGCGGCGGTGACGTCGATGCCGGCTTCCTTCCAGTAGCGCAGTTCGGCCATGTGCGTGCCGCTGCGGTCGCCGCGCGAGGCGAACGGCTGGTCGGCGGCCGCGATCTTGCGCAGGGCGTCGATCACGTCGCGGTCGCCGCGCACTTTCGCCGGGTCGCTTTTCGGGCCGACGATGATGAAGTCGTTGTACATCACGCGCTGGTGGTCGATGCCGTAGCCTTCGTCGACGAATTTCTGTTCGGCGGCCGGGTCGTGCACGAAGAGCACGTCGGCGTCGCCGCGGCGGCCGATGTCGAGCGCCTGGCCGGTGCCGACGGCAATCACTTTCACCTGGACGCCGGTGTCTTTTTCGAAGGCCGGCAGCAGGAACTTGAACAGGCCCGAGTTTTCGGTCGAGGTCGTCGAGGCGACGGTGATCGTCTCGGCGTGTGCGCCGGTGGCCAGCGGCGCGGTCATGACGCCGGCCAGCAGAGCGAGGGTAAGGCCGGCGCCGATCGCTTTCAGGCGGCGGAAGATAGTTGCCATGGCAGTGCTCCTTGCAGGAATTGACGGGCCTCGCTGGTGCGCGGTCCGGAGAAGAACGGTCGGGTGGCCTGGCGCTCGAGGATGCGGCCGCGGTGCAGGAACACAACTTCGTCGGCCAGGCGGGCGACCTGACCGAGGTTGTGCGAGGTCATCAGCACGTGGCAGCCGTCGGCGCGAATGTCACGAATCAATTGTTCGATGTGTTCGCTGGCGCCCGGATCGAGGCTGGCGGTCGGTTCGTCGAGCAGCAGCAGGCGCGGGCGCACCAGCCAGGCGCGTGCAATGGCCAGGCGCTGACGCTCGCCGCCGGAGAGCTTCATCGCCGGCGCGTGCGCGAGTTCGCGCAGGCCGACGCGTTCGAGCATCGCCAGCGCCTGTTCGCGCCGCTGGCGGCGGCTGCTTCCCGGATCGGGCACGATCAGGAGGTTGGCCAGCGCCGAGCCGCGAAACATCGACGGGTGCTGGAAGACGAGTGCCTGGCCGGCGAAGGACGTGTCGCCGTGGCTTGCCGTCCGGCCTTCGAAGTGAACCTCGCCGGCGTGCGGCCGCAGCAGGCCGTGGATCGTGTGCAGCAGCATGGTCTTGCCGGCGCCGTTCGGTCCGATCAGCGCACAGATGCCGGCGCCGTTCCAGTCGAAGTCGATGCCGTCGAGCACGGTGCGCCCGCGCGGATGCCAACGGATGCCGCGCAAGCTGAGCAGGGGGTCATGCCCCCTGGCCGGGGATCCGGTCACGACTTCAGCCACCATAGCGTTTCATTGCAAAGCCGCGCACGGCACTGACGATCGCATTGAGCAGCAGCACGAGCGTCATCAGCACCAGACCCAGCGTGACGGCCAGCGGAAGATCGCCCTTGCTCGTCTCCAGCGCGATGGCCGTAGTCATCACGCGGGTGAAGCCGTCGATGTTGCCGCCGACGATCATCACCGTGCCGACTTCCGACATCGCGCGCCCGAGACCGGC
Source organism: Burkholderiaceae bacterium (assembly GCA_036844405.1). Lineage (GTDB taxonomy): Bacteria > Pseudomonadota > Gammaproteobacteria > Burkholderiales > Burkholderiaceae_E > Zeimonas. The sequence continues at coordinate 3,781 of DAIUFU010000132.1, read as the reverse complement.
GAGCACGGCGGCCAGCACGGAAAAACGGCAGTCCCACAGCAGCACGCGCACCCGTGCCGGCAGCGACAGGCGCAGCGAGCGCAGGATGCCGCCGTGCCGCTCCCAGGCGTCCTCGACGGTCTGGCGGGTGAGGGCGGCGATCAGCGGCGTGGTCAGAAAGGTCTGGGCGATGATCATCGCCGCCGGCGTGAAGAGCAGGCCGAAGCTGCCCAGCGGGCCGCTGCGCGACAGCGACAGGTAGACGACGAGTCCGACCAGCACCGCCGGCAGCCCCATCAGCGCGTTGAGCGCGGTGACGACGAGCGCGCGTCCGGGAAAGCGCACCACCGCCACCAGCGCGCCCAGCGGCAACCCCAGCAGCGAGGCGAAAGCCACGGCCGTGAGGCTCACACGCAGCGACAGCAGGATGATGCCCGGCGCATCGCCTTCGAAGCTGCGCAGCAGATCCTCGACCGGGATATCGAACATCGATACAGTTTAGGTTTGACCTTTCCCGTCAATCATTCGGAAATCAGTTGCAACTATGAATCCATGGCTCCCCGGGTCTGCGGCTCTCATGAGGCGGCAGTCGTCATGAAATCGTCGGACGTCAGCGGGTCGCCATCCGACACCAGCGGGTCGCCATCCGACACCAGCGGGTCGCCATCCGACACCGACGGGCGGCACAAGCGCCCGGAGACCCGGGCGCAGCCGTCGCCGGAGGCACCGGCCGTGGCCTGGTCGATGGAAGTCGTTCCGGCGGTAACGGTGCAGGCCGGAAACGATGT
>DAIUFU010000132.1:0-3004 GCA_036844405.1 Burkholderiaceae bacterium | reverse complement strand
ACCTTTCCCGTCAATCATTCGGAAATCAGTTGCAACTATGAATCCATGGCTCCCAGAGCCTGCGGCTCTCATGGGGCGGCAGTCGTCATGACGTCGCCGGATACCAGCGGGTCGTCACCAGACACCAACGGGTCGCTACCCGACACTGAGGGAGCGCAACCCGACATCGGCAGATCGCCATCGGACACCAACGGGCGGCGCAAGCGCCCCGAAACCCGGATGCAGCCGTCGCCGGATGCACCGGCCGTGGCCTGGTCGATGGAAGTCGTTCCGGCGGTAACGGTGCAGGCTGGTGACGATGCGCTCGACCTGCTCGAACTGGGCCGCCTGCTGCGGGCGCTGGCCGATACTTCCCGGATCGGCCAGGCGGCCGAGACGGTCGGTGTCTCGTATCGCAGCGCCTGGGGACGGCTCGCACTGGCGGAACGTCTGTTGGGCGTGCCGCTGGTCGAGCGCGTCAAGGGACATGGCAGCCGCCTGAGCGCCTCGGGCGCCGATCTCGTGCGGGCGCTCCGGCTTTTCGAGCGCGCGGGGCAGCGCCAGCTCGATGCGCCGCTGCAGAGTCTGCGCGAGGCGGTCGATCAGTTGACCGGCGCGCCCGAGCCGCCGGTGCGGATCGCCGCCAGTCATGATCTGTTGCTGCAGGAAATTCTCGGGCTTGAACGCGAGAGCGGAGTTCCGCCGGACGGGCCGGATGCAGCCGGGCATGGTGAAGCGGCCCTGGGTGAAGCGGCCCTGGGTGAAGCGGCCCAAGGCGAAGCGAGAGGCGCGGAAGAACGCGCAAGTAGACGTGCAGGTGGAGATGCAGGGGGCACCGCAGGCAGGTGCGGGCCAGGGCAGCGACGAACGGCGGCGCGTCTTCGTGCACCGCGCTGGAGCGCACGCTTCATCGGCTCGGAGGACGCGCTCGCTGCACTCATGGCCGGGCAGGCGGACATCGCCGGCTTTCATCTGCCCGAGCCCCCGCCGGCGCCTGCCGAGCGTCCGGAAGTCTTCCGTCTGCCCGGATATTTCGTTGAAGCGGTCGTGCGCCGCGAACAGGGGCTGATCGTGGCCCGCGGCAATCCGAAGCGCATTCACGATGTCGTCGACCTCGCCCGTTCCGGCATCCGCTTCGTCAATCGCCAGCGTGGCGCCGGCACGCGCACCTGGTTCGATCGCCTGCTGCGCGAGCGCGGCCTGAGTCCGGCCGGAATCCGCGGCTACGAGCGCGAGGAATTCACGCACTATGCGGTTGCCGCGTCGGTTGCCGCCGGGCTGGCCGATGCCGGCTTCGGCCTGCGTGCCGCAGCCGATCAGCTCGGGCTCGATTTCATCTCGATCGGCATGGAGCGCTATTACCTGTGCGGCCTGCAGCACTGGCGCAACCATCCGCGGGTGCGCGCGCTGATCCACGAACTGCGTGCACGGGCAACGCGTGCGTCGGGTTATACCCGCTGTCGTTCCGTCGAGGCGCGGACCGGCTGATCGGTCAGGATGCCTTCGCGGATTGCGCCGGCGGTGTCACTCCGCCGGATCGGCGGCGCCGCGCAGCGCGATCCGCATCAGATCGGCCATCGTGCGCACGTTCAGCTTGTCCATGATGTTGGCGCGGTGCGCTTCGACGGTCTTGATGCTGATGCCGAGGTCGTCGGCGATCTGCTTGTTCAGGCGCCCGGCAACGATCCGCGCGAGCACCTGGTGCTCGCGGGCTGTCAGACGTTCCAGACGTTGCTGTGCGTCCTGGTCGGCATCGCGTGCTTCGGCGATCGTGCGCGCCTGCCGCAGCGACTCGTGCACCAGACGCAGGAGCTGCTCCTCGCCGAAGGGCTTTTCGAGAAAGTCATACGCGCCTTTCTTCATTCTCGATACGGCCATCGGCACGTCTCCGTGACCGGTCACGAAAATCAGCGGCAGTGTCGATCCGCGCCGCACGAGTTCCTCGTGCAGTTCGAGGCCCGACATGCCGGGCATGCGCACGTCCAGCAGCAGGCAGGCGATCGGCTCGGGCTTGTGCCACTGCTCGAGAAACTCGTCGGCGCTGGCAAAGGTGTGCACGTCGAAGCCGTTGGCTTCGAGCAGCCAGCGCGTCGAGTCGCGCACCGCCTCGTCATCGTCGACGACGTAGACGAGGTCCGCCTGCCGGTCGGCAGCGCCGGACGCATGACTGCCGCCGGAGTCGGCCTGCGCGGGGGAAGAAACTGTATTGCCGGAACTCATCATGGACGTCATTGTGTCAGGTCTGTTCATCGGCGGGCAGGGCGATTTCGACGGGGCTGGCGACACCTTGCTGCGCTTCGACCGGCAGGGTGAAACGGAAACTGCATCCGCCGCCCGGTGCGGCCTCGCTCCACAGGCGCCCGTTGTGCGACTCGACGATCGAACGGCAGATGTTCAGGCCGATGCCCATGCCTTCGCTCTTGGTCGTGAAGAAGGGCTCGAACAGGCGCCCGCGCGTATCGTCGTCCAGGCCGCTGCCCTGGTCGGTGACGCCGAACTCGAGATGGTCGCCATCGTGACGGACATCCAGCGTCACCGTGCGCGCGCCGGCGGACGCCTCGCGGGTGGCATCGAGCGCGTTTTTCAGCAGATTGAGCAGCACCTGCTCGATCAGGATCGGATCGGCAAAGAGCGCCGGCAACTGCTCGGGCAGCCGGGTTGCGATGTGCAGACCCATGCGGCGGGCATCGATGTCGGCCAGGCCGACGGCATCGGCCACGATCAGGCGCACCTCGCAGCGGCGCCGCTCGGGTTCGCTGCGCTTGACGAAATTGCGGATCCGCCGGATGACCTCGCCGGCGCGTGCCGCCTGTGCGCTCGTGCGTCCCAGCGGCTCGAGCAGGGTCTGTGCGGCAATCGGGTGGCCGGCCGCCGTGCTGGCGCGAATCCGCGCGGACATGCCCATGCAGTAGTTGTTGATCGCGGTCAGCGGCTGGTTCAGTTCGTGCGCCAGTGAGGAAGCCATTTCCCCATTGTGACCAGGCGCGAGGTGCGTTGCAGCTTGCGATCCTGTTCACGCTGCTGT
>DAIUFU010000131.1:0-6128 GCA_036844405.1 Burkholderiaceae bacterium | reverse complement strand
CGCAGGCCGGCGAGCCCCAGCTTGGAGACCGTGCGCAGGACGATCAGGCGCTCGTGCCGCAGCAGATGCGGCATCCACGTATCCTGCGCGAACGGCTGATAGGCTTCGTCGAGGACGACAAAACCCGGCGCGGCCGCCAGCACGGCCTTGATTGCCTCGGGGGCGAAGGCATTGCCGGTCGGATTGTTCGGCCAGGCGAGCCAGACGATCGCCGGCCGGTGCTGCCGGATGGCAGCGAGCATGGCATCGGTGTCCAGCGAAAAATCGTCGCGCAGCGGCACGCCGACGAAGCGGCTGCCCGCCAGTTGCGCCGACATCCGGTACATCACGAACGACGGCTCCGGGGCCAGGTGCACGGCACCGGGTCGGGCCACGGCGAGCGCCAGCATCGTGATCAGTTCGTCCGAGCCGTTGCCGAGCACGACCGCGGCCCCGTCGGGCACGTCGAAGCGACGGCGCAGCGCCTGCATCAGTTCGGCGTGACGCGGATCGGGGTAGCGGTTGATCGGCACCTCGGCGAGCCGCTCGCCGAGTGCGCCGCGCAGGGCCTCCGGCAGACGGTATGGATTCTCCATCGCGTCGAGCTTGACCAGACCGGTCGCGTCGGGCACGTGATACGCACGCATCGCGACGATGTCCGGGCGCAGCGGCGCGTATTCGTCGGCCGCGGCAGCTGCGCCAGGCGCCGACACCGCTTCACCGGATCCGGCCGCCTTCGCTCCGGCCGGCGACGTTGCGGCCCGTGCGCTGGCATCCACCCGCAACTGTGCGCTGCGGGCATGCGCCTCCAGTCCTTCGGCCCGCGCCAGCGTCGCGGCCACGGCGCCCAGCTTCGCCGCGCCGCGCTGCGAAACCTCGATCACGCTCGTGCGCTTCTGGAAGTCATAGACGCCCAGCGGCGACGAGAAACGCGCGGTGCGCATCGTCGGCAGCACGTGGTTCGGCCCGGCACAGTAGTCGCCGAGCGATTCGGACGTCCAGGCGCCGAGAAACAGGGCACCGGCGTGATCGATCCGCTCCGCCCAGTGTGCGGCATCACGCGCACAGACTTCGACGTGCTCGGCGGCAATCGAGCCCGCGATCGAGCAGGCTTCTTCCATGCTGCGCGTGACGACGATCGCACCGCGGTCGGCCAGCGAACGGCCGATGATCGCGCGCCGGCTCATCGTCGGCAGCAGGCGGGCGATCGACGCGGCGACGGCATCAGCGAACGCCACGTCGGGCGTGAGCAGGATCGCCTGCGCCATCTCGTCGTGCTCGGCCTGCGAGAACAGGTCCATCGCGATCCAGTCGGGATCGGCGCTGCCGTCGCAGACGACGAGGATCTCCGACGGGCCGGCGATCATGTCGATGCCGACGACGCCGAACACCCGGCGCTTGGCCTCGGCGACATACGCGTTGCCGGGTCCGACGATCTTGTCGACGGCCGGCACCGTAGAGGTGCCCCAGGCCAGTGCGGCGACCGCCTGCGCGCCGCCGATGGCGAAGACGCGATCGACGCCGGCCACGCAGGCGGCGGCCAGCACCATCGGATTGCGCACGCCGTCCGGCGTCGGCACGACCATGACGAGCTCGTGCACCCCGGCCACGCGCGCCGGCAGCGCGTTCATCAGCACCGACGACGGATAGGCCGCCTTGCCGCCGGGCACGTACAGGCCGACGCGCTCGATCGGACCGATGCGCTGGCCGAGTCGCGTGCCGTCCTCGTCGACGTACGACCAGGAATGCGCCAGCTGATGTTCGTGGTAGCGGCGCACGCGCCCGGCGGCCGCTTCCAGTGCGGCACGCTGCGTCTGGTCGAGTGCCGCCAGCGCCGCCCGCAGTTCGTCCGGCGCGATTTCGAGCGCGGCCATCGCCGGTGCGTCGATGCGGTCGAAGCGGCGCGTGTATTCGAGCACGGCTTCATCGCCGCGCCGGCGCACGTCGGCAACGATGTCCGCGACCGTGCGCTCGATGGCGGCATCTTCCACCGGCTCCCAGGCCAGCAGCGCCTTCAGGCGCTCTGCGAAATCGGCGCTGCGGCTGTCCAGCCGCGCCGGCAACGATGATTCAACGGGACTGTTCATGCCGTCCGCTCACTTTTTTCTGGCGCGGTCTTCATGCCGCCGCCGTTGCCCCGCCGGCTGGCGCTGCTGACGCGTCCACCGGCCGGGTAGCCTCGGCCAGCGCGTCGAGCAGGGGTTCGAGCCGGGCCGCGCGCGTCTTGAGCGAAGCCTGGTTGACGATCAGCCGGGCCGAGATCGGCATGATTTCCTCGACCTCGACCAGATGGTTGGCACGCAGCGTGCTGCCGGTGCTGACCAGATCGACGATGGCGTCGGCAAGTCCGACGAGCGGCGCCAGTTCCATCGAACCGTAGAGCTTGATCGGATCGACGTGCACGCCCTTGCCGGCGAAGTGCTCGCGCGTCGTCTTCACGTACTTGGTGGCGATGCGCAGGCGCGCACCACGGCGCACCGCACGCCGGTAATCGAAGCCGGCGCGTACCGCCACCGACAGCCGGCAGCGCGCGATGCCCAGGTCGATCGGCTGGTACAGGCCGTCGCCGCCATGCTCGAGCAGGACGTCCTTGCCGGCGACACCGAGATCGGCGGCACCGTACTGCACGTAGGTCGGCACGTCGGACGCGCGGACGATGATCAGGCGCAGGCCCGGGTCCGTCGTCGGCAGGATCAGCTGCCGCGAATCACTGATCGACACCGTCGAGGCGATGCCGGCGGCGGCGAGCAGCGGCGCCGTATCGTCGAAAATCCGTCCCTTGGACAGCGCCAGCGTGATCATCGGCCCGCTCCGGCCAGCACCGGCTGCGCGTCCGCCGGCGTCACCGCCGGAACCTGCGACGGGTGCGCCCCGGGCACGGACAGACGTTCTACGACCGGCATGGCGGCCGCGGTGGTTTCCTCCATCCCGGCGCTTTCGCCGGCATCGCGCCGGCCGTCGATACGCTCGACACGTGCGCCGAGCGCCTGCAGCCGTGTTTCCATCTGCTGGTAGCCGCGATCGAGGTGATAGATGCGATCGACGGTGGTCTCGCCCTCCGCAACCAGGCCGGCAATGACAAGGCCGGCCGAAGCGCGCAGGTCGGTCGCCATGACGCGCGCCCCCGAAAGCACGGGCACGCCGCGCACCATCGTCGAATTGCCCTCGATCACCAGATCGGCACCGAGGCGCTGCAGTTCGAGTACATGCATGAAACGGTTCTCGAAAATGGTCTCCGTCACCACTGACGCCCCTTCGGCGATGCAGTTGACAGCCATGAACTGCGCCTGCATGTCGGTGGCAAACCCCGGATAGGGAGCCGTGCGAATGTCGACCGCACGCGGCCGGCGCGTCATGCGCAGGCGGATGACATCGTCCCGGCACTCGATCACGGCGCCGGCCTCGCACAGCTTGTCCAGCGTCGCATCCATCTGTGACGCGCAGGCATCGCGCAGGACGATCTCGCCGCCGGCTGCCGCCGCCGCGCACAGGAAGGTGCCGGCCTCGATCCGGTCGGGCATGACGCGATGCGCCGCTCCGTGCAGGGCGGCGACGCCCTGTACGACGATGCGATCGCTGCCGGCGCCGTCGATGCGCGCGCCCATGGCAGCGAGCGCCTGCGCCAGATCGACGATTTCCGGCTCGCGCGCCGCATTCTCGATCACCGTCTCGCCGTCGGCCAGCGTCGCCGCCATCATCAGGTTTGCGGTTCCGGTCACGGTGACCATGTCGGTGACGATGCGTGCACCCGTCAGCCGGCGCGCCCGGGCCACCACATAGCCGTGCTCGATGCCGATCTGCGCACCCATGGCCTGCAGGCCCTTCAGATGCTGATCGACCGGGCGCTGCCCGATCGCGCACCCGCCGGGCAGCGAGACGCGCGCCTCGCCGAAGCGGGCCAGCAACGGCCCGAGCACGAGAATCGACGCACGCATCGTCTTGACGAGCTCGTACGGTGCCTCGACCGAATTGATGCCACAGGCGTCGATGCCGACGAGATCACCATCGCGCCCGACGCGCGCCCCCAGACGGCCGAGCAGCCGCAGCACGGTGGCCACATCGTGCAGATCCGGCACATTCGACAACTCGACTTCACCGGCTGCCAGCAAGGCGGCGCACAGAATGGGCAGGGCGGCATTCTTTGCCCCCGATACCCCGATCTCGCCGTGCAGCGGCCGGCCGCCTTCGATTCTGAATCTGTCCATCCGGATAAAGGGCATGCGCGCTCCCGCTGTCCCGGGAACGCGAAGCGCCTGCTCGATTATTGCAGCGCGGCCCACTCCTCGGGGGTCAAGGTGTTCATGGACAAGGCGTGCACTTCCTCGCGCATGCGATCGCCGAGTGCGCGGTAGACGATCTGGTGCCTTTGCACCGGGCGCTTGCCTTCGAAGGTCTTCGAAACGATGATCGCCTGGAAATGCCGGCCGTCGCCGTCGACCTCGAGATGCTCGCACTCGAGTCCGGCGGCGATGTAGCTGTGCACATCTTCAGGTGTAACCATGGCGAAATCCGGATCCAGATTCGGTTGAAAAGGGGACGCCGCCGGATGAAGGCGGCGCATTGCGCCCCGGCTGTACCCGCCGGTCCCGCATCGCAGCGCCCATCTTACAGGCGCAGACGGTACCCGCTGGCCAACAGGCGCGTGGCGATGACGGAGCACAGCACGAGCGTGGCCATGACGACGATGAAACTGACGGCCGGCGCGATGTCCGAGACGCCGAAGAAGCCATAGCGGAATCCGTCGACCATATAGAAGAAGGGATTCAGCTGCGACAGCGTCTGCCAGAACGGCGGCAGCGAGTTCACCGAATAGAACACGCCCGACAGGAACGTCGCCGGGATCACGATGAAGTTCTGGAAAGCAGCGATCTGGTCGAATTTCTCCGCCAGGATCCCCGCGATCAGGCCCATTGTACCGAGAATCGCACTGCCGAGAACCGCGAACATCAGGATCCACAGCGGCGCATGAAAACCCGGGCGCGCCCACAGCGCGGTGACGATGAAAACCCCCGTACCGACCGCCAGCCCGCGCACCAGCGAGGCCAGCACATAGGCGGCATACATTTCGCGGTGCGACAGCGGCGGCAGCAGCACGAACACGATGTTGCCGGTGACCTTGCTCTGGATGATCGACGACGAGCTGTTGGCGAAGGAATTCTGCAACACCGACATCATCACCAGGCCGGGCAGCAGGAAAGCCGTGTAACTGACACCTTCATAGACCTCGATGCGATTTTCGAGGACGTGCGAAAAGATCAGCAGATAGAGCAGCGACGTCAGGATGGGGGCCGCGATCGTCTGGAAGCCGACCTTGTAGAAGCGCAGCACTTCCTTCTGAAACAGCGTGAAGAAGCCCTGCCACGCGAAGTCGAACGGGCGGCGCGCGGCCGTACCGGTGCCCGGCTCCATCTCGCCCGCTCCGTTTTCCATCAACGCGTTTCCCTCATCAGGCGCACGAAGACTTCCTCCAGGTCGGCCCGCTGCAACTCCATCTCCTCGATCACACAGCCCGCCGTGCGCAATTGCGCGAGCACCATCTCGACCTCGCCATAGTGATCGATCAGCAGCGTTTCAACGCCGCCGACGGCCGCACCAGCCGCGTCCGGCGCACCGTCTTCGGCATCATTGCTGCCATCGGCCGCAGCGGCGGCACGCAGCCGCGCCAGTGCCGGCGGCAGCGCAGCGCCCGACAGGCGCAGGCGCAGGCGCGTGTGCGAAAAGCGCTGCAACAGGGTGTCGGTGCGATCGAGCGCCACGATGCTGCCATGCTTGAGCATCGCGATGCGTTCGCACAATTCCTCGGCTTCCTCCAGATAGTGTGTCGTCAGCACGATCGTGTGACCGTCACGATTGAGTCGGCGCACGAATTTCCACAGCGCCTGGCGCAATTCCACGTCGACGCCCGCCGTCGGTTCGTCGAGCACGATCACCGGCGGCCGGTGCACGAGCGCCTGCGCGACGAGGACACGACGCTTCATGCCGCCCGACAGCGCGCGCATGTTCTCGTCGGCCTTCGAGGTCAGATCGAGATGTTCGAGAATCTCGTCGATCCAGGCGTCGTTGCCGCGCACTCCGTAGTAGCCCGAGGTGATCCGCAGCGTCTCGCGTACCGTGAAAAACGGATCGAACACCAGTTCCTGCGGAACCAC
>DAIUFU010000130.1:0-6149 GCA_036844405.1 Burkholderiaceae bacterium | reverse complement strand
CGTCCGAGGCGCGCCGCGTCGGGCGCATCGGACTCTGGGCGCTGCTGATCTTCTTTGGCGGTTTTGTGCTCTGGGCGGGCTGGGCGCCGCTCGACGAGGGCGTGCCCGGCAACGGCATGGTCACGCTCGACACCAAGCGCAAGGCCGTGCAGCACCCGACCGGCGGGATCGTGCGCGAAGTGCTCGTGCGCGAGGGCGAGCGGGTACAGGCCGGACAGTTGCTGATGCGGCTGGACGACACCAATGCGCGTGCCGACTACGAAGCGGTACGTCAGCGCTACCTGGGTGGACGCGCGCTGCAGGCGCGTCTGCAGGCCGAAAAGGCCGGTGCCGCCACCATCAGCTTCCACCCGGATCTGCAGGAAGCGGCAGCCGACCCGCTCATCGAGCAGCAGATGCGCAATCAGGAGCAGTTGCTGCAGACGCGCCGCAGCCTGCTGCAATCGGATCTGCAGTCGATCGAGGAAGGCATCGCCGCGCAGGAAGGCATGCTCCAGTCGTACGCGCGCACGCTGGAGCATCGCCGCCGCCAGCTCGCCCTGGTCGACGAGCAGCTGGATCATCTCCGCGGCCTGGTGAGCGACGGTTATGCGCCGCGCAATACCCAGCTGGAACTCGAGCGTACGGCGGCCGATATCCGCAGCGCGATTGCCGACCTCGAGGGCAATACCGTGCGCGCGCAGCGAAGCATTGCCGAGTCTCGCCAGCGCGCGCTGTCGCGGCAGCGCGACATGAGGCGGGAAGTGGAAACGCAACTGGCCGATGTCGACAGCGAAGTCCTGAGCAACGAAAAGAGACTCGTCGCCGTGTCCGAGGAACTTGCGCGCACCGAGATTCGCTCGCCGGCCGAAGGACAGGTGGTGGGCCTGGCCGTGCAGAGTGTCGGCGCCGTGGTGCAGCCCGGACAGAAACTGATGGACATCGTGCCCGACGACGAAGATCTGCTGCTCGAAGCACAGGTGGCGCCGCACCTGATCGATCGCGTGCATGCAGGACTGCCGGTGGATGTGCGTTTCAACACCTTTGCCCACTCGCCGCAACTGATGGTCGACGGCGAAGTGATTTCGGTTTCGGGCGATCTGCTCACCGACCAGCACTCGGGCGTCACGTATTACCTGGCGCGCGTACGGCTCACGCCGCACGGCATCCGGCAGCTGGAAGGGCGCCGCCTGCAGCCGGGCATGCCGGTACAGGTCGTCTTCCGTACCGGCGAACGCTCGATGCTGACGTATCTGATCAATCCATTGATCAAGCGCATGTCGTCGTCGCTGAAAGAGGAATGACGAAAATGCCCAAGTACAACCGGTCCGGGATGTGCACCGCCGCATCGGCGCGGTGTGCAGCATTCCTGCGGTCGCTGGCGATCGTGTCCGTCTCCCTTTCGCTGCCGCTGTCGGCCGGAGCGATGGATCTGCATGAAGCCTGGCAGGCGGCACTGCAGAACGATGCCATGATCCGTGCATCGCGGGCCGCAGCCGAAGCCGGTCGCGAGCGGATACCGCAGGCCCGTTCGCAATTGCTGCCCAACGTCTCGGCCAGCTTCACCCGAAACTACAACGACCTGACGACGCACGGACGCAACGCGCTCGGCCAGTCGATGACGACCAGTGACGATTACTGGTCGAGCAGCAGGACGCTCAGCGTGCGCCAGCCGCTGTACCGTCCGGGGCTGCGCGCACAACTGCGCCAGGCCGAAGCACAGGTGCGCGATACCGAAGCGACCCTGGCCGGCGACGAGCAGGATCTCGTCGTGCGCGTCGGCGAAGCGTACTTCGATGCCCTGCTGGCACGCGAACAGCTCACGCTGGTACAGTCACTCAAGCGGATGACGACCGTCCAGCTCGATGCCGCACGCAAGACCTTTGCCGCCGGCAGCGGCACCCGCACCGATATCGATGATGCGCAGGCGCGTCTCGACATGACGCTGGCACAGGAACTCGAAGCACGGCAGAACGTCGATTTCACGCGTCGCAAACTCGATGTGCTCACCGGCCGCGACGGCGAGCCGCTGGCCGATCTCGATGCTCCGCGCTTCGTTGCCGGCCCGCCGCAACCGGCACGGCTCGATGACTGGGTGGCGCGCGCCTGGGCGCAGAGCCCCGATCTGCTGCAGCTGCAGGCGCAGCTCGACGCTGCCGGCGAGGAAATCAGCCGCGTCCGCGCCGATCACCTGCCGACGCTCGACGCCGTCGCCCAGTGGTCGAAGACCGACAGCGACAACGTCAACAGCGTGAACACGCGCTACGACCAGAAGTCGATCGGCCTGCAGCTCTCCGTGCCGCTGTACTCGGGCGGCTATGTGAGTTCGACGGTACGACAGGCGCTGGCAACGCAGACCCGGGTGCAGGAGCAGATCGAAGCCACCCGGCGCGACATCGAAGTGCGGATCTACCGCGAGTTTCGCGAAGTGACCGAAGGCATCGCGCGCATCGGCGCCCTCGAGCAGGCAGTCGCATCAGCCGAGCAGGCAGTGCTTTCCGGGCGCAAGTCCTTCGAAGCCGGCGTGCGCACGACACTGGACGTGCTCAACGCCGAACAGCAGCGCACGAGCGCGCTGCGCGATCTCGCACAGGCACGCTACACCTATCTGGTCTCACTGCTGCGTCTGCATGCCCTGGCGGGTGACGATCAGCAGGAAAACGTCTCGGCGATCAATATCTGGCTGCAGCCACGCGCGCAGGCACCGCAGGAGACGACTTCGTTGCCTTGAACGCTGCTGTCGTTCGCACCGTCATGCTGGTTGGTGGCCTACTCGACGGTAATCTTCTGTTCGCGGATGATCGCTGCCCACTTTGCCGCATGTTCGGCGAGGAAGGCGCCGAACGCGGCGGGTCCGTTTGCGTGCACAAACAGGCCGAGTTTCTCGAGACGGTCGCGGTTTTCCTGCTGGAGCAGAACATCGGTGACCGCGTTCGAAATTTCGTCGATGGTTTCGCCGGGGGGCGCCGCCGGCGCAGCCAGACCATAGAAGGTCGACGCGTTGAACCCCGGGAAGGTCTCCGCGACAGTCGGGTACTGCCCGAGACCATGAATGCGCTCCTGCCCGAGCGCGGCGATCATCTTCATCCGCCCGGCCTGCACCTGCGGAATCGCTGTCGGCAATGTTTCGATGAGCAGCGGGACCCGGCCGGCGATCACATCGGCGTGCGCAGGTGGACTCCCCTTGTAGGGAATGGGCAGCACCTGGAGTCCGGCGGCGCGGCCGAGGAGTACTCCGCCGAGGTGCGCGGCCCCACCCATGCCGGGCATGGCGAACTCGATGGCACGGTCGGTCCGCCGGTAGTGGTCGACCAGTTCAGGCACGGTGTCGAAAGGCGTCCGCAGGTTGGCCAGCAGCACGAACGGCACGTCCACCAGTTGCGTGACCGGACGCAGATCCTCCACGCGATAGGGCGTCGAGGCACGCAGGACCGGATTGATGACGAAGGAACTGTTGACGATCGCGAGTGCCGATCCGTCGGCCGGGGCGCGGGCCACATGAGCGATGCCGATCATCGAGCCGGCTCCGGGCCGGTAATCGACGGTGACCGTATTGCCGAGGCGCTTGCTCATTTCCTGGGCGAGAATGCGCGCCAGCAAGTCTGTCGAGCCGCCCGGGGAATACGGTACGACCAGCCTGATTTCGTCCGGGACGCGCGCCCGGGCAGCGGGCGGGGCCGCGCCAGGCACGGCGGCCACACTGGCCGCGCGCAGGAATTCACGTCGGGAGATCATGCCGGTGGCGTTCCAGTTGTTCCGTGCGGGAGCAAAAATGACAGGCCGCATTTTACCGAAGGGCCCGGCGCGGTCAGAATCCCGAACCGGACGGATACAGAAAGGGGCGTGCATGGCGGATTCACAGCTGGGCAGTTGGCGACCAGCAGCTGGCCGCTTTACCAATTTCACGGATTTCTTTTCCGCGCTGGCACACGAACAACCGGACGACTGCGCATTGATTCACCCGCTGGGTTCGCTGACCTTCGCCGAACTGGAAGGGCTGATCTGGCAGTCTGCCGGGTATCTGCGCAGCCAGGGTGTCGCGGCCGGCGATGTTCTCGTGCCGGCCGGTACGGATGAACTGTCGATCCTGCTCGCCTCGCTGGGCGCCATGCGCCTGGGCGCGACCGTGTTTTCGCTGCCGGGCGGGCTCTCCCGCATTGCACGGCGTGAGGAATTCGAGCGCGCGGGAGTGACGGTCGTTGCCGGCAGGCGGCCCGGCCTGGAAGCGCCGGCGGTGCGCTCCATTGCCTTTGATGCGATGCGGTTCGGCACCGGACCCGCAGCGATCGATACGACGGCGCGCGTGGCAGCGCCGGAGGCTCCTGCCGTACTTGGGTCGACCTCGGGTTCGACCGGGCGCAGTCGGCTGATTCCACTCGGGCACCGTTCATATCTGCAGCGCCTCGACGGTACTTTCTCGCGTCCTCTTGTGCCGGGTGAAGACCGTGTGTATTCGCAGGTGCATCTCGATTTTGAAACCGGCCGGCGCATCGTCGTCAGTGCGATGTATTACGGCGCCACGGCGGTTCTGGCCGATCGCCGTGGCGCTACGCTGGTCGACATCGCGCTTCGTCACGGGATCACGGTGCTCTGGACGAGTGTTGCCGATCTCGAAGTCGCGCTCGATCGCCTGCCGGCCGGCGCGCCCCGGCCAGCGCTGCCGTTGCTGCGCGAACTCGTCGTCGGTACGGCCACGGTCGGGGCGTCGCTGCGCGAACGGGCGATGACACGGCTCTCGCCGAACGTCTACGTACGGTACGGGACGAACGAATGTGGTCTGGTTTCCACGGCCACGCCGCAGCAGTCGAGGGAAGTGCCGGGCACCGTAGGCCGGCCCGCCCCCGGCGTGGAGATCGAGATCGTGGATCGCGACGGCCGCCCGGTCGCAGCGGGCGAAACGGGCCATGTCCGGATGCGCCGGCCGGGCATGTTCGCCGGTTACCTGAACGACGCCGAGGCGACGGCACGGGCACTGCGCGACGGCTGGTACTACCCGGGCGATTTCGCACGCTGGTCGCCCGACGGCCAGTTGATCCACTGCGGGCGCGTCGACGACATGATGATGGTCAGCGGATTGAACATCTATCCGGCCGAGATCGAGCGCGCGCTGGGCGAGCACCCGGCCGTGCGCGAGGTCAGTGCGTTTCCGTTGCCGGATCGTATCGCACAGGATATTCCCGTGGCAGCAGTCGTCCTGCATGACGGTGTACAAGCCGGTGGAGACGAACTGGCGGCGTTCGCGCAGGAACGACTTGGCGCGCGGGCACCGTGCCGGATCATTCATCTCGAGCGCCTGCCGCGCACGCCGCAGGGCAAGGTCGACCGGCAGGCGCTGCGCGCGGACGTCGCGCAGCGCCTGCGCAGACGCCGGGCGACCTCCGCCAGCGTGCCCGTGCGGCGCGAGCGCCTGCAGTTCGGGTTTCCGTGCCCGCCGCCGGATCAACTCGATGTAATAGCAAACCGGTTTGCGCAGTGGCTGCGGCTCGAGCCCGTTGCGCTGGGCGGTCCGGGCGGGCAGGCAGAAGGCTCGGGCGAACGCCGTGCTGCGCTGCGTTTCCTGTCGCATGCGCTGGCGCTGACCCTGCAACTGCTGCAAAGCGGAGGCGTACCGGTTTTTGGCGACGTACGCGTCGAGCATTTCGCTGCACGGCCTGACGACCGGGGCCGCTGGGCCGTGGTGGTTGCGCTGCCGTCGGTGGAACGGATTGCGCGCACGGTGTACGAACAGGCCGTGCGTGCAGCGCTCGACGCCTGTCTGGCGATGGCCGGGCGCGGGCTTGACGACGGCATGCGCGCCGCCTTTGACGCCGGGTTTGCGCAGACGATCGAGTTCATCTCGCAGCGGGCGCCACAGGGGAAACCGGACGTGGCGCTGCTGCGCGCCGCCCATGCGCACGAAATTCCGTACGTGCATCTGGGGCGGGGCATCTATCAGCTCGGCTGGGGCAGCCGGGGGATGCTCACGCACCGCGCCCTGACGCCGGGCGACTCGGCCATTGGTGCGCAGACGGTGCAGTCGAAACATGCGGTCGCCTCGATGCTGGACGTGGCCGGTCTGCCGACGGCCGGGCACGGACTGGCCTCGACGCTCGAACAGGCGCAGCAGTGGGCGCAACGGCTGGGCTGGCCGCTGGTCGTCAAGCCGGACGACACGCGCGTCGAGATCGCGC
>DAIUFU010000129.1:0-6173 GCA_036844405.1 Burkholderiaceae bacterium | reverse complement strand
CGTCGCTCATCGCCGGCACGTAGGCGCCGCCGGCGGTGCACGAGCCCATCACCACGGCGATCTGCGGGATGCCCAGCGCCGACATCGTCGCCTGGTTGTAGAAGATGCGTCCGAAGTGTTCGCGATCGGGAAAGACCTCGTCCTGGTTCGGCAGGTTGGCGCCGCCCGAGTCGACGAGATAGACACACGGCAGCCGGTTTTCGCGCGCGATCTCCTGCGCGCGCAGGTGTTTCTTGACGGTGAGCGGGAAGTAGGTGCCGCCCTTGACCGTGGCGTCGTTGCAGACGATGACGCATTCGACGCCCGAGACGCGGCCGATGCCGGTGATCACGCCGGCGCCGGGTGCTTCATCGTCGTACAGGCCGAAGGCGGCCAGCGGTGACAGTTCGAGGAAAGGCGTTCCGGGATCGAGCAGCGTCTGCACGCGCTCGCGCGGCAGCAGCTTGCCGCGGGCGAGATGCTTCGCGCGCGCCGCCTCGCTGCCGCCGAGCGCGGCCTGCGCGATCTTCGCATTCAGGTCGTCGACGAGCGCGCGCATCGCCTCGGCGTTGGCCTGGAACTGCGCGTCGCGCGGGTTGAGTCGGCTTTCGATCCGGTTCAAGGGTTCCTCCGTTGAGGTGCCTGCCGTCATTGAACCATGCGCCGGGTGTTGCCGGGTCTGCGTTGCTGGGCATGAGTCATGTCTGTGGGGGAGTCGAACGAATGTCGTACATCGGCAGTGGGGAGCCGTCGGCGCGCGCAAACGCACGAGCCATACGGCTCGGACGCGCCGATGCGCAGCCCCCGCTGCGCGGGGGTTCGCTGTGCTGCTCGCCTCGCCGGCTGGCGCCGCGTAACTCGCTGCGCGTGCCCTGCACGCTCCGCTCGAACATACGCGGCGAGAGTGAAGACGACGCGCGCTGCGCGCGCACGCCGGCGCTGCTGCGCTTCTCGCCTGCGCAAAGGCGCGCCCGAGCCGTATGGCCCGTCCCTAGCGTCGCATGGTCGAGGTGATGTTGAAAGTTCCGCCCGTGCCGCGACTGATCACCACGGCCTGCAACGAAAACGTGGCATACCGGTCCTTCGAGTGGACCGTCAAATTGCCCTTGTAGGTCTGATTGAGCCCGATGTAATGGCAATTCTGCAAAGTAACGTCGAGCTTCACGCTCGTCGCGATAACTCCTGGCGCAGCGATTCCAAGCATGCGGCATCCATTCTCCGTGCTGGCGCCGATGACTTTTCCTCGCGGATCAATGGCGATGGTGAGATTCGTGACGACATGTGCGGCGGGATCCGACACGGCCTGGATGAAGGCCTGATATTGCGCCTGACCGCGCCATTCACCGTATGGTGATGTGTAGTTCTGCGCGGACGCACTTGATGTGGCGAGGATAGCGACGAGAACGAGATATCGCATGGCTTTCAGTTGCGGTGGGCTGCGGCCTTGGGTCGCCTGCGGACCTCGGCCCGTGTTGTGATTCGAATCTCGAATGTGCATTTCGAGGCTACCCATGCCTGCAATCCTCCGGCCCGCTTCATGACATCGCGGGCTGCGGGTACTTCGTCGTATATCCGCTGGCCGATACGCGACAGCGGAATCCACTCAGTGCTGCAAATGCGATGCAATGCAACCTCGGCTTGCTGATCAGTCCCGGGCACTTGATCTGTCACGAGATGCAGCGTGGGAAGGTCGATGGATGCGTCGGACTTCGGGCTGGGCCTGGATTGGACATCGTGCTTTGACGGCACGATGTCGGGCGCGACCAGTTGACCAAAGAGCAGCGTTTGCACGCGGTGGCTCAGCTCTTCGGCCCGTATGAACGCTGCGTCCAACTCGTCACTGACAGAACGGCAAATCGAAAGATCGTGAAACCAGGACTGGCCGAGATGGTGCACCAGATGGTCACGATCTTCCTTCACGCGACGTTCGTTCTCCGCAGTTTCGACCGACGACAGCAATTGGCCTTCAGTATCAGGCTGGGCGGCCAGCGCTTCGGACAGGAGCTGGAGCAGGGTTCCCAGTGTCCCGGAGGCGATGGCTCGTTTCCGCTTGTTGAGGGCGGCTCCCGTGAGTGCCACTCCGGACTTGTGTTGTAACGCATTCGGAAGAAACAGTTTGAGCTCGTGCTCGATCTGCTGATACCGGAGCAGATTCCGACTCATGCGTAACATCACTGCGCGGATCGATTCCCGATGACCGGGCGTGTCGGATTCGGCCTCATGGATGGTGACAGGCAACGAACTCATGCGGTACGCATCGGCATGGTGGTGCGACAACGGGGGAACGATGGGCACCCCCAGAAGGGCTTGCCGCTCGAGCGACCTGTGCGCGCAACCAGCTTTCGCCCGCAGTTCACGCAGGTCGGCTTCCAGAACTCGCCTTCAGTAGCTACCGCCAGCAGTGCTGCCTGATCCTCTTGCGGGCGCTTGTCGATCAACTGCAGGATTCCTTCGATGTCGAGCAGGTGGATGCCGTTCTGCCGGGCGAATTCGATGGCGTCAGGCGTGAATGTCGAGGTCGTTGCGAAATGCCCGCGTGTCATTGCGTGTGATGCCATGACGCCTTTCAATTCCCGCACTTTGTCGACACCGATCCGCTTGCCGACCCAGTGTTTGCACTGCACGATGCTTACCGGGCTCCTGGTGTCGGATCGGGCGTATAGCCAGACATCGACACCACCGTCGGCGCCGTGAGATTGAGAGCGTGTCTCGAAACCCGCTTTCGCGAACAGCATCTCGATGACCGCTTCGAAACGTCGCCACTCGATCCGTTCGAACACGTCCCGGCCCCAGCGCGTCGGCGCGGTGGGTATCGCACGTTCCCCGATGCCTGCGTTGTCTTCACGGACATCCGGGTTCGCAGCGGTCGCTGCCTGTTGGGTGGACAGCATCGAGCCGGCGGCTTGTTTTACGCCCTGTTTCGTTTCGCGGCTCAGTCCCCTGGCAGTCGGGAACCTCCACTGAACGAGCAGCAGCCCTGCACCAGCGATGAGCAGAATCCATCCGAGCGGTTGCAGGACCGTCAGCGTCCGGTCGAGCATCGAGCTCCCGGGGATTACTGGCAGAAGCGTCAACAGCGCACCACCGGCCAGTAGCTCAACCGCACCGGTATTTCGGCGCTGTACGGCACGCCTGTGACTGGAATGTCGTCGAGCCATATGGGGGGGTTCGTTGCAGCACTGTTTCGCGAATGTGCTGCTTCATCATTTCGTTGGCGTTGCGCCCACGTCGTCGAAGAATGGGTGTCTGGAAAACAGCAGCCGGTATGAATCCTGGCATTGACCTCGCTCGAGTGGCTCGCTACCACGAGCGTAGGGACACAGGTGCGCCCGGCACATTCGCAGACCGCCAGGCGGTTCGGAACGGGCGACTGCTGGTCGTCGTGATGGTCTACCGCCGCTTCATGCCAACCGGGCGCGGAGACGGTTGACAACTTCCTCGCCGGAAAGCCAGGTCGCTTGACCGGATTCGATGGTGGCTTCCCT
This sequence comes from Burkholderiaceae bacterium, assembly GCA_036844405.1. Classification (GTDB taxonomy): domain Bacteria; phylum Pseudomonadota; class Gammaproteobacteria; order Burkholderiales; family Burkholderiaceae_E; genus Zeimonas. The sequence goes on along the minus strand of DAIUFU010000129.1, from coordinate 2,709 downwards.
GCGATCGATCTCGGTCGCCCACTCCTGCTCCCAGGCGGAATCAAAGGGCTCGGCATCGAAGCTGGCCAGCAGTCTGTCCAGAAGCTGAGAACGCTCGTCAGGCGGCAAAGCGAGCACCTCGGCTGCCAGGACTTCCATTGGAATCGTCATGGGGTACCTCTGGAGCACTGCAGTGACAGGGATGATAGCGCCGCGCGCATGCCGCGCGGTTTCCCGGGAGCTGATCGGGATCGTGGAGGAAACGATTGCCCGGTGTGGCGCTGAAGGACGGCCGTTACCCGCGCCGACTTCGGTTGCTTTGCCGCCTGCCGTTTGTCACAGGATCGGAACCCGGATATATTCTGACCTGTCAGGTCAGGCTGACAGAGCTTTGCAAGATATGACCATGAAAAGCTGGCAGATGCAGACCGCCAAGGCGCGGTTTTCGGAGCTGGTCAAACACGCGGCGCAGAAAGGACCGCAGGACATCACACTGCACGGACGGTCGGTGGCGGTGGTGATGTCGCGTGAACTGTTCGATCGCTTGTCCGGCAACGAGCAGTCGCTCGTGGATTTCATGCGCGCGTCGCCGCTTTCCGGGCGTGACGAAATCACCTTCGAGCGGGATCGCAGCCTGCCGCGCGAAATCACGTTTTGAGCTACCTCATCGATACCAACGTCCTGTCCGAGCTGCGCAACCGCAAGGCCGATGTCAGGGTCGTGAGGTGGATACAGGCGCGTCCGCGCCAGTCGTTATACCTGTCCGTCCTGAGTCTTGGCGAGATCCGGAAGGGCATCGAAGGGGTTGCTGATCCTGCGTTTCGCCAGACGCTGACGGACTGGTTGAAGGTGGATTTGCCCAACTGGTTTCTCGGCAGGTTGCTGGACATAGATGCAAAAGTCGCTGACCGCTGGGGTCGGGTACAGGCTGGTGCGGGGCGTACGCTGCCGGTGATCGATGGCCTGCTGGCGGCCACGGCTCTCGAGCATGATCTGGCGCTGGTCACACGGAACACGAGAGACTTCACTGGCCTTGGCGTACGGCTGATCGACCCGTGGAGTGACGGGTAGCCGGTTCCGCAGCCTCGCTGTCCTCGCCGCCCTGGAACACGCGCCGCATGACGAAATCGGCGCTCACCGTTTCGCCGCTGAGCAGCATCGCGGCGAGTTCGCCGCCGAGGATCTGGGGGGCGATGACGAGGTCCGGCTGCACGAGTTTCACGCGGCTCAGATGGCGCGCATCGTTGACCGCGGCCACGGTGCGCACACCGGTGCCCAGGTCGCGCACGGCGAGGACGACGAATGCGTTCTCCGAATCGTCCTCGAGCATGGCCAGCACCGCCTGCGCCCTGTCGGCGCCGGCCTGGCGCAGTACATCGCCATCACTGGGCTCGCCGATCACCCGGTCGACGCCGTTCGGCAGGCCGGACTCCGGCTCCTGCGGCAGCAGCCGCGTCACCGGGTGCCCGCGGCGTTCGAGTTCGCGCCAGGTGTTCTGCGCCAGCGGCGTGTTGCCGATGACGACGAAGTGGTTTTCGCGTTGCATCCGTGTGCTCTTTCCGTCGACGATTCGTTGCAGGCTGCGGGTCACCAGGGGCGCGATCACCGCAGTGAGAGACGTCGCAAACACCGCGATGCCCAGCACGATGATCGACACCGTGAACAGTTTTGCTTCGGCCGTCTGTGGTGTGATGTCACCGTATCCGACCGTGCTCATGGTAACCATGGCGTAGTAGAGCGCGGTGACGAGATCAACAATTTTCGGCTGGAAGTCGGCGCCGAGGTAGAAGGAGCCGAAGGTCGCATAGATCAGCAGCATCACCACCGAGGTGAGCGCGAACAGGGTTGCGGCGGTGACACTCGTTTGATCGAACGTACGCCACGCGACCATCAGCAGCACAAGAATCAGCACGAAGTAACCGAGCAGCAGGCGTGCATGCGCATGTCCGCCGAAGAACATGCTTGCCGCAGCAGTGGCCGCGAGCAGCATGGCGATCGTCCAGGCCAGCCGGGAACGAAACAGCAGTCCGAGTGCCATGACCTGCATGCCAAGCCCGAGCAGGAGCGGCGGCAGCAGCGCCGGATGCAGGCCTTCCCCGCCTCGCAGCAGTGCCTCGACGAGGTCGGTCCAGGCATCGCCGAGGTCGGATCGCAGTAGCCAGAACCCGCCGAAGCCAAGCAACAATGCCAGCGGAACATGCGGAAACCAGTGCCGGGCACCGGTCCGTGCGTGCAACCGGCGGATCCGGTTTCGAATGAACAGGATTGGCGCCGGGCGCTGCCCGGCAGGCAGGCCGAAACTCATCGCCCGTGCCCTGCCGACATGGTGAAAGCGTCGTTAGCCGGATAACTGCGTCCGGTTGTCCGGACACGGAACGGGATCAGGGGTCTGTCGGTCACATCATCTCCGGTGCACATCCTGCGAATTATGTGCGTACGCATGCCTCCCGAACAGGTTGCGGGACAGAGCGATTGCCGGAGGGGTCTTTGTGCACCGTTGACGTGAGCCGTTTGCGCCGCGCGTGCCGGTGCGCAGCCCCCGCTGCGCGGGGGTTCGCTGCGATGCTCGCGCCGCCGGCTGGCGCCGCGTAACTCGCTTCGCCTGCTACGCAGGCTCCGCTCAAACATACGCGGCGAGTTTGAGGGACGACGCATGCTGCGCACGCGCGCCGGCTCTGCTGCGCTTCTCGCCTGCGCAAAGGCACGCACGGCGCAAACGGCTCACGCCTC
>DAIUFU010000128.1:0-6190 GCA_036844405.1 Burkholderiaceae bacterium | reverse complement strand
ACGTATTCGGCGAAGTTGCCCTCGAACCAGACGACGCGGCTGTCGCCCTCGAATGAAAGAATGTGCGTGGCGATGCGATCGAGGAACCAGCGATCGTGCGAGATGACGACTGCGCATCCGGGGAAATCGAGCAGCGCCTGTTCGAGCGCGCGCAGCGTCTCGACGTCGAGATCGTTGGTCGGTTCGTCCAGCAGCAGCAGATTGGCGCCGGCGCGCAGCACCTTCGCCAGCTGCGCCCGGTTGCGCTCGCCGCCCGAGAGCTCGCCGATCCGCTTCTGCTGGTCGGCGCCCCTGAAGTTGAAGCGCGCCAGCCACGCCCGGCTGGACGTGCGCCAGTGGCCGACCTCGATTTCGTCGAGCCCGTCCGAGACTTCTTCCCAGACCGTTTTGGCCGGGTCGAGTGCGTCGCGGCTCTGATCGACGCAGGCCGCCTGCACCGTCTCGCCAATGCGCAGGGTGCCGGCGTCGGGCTGCTCCTCGCCCATGATCATCCGGAACAGCGTCGTCTTGCCGGCGCCGTTCGGCCCGATCACGCCGACGATGCCGCCTGGCGGCAGGCGAAAGCTCAGCTCGTCGTAGAGCAGACGCTCTCCGAAACTCTTGCGCAGCCCTTCGGCTTCCACGACGACGTCGCCCAGGCGCGGCCCGGGCGGGATGTACAGCTCGTTGGTTTCGTTGCGCTGCTGCACGTCGCTCGCGGCAAGCTCTCCGAAGCGCGCCAGGCGCGCCTTGCTCTTGGCCTGGCGTGCCTTCGGGTTCGACCGTACCCATTCGAGTTCGGCCTGCATCGCGCGGATGCGTGCCGACTCCTGCTTTGCCTCGACCTGCAGACGCTGCTCTTTCTGTTCGAGCCAGGAGGAATAGTTCCCCTGCCAGGGAATGCCGTGGCCGCGGTCCAGTTCAAGAATCCAGCCGGCGACGTTATCGAGGAAGTAGCGGTCGTGGGTGACGGCAATGACCGTGCCGGCAAAGCGTTCGAGATATTGCTCGAGCCACTGTACCGACAGCGCATCGAGATGGTTGGTCGGCTCGTCGAGCAGCAGCATGTCCGGCTCGCTGAGCAGCAGCCGGCACAGGGCCACGCGTCGACGCTCGCCGCCGGACAGCGTGCTCACGTCGGCGTCCCAGGGCGGCAGGCGCAGTGCATCGGCGGCGACGTCCAGTCGGCGCTCGATTTCCCACCCGCCGGCCGCATCGATCGCCGATTGCAGCTCGCCCTGGCGCTCGAGCAGGCGGTTCATCTCGTCGTCATCCATCGGCTCGGCGAAGCGTTCGCTGATCGCATTGAACTCATGGAGCAGTGCAAGGGTTTCGCCGAGGCCCTGTTCGACGTTGCCGCGCACGTCGAGCGCCGGATCGAGCTGCGGTTCCTGCGGGAGGTAGCCGATGCGCAGTCCCGGCATCGGCGTGGCCTCGCCTTCGTATTCCCGATCGAGGCCGGCCATGATGCGCAACAGCGACGACTTGCCCGAACCGTTCAGTCCGAGCACGCCGATCTTGGCGCCGGGGAAAAAGCTGAGCGAAATATCCTTCAGGATCACGCGCTTGGGGGGCACGATCTTGCCCACCCGGTTCATTGTGTAGACGTACTGGGCCATGGGTCCGGGTTGCACGGTTGACGGAAACGGCCAGTGGAATCCGGCCACGGAAAGGAGTCCGTGGCCATCCGCTACGCCGGCGGAGACAGGGTACCGGGGAACCGCGGCTGCCTGGTTCAGCCGCTCGCCAGGCACTTTTGCAAGTGATCACTCACTATAGCTGCTTGACGGACGGCCACGTTCGCGGTTCATTGATGTGCATCAAGCATGTTCCCCTCATCTGTGCTTGTCGGGGATCGAAGCTTGTACCGAATAATGGTAAAACGGTACCGGAATACCGGAGGTCGGTCGATGCATATTGTCGTCTGTATCAAGCAAGTACCCGATTCGAGTCAGATCCGGGTGCATCCTGTCACCAACACGATCATGCGGCAGGGCGTGCCCGCCGTCGTCAATCCGTTCGACCTCATTTCGCTCGAAGAGGCGTTGCGGATCCGCGATCAGTTCGGCGCGCGTGTCACCGTGATCAGCATGGGCCCCAAGATGGCGGCCGATGCGCTGCGCAAATGCGTGTCGTATGGCGCCGACGACGCCATCCTGGTCACCGATCGCGTGTTTGCCGGCGCGGACACGCTGGCCACCTCGTATGCGATCGCTTCGGCGATCCGCACGATCGGCGCCGAAGACCCGGTCGACATGGTGTTCTGCGGCAAGCAGACGATCGATGGCGACACGGCACAGGTCGGCCCGGGCATTGCCCGCCGGCTCGGGATCGAGCAGCTGACGTATATCTCGAAGATCGAGCGTGTCGATCCGGTGGCGCGCGAGATCGTCGTCCACCGCCGCGCCGAGGGCGGCGTGCAGGTGCTGCAGACGCAGTTGCCGTGCCTGATCACGATGATGGAAGGCGCCAACACGATCCGCTTCGCCGGGCTCGATGACATGTTCCGCGCGGCCAGGATCGCCGTGCTCGAATGGGATCACAAGGCCGCCGGCATCGAGGATCTGTCCCGGTGCGGGCTCAAGGGATCGCCGACAGTGGTGAAGAAGGTGTTCGCCCCTTCGGCGCGGCCGGTCAAGGCGAAAACCGTCGATGCGACCGACATGAGTCCGCGCGAAGCGGTCGATGCCCTGCTCGGCCAGTTGTTCAGCGAGCATCCGATGCTCGAGGCGGAGATGTCGACATGAGTGGCGGTGTGGACGAACGGAAACCCGTGCCGGAAGAAGAGGCGCAGACGGGCGCGGCGGCTTCGGCACCCCGGCGCGAGTCGGGCGAGGATCTCACCGACTGGCATGGCGTATGGGTCAACATCGAACTCGAGCGCGGCCGCGTGCACCCGGTTTCGTGGGAACTGCTGGGCGAGGGCCGCAAGCTGGCCGATCACTTGGGCGTGCCGCTGTCGGGCATCGTGCTCGGGCCGGACGAGCCGGAAACCACCGCGGCCGTCACCGATGCGATCCGCTACGGTGCCGACACCGTGCACGTGGCGCGTCACCCGGTGCTGTCGCACTACCGCACCGAACCCTACACGAAGGTGCTCACCGGTCTCGTGCAGTCGCGCCGGCCGGAAATCCTGCTGCTGGGCGCCACCACGCTCGGGCGCGACCTTGCAGGCGCGGTGGCGACGACCCTGCGCACCGGACTGACGGCCGACTGCACCGAACTGCGCATCGACGATGAAACGCGCAGCCTGGCGGCCACCCGGCCGACTTTCGGCGGCACCCTGCTGTGCACCATCCAGACGCTGGAATACCGTCCGCAGATGGCGACGGTGCGTCCGCGCGTGATGGCCATGCCGCAGCCCGACGACACCCGCTCGGGTGGCATCGTCGAGGAGCGGGTCGAACTCGACGAAGCGGACGTCATCACGAAGATCCTGTCCTACATCCCGGACGCGGATACCGACAAGGCGCAACTGGCCTACGCGGACATCGTCGTGGCCGGCGGGCGCGGCATGGGCAAGCCGGAAAATTTCCGTCTGATCCGCGAACTGGCGGAAGTGCTCGGCGGTGACTACGGCGGTTCGCGCCCGGTGGCCCAGGCCGGCTGGATTGCCGCCGATCGCCAGATCGGGCAGACCGGCAAGACGATCCGCCCGAAGCTGTACATTGCCGCCGGCATTTCCGGTGCCATCCAGCATCGGGTCGGCGTCGAGGGTGCGGACGTCATCATCGCCATCAACAGCGACGCCAATGCGCCGATCATGGACTTCGCGACCTACGCGATCGTCGGCGATGCCCTGCAGATCCTGCCGGCACTGACCGAGGCACTGCGTGAGCGAAAGGCGCGGCATGTGGGGTTGGCCGTCGCCCAGGGCGAAACGGCATAAAGTGGCCGGCAGCGGCTGCAGGAGCGAATGACATGGCCGAAAAATTCGACGTGATCGTCATCGGCGCCGGACCGTCGGGCAACACCGCCGCCTATCTGATGGCGAAGGCGGGCATGAAGGTGCTGCAGATCGAGCGCGGCGAATCACCGGGCACGAAGAACGTGCAGGGCGCGATCATGTATGTCGACGCGCTCGAGCAGGTGATTCCGAATTGCCGCAAGCAGGCACCGGTCGAGCGTGCCGTGATCGAGCAGCGCATGTGGCTGATGGACGAGCGCTCGCACATCGGCACGCATTTCCGCGAAGCAGTCGATCCCGATGAGGAACCGACGCGCTATACGGTGATCCGCGCCAATCTCGACAAGTGGTTTTCGAAGAAGGTCCAGGAGGCCGGGGCGCTGCTGATCTGCGAGACGACGGTTCTCGACCTGATCAAGGAAGGCGACCGCGTCATCGGTGTGCGCACCGATCGGGCCAACGGCGACGTGCTCGCCGATGTCGTCGTGCTCGCCGACGGTGTCAACTCGATGGTGGCGACCGCGGCCGGCCTGCGCTCGCCGGTTGTGGCCAAGGACGTGGCGCTGGCCGTCAAGGAGATGCATTTCCTGCCGAAGGCGACGATTGAGGAGCGTTTCAACATTTCCGGCAACAACGGTGTCGTGATCGAAATGCTCGGCAAGATCACGAAAGGAATGGTCGGCACCGGCTTCCTGTACACCAACAAGGACTCGATCTCGCTCGGGATCGGCTGCATGGTTGCCGATTTCCGCGAGGCGCGCGGCGTCACGCCCTATCAGCTGCTCGAAGAGCTGAAGGCGCATCCGTCGGTCAAGCCGCTGATTGCCGGTTCCGAAGTCAAGGAATATTCGGCGCACCTGATTCCCGAAGGTGGCTACAACGCGATTCCGGCCGTACATGGCAATGGCTGGGTCATCTGCGGCGACTCGGGCGGTTTCGTCAATGCCGTGCATCGTGAAGGCTCGAACCTGGCGATGACGACCGGCCGGCTGGCAGCGGAAACGATCATCCAGCTGCGCGAGGAGAACAGGCAGTACACCGCGCATCACCTCAAGCGCTACCGCAAGGCGCTCGAGGAAAGTTTCGTGATGAAGGACCTGAAGAAATATCGCGACGTTCCGGAAATCCTGCACGGCAACCGCCAGTTCCTGACGACGTATCCGGAGTTGATGTCGCGCGCAGCGCACACGCTGTTCAAGGTCGACGGCATCGACAAACTGACAAAGGAGAAGCAGATCAAGCGCGATTTCGTCGACAAGCGCTCGCGCTTCGGTCTGTTCGGAGACGCAATCAAATTGATGAGGGCACTACGATGATCAAGGTCGAGGAAAAACTGTTCGAGAACCGGTATCACGTCGATGAGGGCAATCCGCACATCCGGATCAAGGATCCCGACATCTGCCTGGAAAAATGCGAGACGCCGGCGTGCACCTGGGCCTGTCCGGCTGCCTGCTACACGATCGACGAGATTGGCGCCGTGACGCTGTCGACCGACGGATGCCTCGAATGCGGCACCTGCCGGCTCGTGTGCAACGAGCATTTCAACATCGACTGGGCGCATCCGCGTGGCGGCTACGGGGTGCTGTACAAGTTCGGCTGAGGACCGGCCGCGCGCCTCGTGCGTGCGGTTCGCGCGTCCGTGGAACATTTCGACTCGACGGATGCGCGCGAGGTTGTTAGGTTCGGGTCTGGCGACATCGTGTCGCCATCGACGAACGTGTGCAACGATGTCCTGCCCGCATGTGTCAGGCGCGCAGGAATGATCGAACTTCACGTTTGCCGCAATTGCCACGAGAAGGAAGCCCGTAGCTGATGGCCTGGTTGTACAAGCGTTTTTCCGTTTTTTTCGTTTTCTGCCTCGTTCTCCTCTCGACCGCGCTCGTTGCAGCCCCGGTCGGTGCGCGCGAGATGGTCAGTGTGGATCGCCCCGAAATCAATCTGCGCCAGGGACCGGGGACGAATCACCAGAGTGACTGGCTGCTCAGTCGCGGTTTCCCGCTCGAAGTGATCGGCCAGCAGGGTGACTGGCTGCACGTCCGGGACTTCGAGAGCGACGAGGGCTGGGTGTACCGGCCGCTCACCGGCAAGACCGCTTACTACGTGGTCAAGGTGAAGGTCGCGAACATTCGCAGCGGCCCCGGGACTGGCAACCGGATCGTTGCCAAGGCGGCGTACGGCGACGTGCTGCGCACGCTCGAACACCGGGGCGACTGGGTGCAGGTGCGCACGGCCGCCGGCAACACCGGATGGATCGCACAGTCGCTGTTGTGGGGCTGGTAGAGCGGCGCGTCCGACGTTCACGCG
>DAIUFU010000127.1:0-6203 GCA_036844405.1 Burkholderiaceae bacterium | reverse complement strand
CCGCACGATCCGTTCGGTGGAGCCGGGCCTCGTTGCCCGCCGGTCGTTTTACTGGCTCGACTGGCCGGCGGTGCGTTTTACCGCGGCCGGCTTTGCCATCATGGGCAATTTCGAGGATGCCCTCTATTGCTGGCGTGCGGCAATCGCCGCCGGCACCGGCGACGATGCGCGCGCGCTGTTGCTGGCTTCGGGCAGCGGAGCACTCGGCGTACGCCTGGCGGATGACGCACTCGAAGCCCGCTGGTCGGCCGGCGAACAGGGCGTCGACTGCGCGGTCGCGTCGCCGGAAGTACGCACGCTGCCCGCCGCCGTCAGCCTCGTGTGGCGCGCCGCCGCCCTCTGGGTCGGCCTGCTCGCACTGCTGACGATCGCCGGCTGGCTGGGGCGCTGACGACGTCCGGATTCCTGGCCTGAACGCATGCGTTCAACCACGCTGGCATGCGTTCAACCATACCGCGTGTGTTCAGTCATGCCGCGTGCATTCAACCAGGCCGCCTGCGTTCGGCCATGTCGATCTGCACGAAGAGCTGGTAACGCAGCGTGTCGATTTCGCCGCGTTGTGCGGCCTCGCGCAGTGCGCATCCGGGTTCGTCGCGGTGCGCGCAGTCCTTGAAGCGGCAGCGGCCGATCCAGCCGGCGAAGTCGCGCATCGCATGCAGGCGCTCGGATGGCGACAGATGCCACAGGCCAAAGTTCTGAAAGCCGGGCGAGTCGATGATCCGGGCGTCAACGGCGACGTCCGGAGCCAGCGGGAACATCCGGCTGAAGGTCGTCGTATGCCGTCCGGCGTCGAGGGCGCGTGAAATCTCCTGCGTGCGCGCCCGGGCTTCGGGCGCCAGCGCATTGACGAGCGTGGATTTGCCCATCCCGGACTCGCCGAGCAGCAGTGTGGTGTGGCCGGACAGCCATGGCGCGAGCAGCCGGCCGACCGCTGCCGGCTCGGTCAGTGCGCTCAGTTCGAACACCGGATAATCCAGTCCGCGCAGCACCTGCAGGCGCGGTGTGATCCACTCCCGTGCCGCCTGCAGATCGATCTTGTTGGCGATCACGGCGGTTTCGATGTCCGCAGCCTCCAGCGCGATCAGCATCCGGATCAGCAGTTCTTCCGAAAAGCGCGGCTCGCCGGCGATGACGATGGCGGCCTGTTCGATGTTGGCGGCCAGCAGCCGTGTGCGGCGTTCGTCACTGCGCTGCAGCAGCGTCGTGCGCGGCAGCAGTTCTTCAATCACCGCCTGCTCTTCGTCGAGCACGCGGATCCGGACCCGATCGCCGACGCACAGGCCGGTCTGCCGTCCGCGCACGCCGGCCAGGCGCTCGTCCCCGGCGCGCACGGAGCCGGAACCGTGGTCCGTCCGCTCGTGCGGCTCGCCTCGCCGCCCGTGACCGTCTTCCAGGACCTGGACCCAGTGATGGCGCCCGTGGCTGGCCGTGATTCGTGCCGGATACAGTGCGGAACCCTCTTCCGGTAGGGGCATCGGCCGGCGTGCTCAGCTTCCGTGCGGTTCCGACTCGAGCCGGCCGATGCGCTGCACGGCCGGTGGATGCGAGTCGTAAAAGGCCGAGTGCAGCGGATCGGGTGTCAGGGTCGCGGCATTGTCGCGGTAGAGCTTGACCAGTGCGCTCACCAGATCGCGTGCGTCGGCATGGGCGGCGGCGAACGCATCGGCTTCGAATTCGTGGCGGCGGGAAATGGCGGCGAAAAGCGGCTGCAACAGGAAGGCGAAGACCGGCGTGACCAGCAGAAAGAGCACGAGTGCGGCTGCCTGGACGGTGCCGAGATCGGGCGAGACGCCCAGTCCCTCATAGAACCAGTTTCGGCCCGACAGCCAGCCCAGCAGCCACAGACCGGCGAAACTGGCGAGAAAACCCAGTGCAATGTGTTTTTGCACGTGCCGGCGCGCATGATGACCCAGCTCGTGCGCCAGCACGGCCTCGATTTCGGGCGGGGTCAGACGTTCCAGCAGCGTATCGAAGAAGACGATCCGTTTCGCCCGGCCCAGTCCGGTGAAATACGCGTTGCCGTGTGCCGATCGCCGGCTGCCGTCCATCACGAACAGGCCGCGCGCGGAAAAACGGCAACGCGCCAGCAGGGCTTCGACGCGCTCGTGCAATTCGCCTTCGGGCAGCGGTTCGAAGCGGTTGAACAGCGGCGCCAGCACCGTCGGGTAGAGCACGAGGACGGCGAGATTGAAGACGATCCAGACGCCCCAGACCTGCAACCACCACCAGCCGCCTGGCCGCTGCATCAGCCACAGCACGAGTGCGAGCAGGGGCAGCCCGAGGACGACGGCGATGGCCGCGGCCTTGAACAGGTCGACGAAAAACAGGCGCGGCGTCATCCGGTTGAAGCCGAAGCGCTCCTCGATGCGGAAACGGCGAATCCATTCGAAGGGCAGATCGAGCAGCGCGCCGATGGCGACCACCGAGCCGACGAAGGCGAGCGAACGTGCGAACGGCCAGGCGGGCAGCGCGGTCTGCCACGCATCGAGCAGCCATTGCAGGCCGCCGAACAGGGTGAAGCCGAGCAGCACGACGGCACCGAACACGGTGTCGACCATCGCCAGCCGGGTGCGTGCGATCGTGTAGTCGGCGGCGCGGCCGTGCGCCGCGGTCGTGATCCGTTCGGCAAAGGCATCCGGAACGCTCCGGCGGCGGCGGGCGACGTGGCGGATCTGCCGTCCCGCCAGCCATAGTTTCGTTGCCGTTGAGACCAGCAGGGCGACGGCGAAGACCAGGGCGAACGAGAGGGCAGACGACATGATGAGTGGCAGGACGAACGGGCGGACACAGGCAGGCAGACAGGCAGGGCACATGCCTGCATCATCCGGAAAACCCCCGACGCGCGATCACGAGTCAGTGCATCGGCCGGTGTGTGTGCAGCATAGCAGGCGGCGCTCCGATGGCTGCCGGGCCCGGTCCGCTGCTGTGCGAGAATCGGCCGAGGAGAACCGACCATGTCACATCATCCGGCGCGATCGGCGCCGACCCCCGCCGAATCGAGATTGATCTGGATCGATCTCGAAATGACGGGACTCAATCCGTCCGTCGACCGGATCATCGAAGCCGCAGTCATCGTCACTGACAGCTGGCTCGAAGTGGTCGCGCAAAGCGGGCCGTTCGCCATCCGTCAGCCGCGCGCGGTGCTCGACGCCATGGACCAGTGGAACCGTTCGACGCATGCGCGCACCGGCCTGACCGAGCGCGTGCTCGCCTCGGCGTATTCGGAAACCGACGTCGAGCGCATGCTGCTGGAATTCCTGGCGTCGCTCGTGCCGGCCGGCGTGTCGCCGATGTGCGGCAATTCGATCTGCCAGGATCGCCGTTTCCTTGCGCGCTACATGCCGCGCCTGGAGCAGCATTTCCATTACCGCAATCTCGACGTGAGCACGCTCAAGGAACTGTGCCGGCGCTGGCGTCCCGAAATCGCCCGCGGCTTCACGAAGAAAAGCGATCACAGCGCCCTGGCCGATGTCCTGCTGTCGATCGACGAGCTGCGCTACTACCGTCAGCACTTCCTGATCGATGTTCCGGGAGGCTGAGAACGTGTGCAGCCATCATCCACGCCCGGGCGCTTCCTGACGAGCCCGCCGGGCGTGGCCGATGACGTCACGTGTTCCGGGGTTGCGCGAGGATGGCGCGCCGACGGGGCCGTGTCAGCGCGCCGCGTCCCGATACAGCGCGAAGCGTTCCTCGCGGTTGATCCGGCGCTGGCCGATCCAGCGCAGTTCGCGCGCGGCCGTCACATCGTCGGCGGCGGGTGGCGGATGTCCGTCGTACTGCACCAGTAGCCAGCGGCAGGCGGTGCCGGGTGCGGCGAATGGCAGGTGCGTGAAGTAGTAGAAGCTGGCGCGTGCGGCCCGCTCGACGCCCCGGGTGGCGACGCAGTCACCCGGTCGGGGCGAGCCGGTCTGCCAGGCGACCTGCAGTTCGGTGGCGATGTCGCGATAGGTGTTGCGTTCGTTGAACACCGGCAGCCACAGCGTCATCAGCAGGAACCACATCAGGACGACCCCGCCGCACGAGAGCACCATCGCGCGCCAGATCATCGGCGGCTGGCGTGAAATGCGCCAGCGCACCAGCAGCAGCCAGGCGATGGTCGCGGCCAGGCCGAGCAGGATCGCGCCCGATACGTCTTCGGGCAGAAAACCCGGGGCCATTTGCCGCATGCGAAAGGCCATGCGTGGCGGCACGCCGGTCATCAGCGCGATCCACCAGGCCCAGATGGCAATGCCCATCAGCGTGAAGGTCGTGACGGCGAACCAGTCGATCAGGTTGACGAGCGCGCGCCTGAGTGTCGGCATGCCCAGGGCCGCCAGCAGTGCCAGCGGCACGGTGACCGGCAGCAGCCAGACTTCGGCGCCCTGGGGTGCCAGCAGTGCGCGTGCGAGCAGGGTGAGAGTGGTCAGGGCCGACAGCGCCAGCGCGGGCTCGCCCCAGCGGCCGCGCCAGCGCCACGCCGCCCAGGCGGCCACCGGCCAGGCGGGCCAGAAGAACCAGGGTGCGTTGCGCAGGAACCAGATGGCCGACGCGGACGTCGGTCCGGACACGGTATCCAGATTCCAGTCCAGCCACTGCCGCAGATGCTCGTGTCCGCCGGCCGTATCGCGCAGCAGCCAGGGCCAGCTTGCCGCCACGAGCACGGCAGCGAGCGCGGCAAAGAGCAGCATGCGCCGGCCGACCAGACGAAAACCGTGGCTGACCACCGGCAGCAGCACAATGGTCACGAGCAGCGCGGCGGCGTGTCCGATGCCACCGGTGAGAACACTGGCACCGATGGCTGCGCCGGCCATCGCGCCGCCGCCTGCCGGACGTTGCAGCGCTTGCGCGCAGCCGCACAGGAACAGCGCGACCCAGGCCAGCTGGGCCGGCTCGGCCGTGGTTTCGTGCATGCGCACGAGCAGGCCGAAGGTGGCCATCAGCACCAGCACGGCCGTGTCGGCGATCGCGCGGCCATAGTCGTCGCGCGAAGCTGAAGCGCCGAAGGGGTCGGAGGGCTGGACGCCCTGCCGGCGCGCAAGCGCATGACTGGCGAACCAGACCAGCGCCAGCGCCAGGCCGAGGATCAGGATGACGGCCAGTGCAACGGCGCCATGCTCGCCGAGCAGACCCTGTGCCGCCCGGCCGATGACCGCCATGATCCAGAAGGCAAGCGGGCCTTCCTGCACGATCGGCAGGCCGGCGATATTCGGCAGCAGCCAGTCGCCGGCATCGCCACGCATCATCGTCAGCGCGATGCCGAAGCCGCTGGCATCGTAGGGTCGCCACGGATCGCGTCCGGCAAAGCCGGGCAGGACATAGAGCGCGCAGACCAGCCACAGCGCCCAGCGCGGCAGCTTTCCGGCCTGCAGCTCGGTGACGATGAAGGGTTTCATCGAGGGGCGACGGTCCGGGCCGGACGGAGCGGCCGGCCGTCCCTCAGTCCGGGAAGATGAAGGCCCGGGGTGGAGGCCCGGGGGGGAGGTCCGGGGCCGGTTCGGGGTGGCCAGACCGGGCCGGAGCGAGGGCTGGAGCGCCGCTCCCCGGCAAACAGTCGGTACTTATCCGCGCCGCGCGAACTTCTGGCGGAACTTCTCGACGCGTCCGGTCTCGATGATGCGTTGCTGCGCGCCGGTATAGAACGGATGCGATTCGGACGTCACGTCGAGCTTGAACAACGGATATTCCTTGCCGTCGTCCATCGTGATGGTCTCGCGGGTGTTCACGGTCGAGCGCGTGATGAACTTGAAGTCGCTGGCCATGTCCTGGAAGACGACTTCACGGTATTCGGGGTGGATGCCCTGTTTCATGTGTGATTCCGATCTTGTGTTCCGACCTGGTCTTTCGTGACCGGGGCCTGCCCGGCAACGATCCAGATCCGTAAAACCGCGTGCAGGACTGCGGACCGGGCTGTCAGCCGGAAGTAGCCGGGGAAGCAGCCGGTGATCCGCAGTGGACCAGGCCGCCGCGAACAAAGCCGTACATTATATCAACCACCGCGGCGCATCATTTCAAAGAATTCCTGGTTGCTCTTCGTCTGGCGCACCTTGTTGAGCAGGAATTCCATCGCTTCGAGCTCGTCCATGTCGTGCAGCAGCTTGCGCAGGATCCAGATCTTCTGCAGGTTTTCCGGCTTGATCAGCAGTTCCTCGCGACGCGTGCCCGAGCGGTTGATGTCGATCGCCGGGTAGACGCGTTTTTCCATCATGCGCCGGTTCAGGTGCAGT
>DAIUFU010000126.1:0-6360 GCA_036844405.1 Burkholderiaceae bacterium | reverse complement strand
ATGTGTAAAGCATGCCGCCAGCGTTCAATCTGAGCCAGGATCAAACTCTTCAGTTCGATCTTCAGTTTGCTCAATAACGGAATTGACATTCACTGGTTTCCCAGTGGATGTTTACCGTGTGAGCGTCGATTTTCCGAGAACCACTCCGGACAGGTCCGGAAGCAGTTCAGTGAACCGGCACAACGACGAATCGCTCTGTCGGTTCATCTGGCGCTTTCGCCCAGAC
Source organism: Burkholderiaceae bacterium (assembly GCA_036844405.1). Taxonomy (GTDB): domain Bacteria; phylum Pseudomonadota; class Gammaproteobacteria; order Burkholderiales; family Burkholderiaceae_E; genus Zeimonas. Next base: position 6,134 of record DAIUFU010000126.1, on the reverse strand, counting down.
GCCCACACTTATCGGCTGTTGATTGTTAAAGATCGGTGATCACGCCCCCTTTCGGGAGACCGGCCCGGCGCCTTTGCGTCCGGGTTGTTCGTGATCAGCAGAGAAGCGGAATTATGACGTGCTTTGAAGTGCCTGTCAAATCGGCCGGTTTCCCCTGCCGTTCCGCCGCTCCGGGAAGAGCCGGGGCCCTTCCTTCGTCCCCGTACGTCAGCGTTTGATGCCTGCCGTACTGGGGAACCCGCAACTATAGCGATATCCATCGGGGAGCGCAAATCGGGCCGGCATCAAGGCGACTTGGGCGACTTCGGGACGGCTACCGCCAGCTGCGGCCCGGTGAGCGCAAGCCCGTGCCTGCTTCAGCGATGCCGAAACGCTGGCGCACGTTTCTCGACAAAGGCCGACATTCCTTCCTTCTGGTCGTCGGTGGCAAACAGCGAGTGGAACACGCGGCGTTCGAACAGGATGCCTTCAGCCAGCGGTGATTCGAACGAGCGATTGATGGCTTCCTTGAGCATCATCACCGAGGGCAGCGAGTAGCCGGCAATCGTGGAGGCCACTTCCAGCGCCTCGTCGAGCAGGCGCTCGACCGGCACGATGCGCGAGACCAGTCCGGCGCGCTCGGCTTCCTGTGCATCCATGGTGCGCGCCGTCAGACACAGATCCATCGCCTTGGCTTTCGAGATCGCACGCGGCAGGCGCTGGGTGCCGCCGGCGCCCGGAATCACCCCGAGCTTCACTTCGGGCTGGCCGAACTTCGCGTTGTCAGCGGCGATCAGGATGTCGCACATCATCGCCAGTTCGCATCCGCCACCGAGCGCATAGCCGCCGACCGCGGCGATCACGGGCTTGCGCACGCGCCGGATCGTCTCCCAGTTGCGCGTGATGTACTCGTCGCGATAGACGTCCATGTAGCCCCAGCTGGCCATTGCCGCGATGTCGGCACCGGCGGCAAAGGCCCTGTCGTTACCGGTGATCACGATGGCGCCGATGTCGTCATTGCCGTCGAACTCCAGCAGCACGGCGCCCAGCTCGTCCATCAGGGCATCATTGAGCGCATTGAGCTGCTTCGGGCGATCGAGACGGATCAGACCGACGCGGCCATGGGTTTCGACGAGGATGTTCTGATACGGTTTCGTTGACATTGCAGCGGACTCCGGCGCCAGTGGGAAAGACGTGATTCTGCGACATCTGCGCGCGGGCTGGCGATCTCCGCCGCGACCGGCGGATCGTGCAACACGGAATCGACCCCGCGACCATCGGAGTCGGTGCGAGGCGCGATGCCGGCGTGGATCGGAGGACGTGCCGGCCCGGACGGGATTCCGATCATTCCGGACGGGTCGGGCCGCAACACACCAGCGAAGACGACAAAGCGATGAAAGACGGAAAACCGGCAAGCCCGCAACAGACCTCGATACCCGCCCCCGCGCCCACGGCAATGCCTCTGCGCTATCGCGTCACACCGGTCGACCCCGACGCCCACCAGTTCGAAGTCGAGCTCGAGGTGGCCGAACCGGATCCGCACGGCCAGCGCGTGACGATGCCGGCGTGGACACCGGGCAGCTACCTGATCCGGGAATTCGCCCGTCACGTCGTCTCGATTGATGCCCGCACGGCATCGGGGCGCCGCATCCCGCTGACGAAGATCGACAAGGCGACCTGGCAGGCACCGGCATGTGCCGGGCCCCTGCAGATCCGCTATCGGGTCCATGCGCACGATCTGTCGGTGCGTGGGGCGCACCTCGATGCGGAACACGGCTTCTTCAACGGTTCCAGCCTGCTGATGCAGGCCGTCGGCCATGATTCCCGGGCGTGCGAACTGCTGCTGGAGCCGCCGGTGCCGCGCGCGGGCAGCGGCGGTCGCGCTGGTCGAGAGCCGGCGCGGGCAACCGCCGGAGAAGCAGCCGCGCGAACAGCCGGGAGAATGACCGGGAAAACGCTCGGGAAAGCGGCCGCAAAAGACAGCGACACGCACTCCTCCTCTGGCGGACCTGCCGGCTGGCGCGTCGCCACGACGATGCCGCGCGCCGGTGCGCCGGAATACGGCTTCGGCCGCTATCGTGCTCGCGACTACGCCGAACTGATCGATCATCCGGTCGAAATGGGCGAGTTCACGCTGGCCTCGTTCGACGTGGGCGGGGCACGGCACGAAATCGCCCTCACCGGCCGGCACGACACCGATACCCGGCGGCTGTGCGGCGACCTGCGCCGCATCTGTGCCGCCCACATCCGCCTGTTCGAGCCGCGCCGCGCACGCGCCCCGTTCGAGCGCTATCTGTTCCAGGTATTCGTCGTCGGCGATGGCTACGGCGGGCTCGAGCACCGCTCGAGCACGTCGCTGATCTGCGCGCGCCGGGAACTGCCGTGGAAGCGCGAGCCGAAGGAGCCGTCGGAGGACTATCGCTCCTTTCTCGGGCTCGCCAGCCACGAATATTTCCATGCCTGGAACGTCAAGCGGATCCGGCCGGCGGCCTTCATCCCGTACGACCTGCAGAACGAGGACTACACACGCCTGCTGTGGATTTTCGAGGGCTTCACGTCATATTACGATGATCTGATGCTGGTGCGTTCGGGCGTGATCGGCGTCGACGCTTACCTGCAGGTGCTGGCCAGGACGATCTCCGGCGTGCAACGCGCACCCGGTCACGAAGTGCAGAGCGTCGCCGAATCGAGTTTCGACGCCTGGATCAAGTTCTATCGCCAGGACGAGAACTCACCGAACGCGCTGGCCAGCTACTACGCGAAAGGCTCGCTGGTTGCGCTCGCCCTCGACCTGGAAATCCGCACACGCACCGACGGCCAGCGTTCGCTCGATGACGTGATGCGGTTGATGTGGCAGCGCTATGGCCGCAACGCATTGACCGGCGACGCCGACAGCGGGCTCGGCGAGGACGGCTTCCCTTCGCTGCTCGCCGAGGCAACCGGCCTGCGCCTCGATCGCCAGATCCGCGCCTGGGCGTACGGGACCGACCGTCTGCCGCTGTCGGCGCTGCTGCGGCGCGTCGGCGTGCGCTTCGCATCGGGAGCCGGCGATCAGGGACCGACGACACTGGGCGTCCGGCTGGCCGAACGTCACGGACAACTGACGATCACCACCGCCTACAACGGACAGGCTGCCGAGCGCGCCGGCCTGTCGGCAGGCGACGTCCTGATTGCCGCCGACGGACTGCGCGTCGACGAAAAGACACTCAAGGCCCTGCTCGCACGCCGGCGCCCGGGCGAGCGCCTGCGCGTACACGGCTTCCGGCGCGACGAGCTGATCGAGCGCGAGGTGGTGCTGCAGGCGCCGTTGCCCACCGAGACGAAGCTGTCCGTCCACGAAAAGGCCGGTACCGCTGCGCGCGCACTGCGCCGCGACTGGCTGGGCCGGTAGGGCAACGCATCAGGAGGCTGGAAGCCGGCGTTCACGTCTGCCCCGTCCGCCAGACAGGCCGGATCCGTCCGTCGGTCAGCGGCCCTGTCAGCCGAACAGTTCGCGCAGCGCAGCCCCCGGATCCGGTGCACGCATGAAGGCTTCACCCACGAGAAAGGCTGCGACGCCGGCGGCTCGCATGCGCACGACATCGGCGCGCGTACGAATGCCGCTTTCGGTCACCAGCAGCGCCGTGGACGGCACCTGCGGCAGCAGATCCAGCGTCGTCTCCAGTGACACGTCGAAGCTGCGCAGGTTGCGGTTGTTCACGCCGATCAGCGAAAAACCCAGACGTGCGGCGCGCTCGAGCTCGTCGCTGCCGTGCACCTCCACGAGTACGTCCATGTCCAGCGCACGGGCGAGTGCACCGAATCCGGCCAGTTGCGCGTCATCGAGCACGGCGGCAATGAGCAGCACGCAATCCGCGCCGTGCATGCGCGCTTCGTACAACTGCCACTCGTCGACAATGAAATCCTTGCGCAGCGCCGGCAGGGAGCAGGCGGCACGTGCCGCCCGCAGATCCGCCAGCGCCCCGTGAAAGAACTGACCGTCGGTCAGTACCGAAAGACAGGCCGCACCGCATCCGGCATAGCTGCGCGCGATCGCCGGCGGCTCGAAGGCCGTACGCAGCAGGCCCTGGCTCGGGCTGGCCTGCTTGATCTCGGCGATGACCGCCGGCACTCCCGCCGCGGCCCGTGCGCGCAACGCCGCCTCGAATCCGCGCGCCGGATCATCGAGACGCGCCTGCTCGGCGCGGCGTCTTGCCTCGCTGGCCGGCAATTCCTGCCGGCGCGCCGCCACCTCGTCACGCTTGAACGAGACGATTCCCGCCAGCAGATCCCGGGTCATGGCCGGAGTCCAGGCAAGGGCGGGCAGCACCGCGTGGACTGCGCCGGGAATGGCCGATGCCCGCCGGTATGGCGGCCAGGACATCGGCCACGAGCGCTGCGCCGCAGATTGCGCAGGCCGGCGCCGGCACGATCCCGGGCGTGTGGAGCATGGATCCCGAGGCATGTCGACCCTCCCCGAAAGCGGTCTCTCACCAGGGCGCTCATGCGACGCGCGCGAGCGCAACGCCCGCGTCCCGGGTGAACTGCACGAAGGCGTCGAGCCGTGCACGCGCGGCGCCGCTGGCGATGACCGCACGTGCGCGCTCGATCCCGTCGGCAATCGACGGCACGAGGTCGGCCGCATACAGCGCGACACCGGCGTTGAGCACGACGATCTGGTGAGCTGTGCCCGGCTTCCCATCCAGCGCGTCGAGCACCAGCGCCTTTGATTCCTGCGCATCAGTCACGCGCAGGCTGCGGTTGCTGACCATCGACAGGCCGAAATCCTCGGGATGGATTTCGTACTCGCGCACCTGTCCGTCGCGCAGCTCGCCGACCATGGTCGCCGCACCCAGCGACACTTCGTCCATCCCGTCCTTGCCCCAGACGACCAGCGCATGCCGGGCGCCGAGCTCGCGCAGGACGCGCACCTGGATGCCGACCAGATCGGGATGGAACACACCCATCAGGATGTTCGGCGCTCCAGCCGGATTGGTCAACGGTCCGAGAATGTTGAAGATCGTGCGCACGCCGAGTTCACGCCGGACGGCAGCGACGTTCTTCATTGCCGGGTGATGGTTCGGTGCAAACATGAAGCCGACGCCGGTCGCCTGCATGCACCCGGCGATCTGAGCCGGGGCGAGCTGGATGTCGGCACCCAGCGCTTCCAGGACGTCAGCCGAACCCGATCTCGACGACACGCCGCGATTGCCGTGCTTGGCCACCGTGGCGCCAGCGGCGGCGGCAACGAAGGCGGTCGCCGTCGAAATATTGAAGGTATTGGCGCCGTCGCCGCCGGTGCCGACGATATCGACCAGATGGGCCGGCGCCGGGCCGCCGGCAGCCGTGGCGTTGCCGACTTCGACTTTCGTCGCGAATTCGCGCATCACGCGGGCAGCCGCCGCAATCTCGCCGACCGTCTCCTTCTTCGTGCGCAGACCCATCAGGATCGCTGCCGTCATCGCCGGCGACAGTTCGCCACGCATGATGCGGCGCATCAGCGCAAGCATCTCGTCATGAAAGATCTCGCGGTGCTCGATGCAGCGCACCAGCGCTTCCTGCGCGGTAATCGTCATGTCAACTCTCCAGAAAATTGCGCAGCAGCGCGTGCCCGTGTTCACTGAGCAGGGATTCGGGGTGGAACTGGACGCCCTCGACCGGATGGTCGCGATGACGCAGGCCCATCAATTCGCCGTCGTCGCTGAAGGCGGTCGCTTCGAGACAATCCGGCAGGGTCATCGCATCGACGGCCAGCGAGTGGTAGCGCACCGCCGCATACGCATCGGGCAGCGCGCGAAAGACGCCGCGGCCGTCATGCGTGATCGTCGCCGTGTGCCCGTGGATCAGGCGCCGGGCGCGCACGATGCGGGCGCCGAACGCGGCGCCGATCGCCTGGTGGCCAAGGCAGACGCCGAGAATCGGGATCCGGCCGGCGAACCGGCGCACGAGGGCGACCGAAATGCCCGCTTCGGCCGGCGAACACGGCCCGGGGGAGAGCACGACGCGATCGGGCGCGAGGTTCTCGATCTCATCGAGCCCGATCGCGTTGTTGCGCACCGTGCGCACTTCCTCGCCCAGTTCGGCGAAGTAGTGCACGAGGTTCCAGGTGAAGCTGTCGAAATTGTCGATCATCAGCAGCATGACTGCTCCAACATATTGATTATTAATGACTCGTG
>DAIUFU010000125.1:0-6398 GCA_036844405.1 Burkholderiaceae bacterium | reverse complement strand
CGTGACCGGCAACCGCATCGTCCAGGCGGCCGGTCTGAAGAAATTCAGCATGGAGCTCGGCGGCAAGAGCCCGTTCGTCGTCTTCGACGACGCCGATTTCGAGCGTGCACTCGATGCCGCCGTGTTCATGATCTTCAGCAACAATGGCGAGCGCTGCACGGCCGGCTCGCGCATCCTCGTTCAGCGTGGCATTCATGACCGGTTCGCGGAACGCTTCGCCGAGCGTGCACGCCGCATTCCGGTCGGCGATCCGATGGACGAGCAGACGATCATCGGGCCGATGATCAGCCAGGCGCATCTGGCCAAGGTGCGCAGCTACATCGAACTGGGCCCGCGCGAAGGCGCAACGCTGCTCGCCGGCGGCCTCGAGGCGCCTGCCGTCGCGGAGCGCGTCGCCCGCGGTAATTTCGTGCAGGCCACCGTCTTCGCCGGTGTCGACAACCGCATGCGCATCGCGCAGGAAGAGATCTTCGGCCCGGTGGCCTGCCTGATTCCGTTCGACGACGAGGCCGATGCAATCCGGCTGGCCAACGACATCAGCTACGGCCTGTCGAGCTACGTCTGGACGGAGAATCTCGGCCGCGCCCACCGGGTGGCCGCCGCCATCGAGGCCGGCATGTGCTTCGTCAACAGCCAGAACGTACGCGACCTGCGCCAGCCCTTCGGCGGCACCAAGGCCAGCGGCACCGGCCGCGAGGGCGGCACCTGGAGTTACGAAGTCTTTCTCGAACCGAAGAACGTCGCCGTGGCGCTGGGCGCGCATCCGGTGCCTCGCTGGGGAGTCTGATCGATCATGGGACAAGTTGCACTGGCAGCCAAGATCACCCACGTACCGTCGCTGTATCTGAGCGAATTCGACGGTCCGCGCAAGGATTCGCGCAAGGCGGCGATCGACGGACACATCGAGATCGGCCGGCGCTGCCGCGAAGCCGGCGTCGACACGATCGTCGTCTTCGACACGCACTGGCTGGTCAACGCCAATTACCACATCAACTGCGCGCCCGATTTCGAGGGCGTCTACACCAGCAACGAACTGCCGCACTTCATTTCCAACATGAAGTATTCGTCGCCGGGCAATCCGGCATTGGGCCGCCTGCTCGCCGACGCCTGCTGCGCGGCCGGTGTCGAAACACTCGCACACGATGCGACCACGCTGGCACCCGAATACGGCACGCTGGTGCCGATGCGCTACATGAACCCGGATCGTCACTTCCGGGTGATCTCGGTGTCGGCAATGTGCACCGTGCATTACCTGGATGACAGCGCACGACTGGGCTGGGCGATGCGCCGCGCGGTCGAAGAACAGTACGACGGCACGGTCGCGTTTCTCGCCAGCGGCAGCCTCAGCCACCGCTTTGCGCAGAACGGCCTCGCGCCGGAATTCGCCCACCGGATCTGGAGCCCGTTTCTCGAACAACTGGATCACCATGTCATCCACATGTGGCAGAACGCACAGTGGCAGGATTTCTGCGCGATGCTGCCCGAGTACGCCGCCAAGGGACACGGAGAAGGCTTCATGCACGATACGGCGATGCTGCTCGGCCTGCTCGGCTGGAGCGCCTATGACGGCCGTGCCGAAGTCGTGACGCCGTATTTCGGCGCCTCGGGCACCGGGCAGATCAACGTCGTCCTGCCGGTGACGCCGCAGGACGGCAGTGCGGTACCGGCGGCCGTCGCCTCGCAGGCAGGCGGCTATACGCCGGTATCGGCGCGGCTCTGAGCTCCGCCCGAGCGTTCACACTCCCCGTCCGCCGATTCACGCCACCAGGCCACGCCCATGCCGCACGTTTCGGTTTTCTACACGTCCAATCTCGACGCAGAGAGTGACTTCAGCAGCCTCTGCCGGGCACTTGCCGATGCCTTGCTGTCGATCACCGACGAGCAGGGAGGACGGCCGTTCCCGGTCGGCGGCGTGCGCGTGCTCGCGTATCCAGCCGCGCATTTCGCCGTCAGCGATGGACATCGGGACGATCTTGCCTTCTGCTGGGTCCATCTGCGCATGGGCCGCGGGCGCAGCGAGGCGACACAGCAGGCGGCAGGACAGGCACTGACCAGCGCTGCCGAGGAACATTTTGCGCCGCTGCTGGCACGGCGCCCGCTCGGCCTCACGGTACAGATCGACGAGGGCCGTGAAGTGTTCAGCGCCAAATCCGGCAACCTGCATGCGCTGTTCACCGGATCATGAACGCAGACATAAAAGGCATGAACAAGCCATCGGGCATGAACAAGCCATCGGACCGGAAACCCGACGGCGACGCCATCGGAAGGCTGGCGCGCCGACTGTATGAGGCGCGCCGCAGTCGCACGCAACTGCGCCACTTCTCGCGCGACTATCCGCAGATGACGATTGCCGATGGCTACACGATCCAGCGCGCCTGGGTCGCGCTCGAACAGGCCGACGGGCACACGATCCGCGGCCGCAAGATCGGCCTGACCTCGCGCGCGATGCAGCAGGCGAGCCAGATCGACGAGCCCGATTTCGCGCCGCTGATGGACGACATGTTCTTCCCGGCCGGACGCGACATTCCGATCGAGCGCTTCATCGCGCCGCGCGTCGAAGTCGAGTTGGCCTTCGTGCTCGGCACCGATCTCGCCGGCCCCGAAGCGTCGATCTTCGACGTGCTGCGCGCCACCGAATACGTCTGCCCGGCCATCGAGATCATCGATGCGCGCATCGAGCAGTTCGACCGGGAAACCGGTGCCCCGCGCAAGGTTGCCGACACGATCAGCGACTTCGCGGCCAACGCCGGCGTGGTGCTGGGCGGCCGGCCAGTGCGTCCCGACGCCGTCGACCTGCGCTGGATCGGCGCGCTGCTGTACAAGAACGGAGCGATCGAGGAGACCGGCCTGGCCGCCGGCGTGCTCGATCACCCGGCTACCGGCATCGCCTGGCTGGCCAACCGGATTGCGGCTTTCGACGAACGGCTGCATGCGGGCGACGTCGTCCTGTGCGGCTCGTTCACCCGTCCGACACCGGCAAAGGCCGGCGACAGCCTGCATGCCGACTACGGCCGCCTCGGCTCGATCTCCTTCCGTTTCGGCTGACGACACGATCGATTCCCCCGTCAGGTCGCTGCCGACCTCCGCCCGTTCACCCCCACTTCCTCTCCCGCCTCTGTTCTTCCCGGAGCCCGCCCGTGCAGATCCCGCAAAACCGTTTTCTCGCCGCCCTGCGCGAAAAGCGTCCGCAGATCGGCCTGTGGATCGGACTGGCCGACCCGAATGCCGCCGAGGCAATGGCCGCCACCGGTTTCGACTGGCTGGTGCTCGACGGTGAACATGCACCGAACGACCCGCGCACGGTGCTGGCGCAACTGCGCGCCGTGGCCCCGTACCCGGTGCACCCGGTGGTGCGGCCGGTCCAGGGCGACGTCGCGCTGATCAAGCAGTATCTGGACGTCGGCGCCCAGACCCTGCTCGTGCCGATGATCGACACGCCCGAACAGGCGGCACGGATGGTGCGGGCGATGCGCTATCCGCCAGAGGGCATCCGCGGCATGGGTGCCGCGCTCGCACGCGCCTCGCGCTGGAACCAGGTCGACGACTACGTGCAGCGGGCCGACGAACAGATGTGCCTGCTGGTGCAGGCGGAAACCGTTGCGGCCATGGCCCGTCTGGCCGATATCGCCCGTGTCGAGGGTGTCGACGGCGTCTTTTTCGGGCCGGCCGACCTGTCGGCATCGATGGGGCTGCGCGGACAGACCGGGCATCCCGACGTGCAGCGGGCCATCCTCGACGGCATCGATACCGTACGCGCCGCCGGCAAGGCACCCGGGGTGCTGACCGCAGACCGGGCACTCGCGCAGCGCTATCTCGATGCCGGCGCGCTGTTCGTTGCCGTCGGTGCCGACACGACCCTGCTGGTGCAGGCAGCACGTGCACTGGCCGGGGCGTTCGGGCGGGCCTGAGCGCCGGCGCCAGGTGCCCGCCGTTCCCCGCACCCTCACGTTTCCTGCACTCTCACTGTCAACCGGTTGCCGCAGCGCGAACCGGGCACGCCTCGACACGAGATGGTCGCGGCCCGGCCATGGCACGGTTTTCAGCCAACCGCCGTACCGGTATGATGTCGCCCGTTGGTGCCCGTCGAAGTATTCTGCCGAGACGGTTAAACGGGAATCAGGGAGGAAGCGGCCGCAGCAAGCCGGCGGCGCGTCCTTGACCTGAGCTGCCCCCGCAACGGTACGCGGACGGAACCGTCCGGTCTGTGCCCGGTCCTCACATGACCCGGCCCTGATCGAACCGGTTCCCGCTCGTGACACAAAGCCACTGGAACGGCTGCGCTGCCTGCGCTGCTCTCCGGGAAGGCGTCACGGTCAGATTCCGTCAGCCCGGATACCGGCCAACGAGGTGGCGCATCGTGCCGGCAACGGACGATGCGCTGGAAAGCGCAACGCCGCGGGGACGCGGTGAAGCGCGTCAGGGTTCCGGCACGGCCATCGTGACGGTCCCGCAACTGGCTGTTTTCCACAACATGACTTCATCGTCCTGCCTCGGCGGCATGCGTGCTGCCGTTCGTCGTGCGCGCGCGTCGCTGTCTTCCGGCTTCCAATCCGCCCCGCGTGCCGGTCATTCCCTTTCCCGTTCCGGCCATCCTCTTTCCGGCCACGTTCTTGCTGACCACGTTTTTGCCGGCGGCTCTTTTTCGGCCCTTCCCTTTCCCTGTCCCTTTTCCTTTCCTGCCTGTTCCCGTTCGGATCGCCTTTCACCCAAGGCCGCCTCGCAGTCGGATGCCCCCCCTGCTTCGGCACGATCCTGCCCGCCCGGTGTCTGGCTGAGCTCGATCCTCGTACTGGCCGCGGCGACGGCCCTGCCGCTGGCCGCTTCGGCGCAGGATGCCGCCGGTACGGCGCTCGAACCGGTCATCGTCACGGCCAGCCGCATCGCCGAACCGCTGTCGTCGACACTCGCCGACGTGTCGGTGGTCGACCGCGAAACCATTGAACGCAGCGGCGCCGGCGACGTCGCCGATCTTCTCGGGCGTCTGCCCGGTGTCGAGTTCTCGCGCAGCGGTGGCCCCGGCACGGCCACCGGCGTCTACATCCGCGGCGGCGAGAATCGCCACACGGCGCTCTACATCGACGGCGTTCCGGTCGACGTGCAATCGGTTGGCGGCGCGGCCTGGGAACAGATCCCGCTCGACCAGATCGAGCGCATCGAAGTCGTGCGCGGCCCGGGTGCTGCGGTCTACGGCTCGAACGCCGTCGCCGGTGTCGTGCAGATCTTCACGCGACGCGGGGAAGGCGCGGCCCGCCCGGAAGCCGCCGTGACACTCGGCTCGCATGCCACGCGTCAACTGCGGGCCGGCATCAGCGGCGCCGCCAACGGTTTCGACTATGCACTGTCCGCGACGCACGGACGCAGCAGCGGCTTCGACTCGCAGACGAAGGCGGCGATCGGCCACAATCCGGATCGCGACGGCTGGCGGCGCAACGCGGTGAGTGCGCGCCTGGGCTACCAGTGGACGAATGTGCACCGGGTCGATGCCAGTTTCCTGAACAGCCGGCTACGGGCCGGCTATGACGGCTTTGTCCCCGGCCTCGACGACGAGACGCGGCAAGCGCTGCGCGTGGCCAGCATCGGCTGGCGCGCCGACTGGAGCGATGCGGCGAACACCAGTTTCCGCTTTGGTGAAAGCCGCAGCAACATGGAGACCCAGCCGGACTTCTACCGCACCGAGACGACACTGCGCAATTACACGCTGCAGCACGAACAGCACGTCGGCGCGCAGACCTGGTCGGCGCTGCTCGAGCGGCGCGAGGACCGGCTGCACAATCCGGCGACCCTGTACTCGGCGGTACTCGACGGCAAGCGCCACCAGGACGCACTCGGCCTGGGCTGGCGCAGCGACTTCGGCGCGCACGCACTGCAGGCCAATCTGCGTCACGATCGTGACAGCGAGTTCAGCGGCAAGACGACCGGCAGTGCGGGCTGGGGCTGGTCCTTCCTGCCGCAGTGGCGCGTGCACGCCAGTGCGTCGAACTCCTTTCGCGCGCCGACGCTCTACCAGCGCTTCAGCCAGTACGGCAACGCCGACCTCGTGCCCGAAACCGGCCGTAATGCCGAACTGGGCCTGCGCTGGGCCGATGCGACCACGGAAGTCAGTCTGACCGGATGGCGCAACAAGCTCACGCACCTGATCGGTTTCGGCGCCTCCGGCCCGTGCAGCGATCCGTTTGGCTGCTACGTCAACGTCGACCGCGCACGTCTGAAAGGCGCGACGCTGGCCGCACGCACGCAGCTGGGCGCCGTCACGCTGCACGCGTCGCTCGACTGGCACGATCCGCGCGATCTGGACTCCGGCAAGATCCTGCAACGCCGTGCGCGGCGCATGGCCAGCTTCGGCGCCGAAACCACCCAGGCCGGCTGGACGCTCGGCGGCGAAATCCAGGCGTCGGGCC
>DAIUFU010000124.1:0-6400 GCA_036844405.1 Burkholderiaceae bacterium | reverse complement strand
CCGTCCGCGGCTTCGGGCGCGACCGGAATGCGGGTCTCGAAGCGCTTCAGCCCCTCGGCATAATGAAAGGCGTTGTGGATGAATTCGGTGATGTTCAGTTCGACGCGCCGCCACCATTGCCGGGTCTGCGCCCGCTCCCCGGCCGAGCTTCCGATCAGTGCGGGCGCCGGATGCAGTTCTTCCAGATATTCGGCGATAGCGACGGCTTCGGTGATCGTCGTGCCATCATCGAGTTCGAGTGTTGGCGTCTGTCCGGTCGGGTTGAGCGCAAGATAGGGCGGCTGGCGGTTCTCGCCGGTCATCACGTCGACGTGGACGGCGGGCAGCGACAGCTTTTTTTCCAGCAGGAACATGCGCAGGCAGCGCGGCGCCGGACTGTCGGCATCGTGAAGCAGCATCGGCGGGTATCCGTGAGGAGGGATTGCCGCTCGTGTGCACGCGAGAGCGGAATCCGGTTCACAGTCTGGTTGACGTAACCTCAGTTGCGTAACCCTGGTTGCGTGACCTCGGTTATGTAACCTCAGTTATGTAACCTTAGTGTGGATCGGCGGGTCCGTATACGATCGGCCTGTCGGCAATACGGACATCGACGGACATCATTTCGGAGGGCGGAAAGCATGAGAATGGATGGTCGAAAGCCGCCTTTCGGTCAGGCACGGGGTGGTTCGCGGTGAACATGATCCCGTCTGTCCTGCGCAACCGCCTGATCGATGAGATCGCAACCGGTGATCGCGCCAGTCTCGAACGTACGCTGACGGCGCAGGACATCCAGCTCTACGCGATCCTGTCCGGCGATGAAAGCGCGTCGCTGCATGGTCCGGACCGTGACCGGTTCGGCCGGACATCAGGCGACGGAGCGTCAGACGGCGCGACCCTTGCCGGAGCCGCCGGTGACCCTCGGCTGGTGGAGCCGTCGATTGCCGCGTCGCCGCGTTTTCACAGCGTGATCTCGCACGGCATGTGGGCCGGTGCACTCTTTTCCGGGCTGATCGGCACCCGCCTGCCCGGACCGGGCAGCGCCTGGGTCGAGCAGTCGCTGCGGTTTCTCGCGCCGGTGTCCGTCGGCGACACGCTGACGATCGTTGTCGAAGTCACCGCCGTCGACCGCGCTTCGCGACGCGTGCGTCTGTCCTGTCGCGCGATGCGCCAGGATGGCGCCGCCGTGATCGAAGGCGAGGCCGAGGTGATCGCGCCGGCCGAGCGCATCGAGTTCTCGCGCACGGCGCTGCCCGAGGTGCGCCTGTCTGCCGGGCGCGGCGGTCTGCAGCGCCTGCTCGATCATGTCGCCTCGCTGGCGGCGATCCCGGTCGCGGTCGTGCATCCGTGCGATTCGACCAGCCTCGCGGCGGCGCTCGATGCGCGCGCGGCCGGACTGATCGAACCGGTGCTCGTGGCGCCGCAGGCGCGCCTGCGGGTCGTGGCCGAAGCCGCAGGGATCGATCTGACCGGAGTACGGATCGTCGACGCCGCGCACAGCCATGCGGCGGCTGCACAGGCCGTGGCGCTGGCGGCTCGCGGCGAAGTCGAGGCGCTGATGAAGGGCAGCCTGCACACCGACGAACTGCTGTCGGCGCTCGTGGCCAGGGCCGGCGGGCTGCGCACCAAGCGGCGCGTCAGCCACTGCTTCCTGATGCAGACACCATCGTATCCGCGCCCGTTCATCATCACCGACGCGGCGATCAACATCGCTCCCGATCTGGCGGTCAAGGCCGACATTGTGCGTAATGCCATCGATCTGGCGCACGTGATCGGCGTCCAGCGCCCGCGCGTGGCGATCCTCGCCGCCGTCGAGACGGTCAGTGCGTCGATGCCGGCGACGCTGGATGCCGCGGCGCTGTGCAAGATGGCCGACCGCGGTCAGATCAGGGGTGCTGTACTCGACGGGCCGCTGGCGTTTGATAATGCGGTGTCGCCGGCGGCGGCCCGCATCAAGGGCATCGATTCGCCCGTGGCCGGGCAGGCCGATGTGCTCGTCGTGCCCGACCTCGAAAGCGGTAACATGCTCGCCAAGCAACTGGAACACATGGGGGATGCTGCCAGCGCGGGCATTGCGCTCGGCGCGAAGGTCCCCGTCATCCTGACCAGTCGCGCCGACTCGCGTGAAGCGCGGATTGCCTCGTGCGCGATTGCACTGATGCTTGCACACCGGTATCGCGAAGCGCCGCCGTAGCCGCCGGAATTTTTTCGGATATCCAGCAGGAGATCAGGATCATGGATGAGGAAGCCTTTCAGCAAAGCATTCGCAAGTTCCTGCGCACGGTCGGCATGCGTTCGCAGCAGGAAATCGAGAAGGCTGTCGCCAGCGCACGCGCCGATGGCCGCATCGGGGATGCACAAACCGTTCCGGCATCGATGGTGCTGGAGGTGCCGGGCCTGAAGTTGCGCGTCAGCTTCGACGGCGAGATCCACGTCGCTTGAGCGCCGGTACGGACTCTCGTCCCGCGCCGCCATCGGCGCTTGCCGGGATTGCGCCCGAGCGGGCGCTGGTCATCGCACTGGCACTTGCACTCGGTTCGGGCATTGCGCTCGGCCTCGCCCGTTTCTCGTACGCGCTGTTGCTGCAGCCGATGCGCACCGATCTGTCCTGGTCCTGGCTGACGGCCGGCGCCATGAACACGGTCAATGCGGCCGGCTATCTGATCGGAGCGCTGCTCGCACCGCGCTGGCTGGCCCGGCACGATGCGCGCACCATCCTGCTGGCCGGCGGCGGTGCCGCCGCCGTGCTGCTGATCGCACACGGATTCGTCACTTCGGACGTGGCGCTGTATGCATTGCGCCTGCTGACCGGGGTGGCGAGCGCAGCCGTCTTCGTCGCCGGCGGTGTGCTGGCGGCCCGCCTGGGCAGTGCCCATCCGCGTCGCGCCGGCCTGCTGCTGGGCATCTATTACGGGGGCGTCGGCTCGGGCATCGTCGTGTCCTCGATCCTGGTGCCGCCGGTGCTGGCCCTTGCGCTGTCGCATGCCTGGCAATGGGCGTGGATCGCGCTCGGCGCGGCCGCGCTGCTCGGCACCTGGGTCATGATGGCGCCGACGCGACCGATGATCGTCACGGCCGATCAGGCCCGGCGCCGGGCCGACCCCTTCGCCTGGCGGCCGTTCGCATTCGGTCTGGCCGGCTATTTCATGTTCGGCATCGGTTACATCGGCTACATGACCTTCGTCATCGCGCTGCTGCGCGAACAGGGCATGGGGCAAGGGATGGCGGTGGTGTTCTTCATCGTGCTCGGTTTCGGCGTCATGGTCTCTTCCTGGATCTGGGCCTGGCTGCTGCAGCGAGCGCGCGGCGGCGAGGCGCTCGGGCTGCTCAACGGGCTGCTGGCCGTGGCCACGGCGCTGCCGGTGCTGGGCTCGAACCCGGTGCTCGTCTTCGCTTCCGGGGCGCTGTTCGGCAGCGTGTTCCTGTCGCTGGTGGCATCGACCACAGTGCTCGTGCGGCACAATCTCGACGAGCGTTACTGGGCAGGCGGCATTGCTGCCTTCACCATCGTCTTTGCGATCGGGCAGATTGTCGGGCCGACCGTTGTTGGCTGGATCGCCGATTCGGCGGGCGGACTGGCGCGCGGCTTCCTGTTCTCGGCGCTGGGTCTGGCGATCGGCGCCGTGCTGGCTTTCGGCCAGCGTCCGCTGCCGTCGCCGTCGCCGTCACCGGCGCCGGATGCCGGGCCGGTGTGAGGCATGCGTCCGGCCCGAAGCAGACGGATGGATACCCGGGAGGATGCCCTTCCGGCGCCGGATGGGCGATCATGCACGAGAACGGGGCCGGTGATGGTCCGTACACCCGGCCGAAGACGATTTCGCAGGAGGACAAGTTGACCGCATCCGTTTCCTTGCAGGCGGTGCTCGGGCGTTCCCGCATCGCGCTGGCCCGTTCGGTGACGATGTTCGACAACGATGCGCCCGGCGCGGAAGAATTGCATGCAAGTCTCGCGCCGCATCTGGGTCGTGCGCACGTCGTCGGCATCACCGGCGCTCCGGGCGCCGGCAAGTCCACCCTGATCGACGCCCTGCTCTCGGCACTGGTTGCCCGGGATCGTTCGGTCGCCGTGGTGGCCGTCGATCCGTCGAGCCCGGTCAGCGGCGGCGCCATTCTCGGTGACCGGGTGCGCATGGGCGGTGCGGCGGCGTCCGACGACCGGGTCTTCGTGCGTTCGCTGTCCTCGCGCGGGCATCTCGGCGGCCTGTCGCGCACTACCGGGCGCGTGATTGACCTGTTCGACGCAGCCGGATTCGACGTCGTGCTTGTCGAGACGGTTGGCACCGGTCAGTCCGAGGTCGAAATCCGTGATTTTGCCGATACCCGGGTCGTCGTCTGTCCGCCCGGCCTGGGCGACGAGGTGCAGGCGATCAAGGGCGGCATCATGGAGATCGCCGACGTGCTCGTGGTCAACAAGGCCGATGCACCCGATGCCCAGCGCACCTGGCGCGATCTGCGGGCGCTGTCGCGCCTGCGTCGCCAGCCGGGATGGGCTATTCCGGTCGTGCGCACGATCGCGACCAGTGGCGAAGGCATCGACGAACTGGTCACACAGATCGATGCGCACGCGACCGTGAGCGGTCGCGGCAGCCGGTTGGCGCTGCGCCGGCGTGCGACCGAAGAGGCGACCGAAGAGGCGACCGAAGAGGCGGCCGGAGTGCAGACGGCAGGGCGCACGGATACCGGCGACGCAGAAACGGCAGCAACCGGCAGCGGCGGCGCGCAGGCAGCGGGCGACCCGGCCCGGGCCGGGTCCGCACCGGCACCGCACGCCAGCGACGACGAACTCTTCACCGCAATGCAGCGCTGGCGGATCGCTGGCAAGGGCGTGGCACTGGCGACCGTCGTGCGTACCTGGGGCTCGTCGCCGCGCGCCGAGGGCAGCCTGCTCGCGGTCGAGGAAGGCGGCGGCTTTCTCGGTTCGGTTTCCGGTGGCTGCGTTGAAGGCGCGGTGATCTCGGAGGCGCTGGAGGTCATCGCCGACGGTCGCCCGCGCATGCTCGAATTCGGTGTGAGCGACGAGCAGGCCTGGGAAGTCGGACTGGCCTGCGGCGGCAAGGTACAGGTCTGGGTGGAGCGGGTGGAACCGGCAGCAGCGATGAAGCCGGCGAAACCGGCGGCACGGGTCGGGTGAGAAAATGAAGGCTGAACTGTTCGAATCGATGCTGGCCGAGCGTATACAACAGCGTTCGTTCGCCATCGTCACGCGGTTTTCCGACGGTGCCCAGGCGCTCGTCACGGAAGATGCCGTACACGGCGATCTCGTGCTCGACGACGTGCAGCGCGACGAGACACGCCGGCGCGTGCTCGCCGATCGCAGCGGCACGCTCGATGCCGCCGGGGAAGCGCTGTTCGTGCGCTGTCACGCGCGTGCGCCGCGTCTGCTCGTGGTCGGCGCGGTTCACATCACGCAGGCGCTGGCGCCGATGGCCGCCATGGCCGGCTTCGAGGTCCACGTGATCGATCCGCGCCGCGCCTTTGCGACCGCCGAGCGTCTGCCCGGCGTCGACGTCAGCACCGAATGGCCGGCCGAGGCGGTCGCGCGCATTGGTCTGGACGCGCGCACCGCGCTCGTCACCCTGTCGCACGATCCCAAGCTGGACGATCCGGCGCTGATCGCTGCCTTGCGCAGCCGCGCGTTCTACATCGGTGCCCTCGGCAGCACACGCACACACGCAAAGCGCGTGGCACGTCTGCACGAGGCCGGGCTCGATGATGAGGCGATCGGCCGCATCCACGCGCCGATCGGGCTCGATCTGGGTGGACGTGCGCCGGTCGAAATTGCCGTAGCCGTGCTGGCCCAGCTCATTCGCGCGCGCTATGCCCGTCCGTCGGAGCAGGGCCGGCCTGCCGCGGCAGGCTCGGTGCGAGCAGCATAGGCGCGAAGCGGCCGTACCACAGGGCGAGCGCCAGCGCCCAGCACAGGGCGGCGGCGGCGACGCTGCCGTTGCCGGTCAGCAGAGCGGCGAGACGGTTCCAGGCGGGTCCGATCGATGCATCCGGGCCGTATGCGCCGACGAGCGTGCCGGCCGCCAGGCGCAGCACGGTGGCCGCGCAGATCAGCACGGCGGCCAGGACAATGGCGGGCGCAACGACCATGGGCCGGCCGGTATGGCGCAGCACGACGCGCGTCATCAGCCCGATCATCATCATGCCGAGACTGCCGGCCGTGAAGGCGTGCAGCCAGGCGTCATGCGGGATCGCGTCGCTGAAGGCTGCCGCCGCGCGCAGTGCGAAAGCCACGAGGAGCCAGAAGAAGCCCAGGTTCATCAGCAGTGCGACGCCATCGTCGAACGCGCGCCAGCCGCGCCAGCGCAGGACACGCCAGCCGTGCACGAGCGCACACGCAAGCGCTGCGGCGCCGGTCAGCCATTCGGGCGCCCGCGCGAGATCGCAGGCGGCCAGTGCGATGACGAGCGCCACGACC
>DAIUFU010000123.1:0-6401 GCA_036844405.1 Burkholderiaceae bacterium | reverse complement strand
GCGCCCCGCACAGGGCCCCGAAGATCACCACGTGATCGACGATGGCCGGATCGACGATGCCCTTGCCGACGGTCGAGGCCACACGCAACTCGAAGATGAACAGGGCCACGACGTTGAAGAAGGCGGCCCAGACGACCGCCTGGTAGGGCTTGAGCACACCGGTCGACACGATGGTGGCAATCGAATTGGCGGCATCGTGAAACCCGTTCATGAAATCGAACAGGAGCGCCAGCGCGATCAGAAACACCAGCGCGGCAAAACCGAAGTGGATGCTGGTCATGCGTTTTCGAGCACGACGCCTTCGATGATGTTGGCGACATCCTCGGCACGGTCGGACACCGATTCGAGCAACTCGTAGATCGCCTTGAGCTTGATCAGCTGGCGCACGTCGTTTTCGTCGCGGAACAGCTTCGACATCGCCGCCCGCATGACGCGGTCGGCATCCGATTCGAGCCGGTCGATTTCGCTGCAGATCTTCAGGATCTCTTCGGCATGTTCCATGCTCTCGAGCAGGTTGACTGCAGCCTTGACCCGATCGCAGCACATTTCGTTGAGTTCGGCCAGTTGCTGCGCCTCCGGCGACACGCGCTGCAGGTCGTAGAGCATCACGGATTCGGCGACGTCCTGGATCAGGTCGAGGATGTCGTCCATGTGGCTGATCAGCTTGTGGATGTCATCGCGGTCGAACGGCGTGATGAAGGTCTTGTGCAGCAGCGTCACGGTTTCGTGCGTGATCTTGTCGGCATCCTTCTCGGCACGATCGATGGCGTCGATGTACTGACGCCGCGCATCCGCGTCGACGTAGTTGGTCATCAGCAGGACCAGATTGTGGCTGCCCGTAACGACACATTCGGCATGCCGGTTGAACAGTTCGAAGAAATTCCCCTCGCGGGGCATCAGGCGTCCGAACATCGGCAGGACTTCCATGCGGTGAGTCGGTTGTCCACCGGCCGTACCCGGATCGATCCGGGTGCGGAAATCGGGGACGGGGCGAAGCGTAGCAGAAGAGATCCGGTTTCCGGCCGGTTTTTGTTCCACTGCCGGGCCGGGCAATCGATGTGCGGGCTCCGATTCATCGGATTGATTGCCCGGATCACCGTTTGCTGCTGGCCGGCGCCGGCGTCTTGTTCGGGTATTCACACAGATCCGCGATCGGGCAGCGCCAGCACTCGGGCGTGCGCGCCTTGCAGATGTAGCGCCCGTGCAGGATCAGCCAGTGGTGAGCATGCAGACGGTAACGTGGCGGCACGACGCGCAGCAGCTTGCGTTCGACTTCCAGCGGCGTCCGGCCGCGCGCGATGCCGGTGCGGTTGGCCACGCGCAGGACGTGCGTGTCGACCGGGATCGTTGCCTGGTCGAAAGCTACGTTGAGCACCACGTTGGCAGTCTTGCGACCGACACCGGGCAGGGCCTCCAGTGCTTCGCGCTGCCCGGGCACCTGGCCGCCGTGGCGCTCGAGCAGCAAGCGCGCGGTGGCGACCACGTTCTTCGACTTGGTCGGGTACAGGCCGATCGAGCGGATGAAAGGCACCAGGCCGTCCACGCCGAGGGCAACAATGGCTTCGGGTGTATTGGCGACGCGAAACAGTTCGCGCGTGGCCAGATTCACGCTGCGATCGGTCGCCTGGGCCGACAGCATGACCGCCACCAGCAGTTCGAACGGCGTGTGATAGTCGAGTTCCGTGCGTGGGTGAGGATCAAGCGCCTCGAGGCGCGCAAAGATTTCCGCGCGCTGACCTGCGTTCATGCCGGCGTGCTGCGGTTGCAGCCGGAACTGCCGTTGGCGTCGGCGGGTTCCGGCCTGTGCGCGTCAGCGCCTGTGCGCGTGGCCGTCAGGGCATCCGGCCGTGCGCGCTGCCCGGCGCGTTGCACCGCAGTCGCGACGAGTGCGTGCAGATCGGACCGGATGGCGCCGGCATCGACCCATTCTTCCCGTGCCAGACGCGCGTTGCGCCGCGCACGCTGCTGCCGCGCGGCGATCGCCTTGTCCCGCATCGGCGCGGCATCCTGGGCCGCATTGACCAGTTCGATGCAGTCGACCGGGCACGGCGCAATGCACAGCTCGCAGCCGATGCACTCGTCGGCGATCACCGTATGCATGCGTTGCGGCGCGCCGATGATGGCGTCAAACGGGCAGGCCTCGATGCAACGGGTGCAGCCGATGCAGCGCTGTGGATCGATGCGCGCAACGACGGATCGGGAACCGGTTTTCACGCCACCTTGCGCGCCGTCGAGGCATCGCGATGGGCGGCGATGAAGCTGCGCACCTGCGGGTAGACTTTCTCGCGCCAGCGCCGGCCGCTGAAGATGCCGTAGTGGCCGGCTCCCGCGACGGTCAGATGCTGCTTGTCCGCGGCCGGAATCGACGTGCACAGATCGTGTGCGGCGCGCGTCTGGCCGGCACCCGAGATGTCGTCGAGTTCGCCTTCGATCGTGAACAGCGCGACGTTGCGGATGCGCGCCGGATCGACCCGCTGCGAGCGTCCGTCGATGCGTACCTGCCACTGGCCCCGTGGCAGCAGGTGGTGCTGGAAGACGGTCTGGATCGTGTCCAGATAGTATTCGGCCGGCATGTCGAGCACGGCGTTGTACTCGTCGTAGAACCGCTTGTGCGCCTCGGCGTCACCGAGGTCGCCCTTGACCAGGCTCAGATAGAAGTCCCAGTGCGAATTCATGTGCCGGTCGGCATTCATCGAGATGAAGCCGGCATGCTGCAGGAAGCCCGGGTACACGCGCCGGCCGACGCCTGGATAGCGTGCCGGTACACGGTAGATGACGTTGCGCTCGAACCACTCGAGCGTATGGGTCTGCGCCAGCGTGTTCACCTCGGTGGGCGAGGAGCGCGTGTCGATCGGCCCGCCCATCATCGTCATCGAACGCGGCAGCCGGACATCTTCCTGTGCCGCCATCACCGAGATTGCCCCCAGCACCGGAACAGTCGGCTGGCAGACCGAGATGACGTGCACGTTCGGGCCGAGGTGGCGGATGAACTCGATCGCGTAGCTGACGTAATCGTCGAGATGGAACGGACCGTCCGACAGCGGCACCATGCGCCCGTCGGTCCAGTCGCTGATGTAGACGACGTGATCGGCAACCAGCGTGCGCACGGTGTCGCGCAGCAGCGTCGAGTGATGACCGGACAATGGCGCGAACACGAGCACGGCCGGATCATCGGCGCGGTGTGCCAGCGCGCGCGGCAGGCGACGATCGAACTTGCGCAGCCGGCAGAACGGAAGCTCCATCTCCACGCTTTCGATCACCGGAACCTTTCGTCCTTCGATCCGTGTCGAATCGATGGCGAACTCGGGCTTCTCGTACTCTTTCCCGAGGCGGTGGATGAGTTCCAGTCCCGCTGAAATCCGACGCGCGAACGGTCCGTATGCCAGTGGACTGTAGGGGCTGGTGTACAGCCGACTCATCGAGTCCGCCCAGTCCGACAGCGGATTCAGGAACGCGCGTTGTGCTTCGCGGATGTCGTAGAGCATTCGATTGCCTGATTCCGATACATGAAAACAATTATCACACGGCGCCGATCGAGCCGATTCCATTCATCTGCCCACGTGTACCGTATTTCCGGGCAGTCTGACGGACCGGTCGACGGGCGGCCGGCGGAGAATGGCACACTTCCTGTCCTTTCGTGCTTTCCGATGGCATGTCGATGACCACAGGAGACCGTGATTCCGGGGCAAAGGTGACTTTGCCCGGCACCGATGATGCTTCGGCCGCGCGTTCCGGCCGTGCGCCGCCGCTGGCCGGTGTGCGCGTGCTCGATCTCTCGCGGGTGCTGGCCGGGCCCTGGGCGGGCCAGATCCTGGCCGATCTGGGGGCCGACGTGGTCAAGGTCGAACGTCCCGGCGAGGGCGACGACACACGCCGCTGGGGTCCTCCCTGGCTGACGGACGAGGACGGGCGCGAGACCGGCGAATCGGCATATTTCCTGTGTGCGAACCGCAACAAGCGGTCGGTGACGATCGATATCGCCTCGGCGGACGGTCAGGCGCTGGTGCGCCGGCTCGTGCAGCACGCCGACGTGCTGATCGAGAATTTCAAGTGCGGCGGCCTGGCCCGCTACGGGCTCGACTACGCCAGCCTGTCGGCACTCAATCCCCGGCTCGTCTACTGTTCGATCACCGGCTTCGGGCAGACCGGGCCCTATGCCGCGCGCGCCGGCTATGATTTCCTGATCCAGGGCATGGGCGGACTGATGAGCGTCACCGGGCGGGCCGACGACGAGGAGGGCGCGGGGCCGCAGAAAGTCGGGGTGGCGCTCACCGACGTCATGACCGGCTTGTACGCGACGATCGGCGTGCTGGCTGCGCTGGCCGAGCGCCAGCGCTCGGGTCTGGGCCAGCAGATCGATCTGGCCCTGCTCGACGTGCAGATCGCCGCCCTGGCCAATCAGGCGTCGAATTACCTTGCCGGTGGCGTCGTGCCGCGCCGGATGGGCAATGCGCACCCGAACATCGTGCCGTACCAGGATTTCCCGACGGCCGACGGCGACATGATTCTGGCCATCGGCAACGATGGGCAGTTCGCCCGCTTCTGTGCGGTGGCCGGCCACCCGGAGTGGGCGCACGATCTGCGTTTCGCGACCAATCCGCAGCGCGTCGCCCATCGTGCCGACCTGATTCCGCTGCTGCGGCGCACGACGGTGCTGCGCAGCACGCACGAGTGGATCGAAGCGCTCGAGGCGCAAGGCGTGCCGTGTGGGCCGATCAACCGGCTCGACCAGGTATTCGCCGATCCGCAGGTGCAGGCGCGCGCCATGCGGGTCGAACTGCCGCATCCGCTGGCCGGCAGCGTGCCGCTGGTCGCCGACCCGATCCGGTTGTCCGGCTCGCCGGTCGTCCACGACCGCGCGCCGCCGCTGCTTGGCGAACACACGCGGCAGGTCCTGCGCGACTGGCTGGATCTGGAAGACGCCGGCTACGACGAGCTGCGCGCGCGCGGCGTCGTCTGAACCGTCGTGCGCCGCATGTGCCACGTCGTGAGCCACGTCAATACACGGTCGGTCGGGCACGGATGCGTGCAATGACCGCGTCCAGACCGTTCCAGGCCGGCTTGTCCGGCGCGTAGCGCTGCCGCATCCAGGTCACGAGTGCAGCCACCTGACGATCGTCCAGCGCGTCGGCAAAGCCGGCCATGAAGCCGATCTCGCGTGTTGCCGGTTCGCGCACCCCTTCCAGGATCACGCGCACGAGATTGTCGGGCCGCTCGCTGTGCAGATTGCTGTTCAGCGCCAGCGGCACGTTCGCGCCGAGCACCTGCGGGCCGTCGCCGTCATGATGGCAGGCAGCGCAGGCGGTCTCGAACATGCGCGCGGCCTCCGACGGCGGCGCGCTGGCGCTGCGTGCCGTGTGCACGGCCTGCTGCGCGATCGCATCGGCCTGTGTCGCCTCGATCGGGGGCTGGAATGACGCCAGATAATGCGCCATGGCGCGCACGTCCTCGTCGGGCAGGTCGAGCAGCGTCGTGATGACCGGCGCCATCGGGCCGGCGGCAGTGCCGTGCAGCCGGCTCACGCCGGTGCGCAGATACTGGAAGAACTCGTCCTCGGTCCACGGCACCGGCGCGCGACTGGAGGCGGTCAGCGACGGCGCTTCCCAGCCATCGACCATGGCGCCGCCCAGCCAGTCGGTGCCGGTGCGTTCGGCGCCCAGCACATTGCGCTCGGTATGGCAGGCGCCGCAGTGGCCCAGGCCGTTGACGAGATACTCGCCGCGGTTCCATTGCGCCGTGCGCGCCGGGTCGGCCGGCGCCGTGCCCGGCACGAGGAAGAGCGCATTCCAGAGCGCCATCAGTGGCCGGATGCCCCAGGGGAAGGCCAGCTTCGTGGCTGCCACCTCGTTGCGCACCGGCGGCTGGCTCATCAGCCAGGCGTACAGGGCCGTCAGATCCTCGTCGCTCGTGCGCGTATAGGACGGGTAGGGGAAGGCCGGGTACAGATGACGGCCGTCGCGTGCAATGCCTTCGCGCATCGCCCGCTGGAAGGCGGCCAGCGACCAGGCGCCGATGCCGGTGTCCGGATCGGGTGTGATGTTGGTCGTGTGGATCGTCCCGAAGGGCGTCTCCAGCGCCCGTCCGCCGGCGTTGACGGGGCCGTCCGGCGCCGTATGGCAGCCGATGCAGTTGCCGACGGTGGCGAGCTGCCGTCCGCGCTCGAGCGTGGCGGCGGTATAGATCGAGACGTCGGGGCGCACGATCGGCGCGATCGCGGCACGCCAGCCCAGTGCCCCGGCGGCGAAGCCGATCACACCGGCCAGCAGTGCCGCGGCGCTGGCCCACCAGCGCTTGCCGCGTGGCCAGCGCGCATTGGCCGGCGTCTGCATGGGCTCCGCCGCAGCGGGCGGGCGGGCGGCTGCTGCGGGCGCACCGGACCGCGCTGCGTCGTCGCCCTCGCC
>DAIUFU010000122.1:0-6506 GCA_036844405.1 Burkholderiaceae bacterium | reverse complement strand
GATGCCCGGTTCGCGAAGTACGTGCAGACGAAGCCAGGCCATGCGCCCGAGAACATGCCACTGCCGCACCTGCACCGGCGTCGCGGACGCTTGTCCGATCCCGCGCCAGCAGGCCCGCCCGGCGGCATCGATGTGCAGCACACCATCCGCATTTCTGCGGCCGGCGCCGTGCAGGCGCGCCACGATCGCGCCAGCAGCGATCACGGCAAACACACCGAAGGGAAGGCGCTGCGCCGCGTCGACACCAGACCAGGCGACGCCCAGCGCCAGGATGGCAAATGCCGCCAGCGCCAGCTGCATGCGCCGGACAATCACCGGCGGGGCCGCGGCCAGTTGCACGGCAAACGACACGGACCCTGACGAGGCCGTCAGGCTCACACGCGGCGCATCATCAGCGTGCCGTTGGTGCCGCCGAAGCCGAAGGAATTCTTCATGGCGACATCGATCGTCATCGCACGTGCGCTGTTGGCACAGTAATCGAGGTCGCAGTCCGGATCGGGATCATCGAGGTTGATCGTCGGCGGCGAGACCTGATGGTGCAGTGCCAGCGCGGTGAAGACGGCTTCGATGCCGCCGGCGCCGCCCAGCAGATGCCCGGTCATCGACTTCGTCGAATTCACCACGACCTTGCGCGCCGCTTCCTCACCCAGCGCGGCCTTGATGGCATCCGACTCGTTGCGATCGCCCAGCGGCGTCGAGGTGCCGTGCGCGTTCAGATACTGCACTTCGTCCGCATTCACGCCCGCGTCGCGCAGCGCCGCCAGCATGCAGCGACGTGCACCGTCCATCTCGGGCGCGGTGATGTGATGCGCGTCGGCGCTCATGCCGAAACCGATCAGTTCGGCATAGATACGCGCTCCGCGTGCACGCGCCTGCTCGTATTCCTCGAGCATCAGCACGCCGGCACCCTCACCCAGCACGAAACCGTCGCGCGCGCGATCCCATGGTCGACTGGCCGCCTCCGGGTCGTCATTGCGCACCGACAGCGCCCGTGCCGCGCAGAACCCGCCCAGACCCAGCGGTGAGATCGTCGCTTCCGAACCGCCGGCGAGCACCGCATCGGCGTCGCCGTAGGCGATCATCCGCGCAGCGTTGCCGATGCAGTGCAGTCCGGTCGTGCAGGCACTGACGATGGCGTAGTTCGGGCCCTTGAGTCCGGCCAGGATCGACATCTGCCCGGAGATGATGTTGATGATCGAACCAGGCACGAAAAACGGCGAGATCCGCCGCACGCCGCGATTCCTCAGTTCCTCGTGCGTCTGTTCGATCAGCGGCAGGCCGCCGATGCCCGAGCCGATGATCACGCCGATGCGTTCGGCATTGGCTTCGGTGACCTCCAGGCCGCTGTCGCGCAGCGCCTGCCAGCCGGCAGCGACGCCGAAGTGCACGAAGGTATCGAAATGCCGCGCTTCCTTGGCCGACATGTACTCCGTGACGTCGAAATCACGGACTTCGCCGGCAATCTGTGTCGGATAGGACGAGACATCGAAACGGGTGATCCGGCGAACGCCGGAACGCCCCTCGAGCAGATTGTTCCAGGAAGTCGTGACATCGTTGCCAATCGGACTGACGATGCCCAGCCCGGTCACTGCGACTCTGCGTCGACTCACGCAACACTCCTGCGGATCGGTGACTTCTTCATCTGTTTTTCCAGGCCCCACATCCGGCCCCCGGCCCCCCGACAATCCGTGTCAGGCGTTCCGGGTCGGGACGTGCGCCGCAAGCGCCGCCCCTGACCGCTGCAGCGCGGGTGCTCAGCCCTTCGCGCTGGCCGATTTCACGTAGTCGATCGCCTGCTGGACCGTCGTGATCTTTTCCGCTTCCTCGTCGGGAATTTCCGTTTCGAACTCGTCTTCGAGCGCCATCACCAGTTCGACCGTATCGAGCGAATCGGCACCGAGATCGTCGACGAACGAGGATTCGTTCTTGATGTCGGCCTCGTTGACGCCGAGTTGTTCGGCCACGATCTTCTTGACGCGCTGTTCGATATTTTCCATTCGTTGCTCCCTCTCGTTCTCAGGTTGCCGCACCCTTCGTTCGAACGGGAAACGGGCGCGGCGGATTGTATAGCACTTCGAAGTTCTTCGGCGCACGCTTCGGTCCTGTGGATTCGTCCACACGGCCGAAACGACAGACCGGAAGTTCCGGTACGGCCTGGACCTGTCCTTACTGCATGTACATGCCGCCGTTGACGTGAAGCGTGACGCCCGTGATGTACCCGGCCTGCGGCGAAGCCAGAAAGGCTGCTGCCGCTGCAATGTCGTCGGGCTGACCGAAGCGTCCGGCCGGGATCCGTTGCACGAGCGCGGTGGTCTGTTCCTCGCTCAGTGCCCGTGTCATGTCGGTGTCGATGAAACCGGGCGCGATACAGTTCACCGTGATGTTGCGACCGGCCATCTCGATCGCCAGCGCCCGCGTCATGCCGGCTACACCGGCCTTCGCCGCGGCATAGTTCGCCTGGCCCGCATTGCCGCTGGAACCGACGACCGAACCGATGTTGACGATGCGCCCGTAGCGCGCCCTGGCCATTGGCCGCAGCACCAGGCGGACGAGGCGGAAAACCGCATCCAGATTGGTCGCGATCACCGCGCTCCACTCGTCGTCCTTCATGCGCAGCGCCAGATTGTCGCGCGTGATGCCGGCATTGTTGACGAGGATCGATGGCGTCTGGCCCTCGGCGGCCAGCGCGTCGACCAGCGCCGTGCAGGCCGCTGCATCGGTCACGTCGAGCGCTCTGCCACTGCCGGACAGGCCGGCCTGGGCAAAAGCGTCCGAGATGCTTTCGGCCCCGGCTGCGGTCGTCGCCGTGCCCACGACCCGTGCACCCTGGCGGGCGAGTTCATGGGCAATCGCACGCCCGATCCCGCGCGAAGCACCGGTGACCAGTGCTGTCTGATTGGCAAGATTCATCACCCTTCTCCGGTCGTCGCCGCCAGTGCCGCTTCGAGCGTTGCCGGATCGTGCACGCTCACCACCTGCAGGGAACGATCGATCCGGGTCACGAGGCCGGCAAGCACCTTGCCCGGACCGAATTCGATGATCCGGGTCGCCCCCATCGCACGCAGGCGCTGCACGACCTCGACCCAGCGTACCGGCGCCGACGCCTGGCGCACGAGCGCATCGCGGATGCGCGCCGGATCGGTCTCGACTGCGACGTCGACGTTGTTGACCACTGGCCAGCGCGGGGCATGTACTTCGATGCCGGCCAGTACCGTCGCCAGCCGTTCGCCGGCCGGCTGCAGGAGCGCCGAGTGAAACGGCGCCGAGACCGGCAGCGTCACTGCCCGCTTTGCACCGAGTGCGCGTGCATGCCCACAGGCGCTTTCCACCGCATCGGCGTGTCCGGCAATCACGACCTGCGCCGGCGCATTCCAGTTCGCCGGCGCCACCAGCCGTCCCGGCAATTCCTCGCCGGCCAGCGCACAGGCACGCCGCACGCCATCGTCATCCAGCCCGAGAATGGCGGCCATCGAACCGACGCCCACCGGTACCGCTTCCTGCATCGCCTGCGCCCGCGCGCGCACCACGCGCACCGCATCCTCGAAACCGAACGCTCCGGCGACGGCCAGCGCCGTGTATTCGCCCAGACTGTGCCCGGCCAGTGCCAGCGGTGCCTGGCCACCAGCCTCCTGCCACGCACTCCAGCAGGCGAACCCGGCCAGCAACATGGCGGGCTGTGTGTGAACCGTCAGGGCCAGGGTTGCCGCGGGACCATCGGCGATCGTCGACGACAGGGATTCGCCCAGCGCCGTGTCAGCGCGGCCGATCAGGTCCCGCACTGACGGCACGGCGGCGGCCAGAGCCGACAGCATGCCAACCGACTGGGAGCCCTGTCCGGGAAAGACAAATGCAAGACCCATGCTTCTCCTCTGTTGCCAGCTTTTCGTCCGCCAGCCTACATGCGAACGAGTACGGCGCCCCAGGTGAAACCACCGCCAACCCCTTCCATCAGGACGTGCTGGCCACCCTGGATGCGTCCGTCCCGCACTGCCCGGTCCAGTGCCAGGGGAATCGACGCGGCGGACGTGTTGGCATGTTCATCGACGGTGACGATGACCCTGGCCGGGGGAATGCCCAGACGCCGGGCCGTCGCATTCATGATGCGCACGTTCGCCTGATGGGGAATGAACCAGTCGATCGCCTCGATCGGCAGACCGACCTGGCCAAGCGTCTCACGCGCGACCGAATCGAGCACCGAGACCGCCAGCCGGAACACGGCCTGGCCGTCCATCGTCAGATAGGGATGGCCGGTGATGCCACCCTGGCAGATGTTCCCCGCTGTGCGCAGGATCGTCTCGTGACTGCCGTCGGCGTGCAGCTTCGCGGCCAGAACGCCCGGTTCACCGGAAGCGGCCAGCACCACCGCACCGGCGCCGTCGCCGAAGAGCACGCAAGT
This sequence comes from Burkholderiaceae bacterium, assembly GCA_036844405.1. Lineage (GTDB taxonomy): Bacteria > Pseudomonadota > Gammaproteobacteria > Burkholderiales > Burkholderiaceae_E > Zeimonas. The sequence goes on along the minus strand of DAIUFU010000122.1, from coordinate 2,110 downwards.
GCCCCGGTCACTCCAGTCGAGAATGCGTGAAAACACTTCCGCGCCGATCACCAGGGCGCGCGTGGCCAGGCCGGTGCGAATCATCGAGTCGGCCACGGCGAGCGCGTAGACGAAGCCGGAACAGACGGCCTGGACGTCGAAGGCCGCCCCCCCGGTGATGCCGAGCGCCTTCTGCACGAGACAGGCGGTGCTCGGAAAAACGAAGTCGGGCGTCGAGGTGGCAACGATGATCAGATCGATCTCTGCCACCTCCAGACCCGCGGCCTGCAGGGCATTGCGCGCCGCCTCGGTGGCCAGCACGCTCGAAGTCACGCCCGTGGCGGCGAGATGGCGCTGGCGGATGCCGGTGCGTTCGACGATCCACTCATCGGAGGTATCGACGCCCTGCGCGCCCAGGCGCGCGACGAGATCCTGATTGGTGACGATGTCCGGCGGCAGGCTGCTGCCCGTGCCGACGATCCGCGAGAAACGGGAAGTCATGAGACGATGGACTGGTTCCTGGCCGTTTGTGCAGGCGGGTCGCCCGCGAAAGACGGAAGCGCACCGGCGCCAGCGGCACTGGTGCCGGCTGGCGTGACGGTCGGCAACCGCTGCGAGATGCCCTGCAACAGACCGTTGCGCACGGCATCGCAGGCCCGGCTGAGAGCAAATTCGAATGCATACGCGTCGGCCGAGCCATGGCTCTTGATGACGACGCCGCGCAGACCGAGCAGGACGGCCCCATTGTAGCGGCGGGGATCGAGCCGCCGACGAAACCGGCGCAACACCGGGAAGGACAGCAGCGCGATCAGGCGGGTGAAGATATGACGCCGGTACTCTTCGCGGATATAGCCGGCAAGCATCCGTGCCAGCCCTTCCGAGGTCTTGAGCGCGACATTGCCGACGAAGCCGTCGCAGACGACAACGTCGGTCGTGCCTTCGTAGATGTCGTCGCCTTCGACGTTGCCGTAGAAATTCAGCGAACTGGCGCGCAGCAGACCGGCGGCCAGCTTGACCGTGTCGTTGCCCTTGATCGCCTCCTCTCCGATGTTCAGCAGTCCGACGCTGGGCTGCTCGCGGCCATCGAGCGCGGCCACGAGCGCCGAGCCCATGATCGCGAACTGCAGCAGGTGTTCCGGCTCGCAATCGACATTGGCGCCGAGATCGAGCATCGTCGTCATGGCCCCGCGCTGATTCGGCATCTGCGAGGCGATCGCCGGACGGTCGATGCCCTCGAGCATTTTCAGGACGAAGCGCGAAATCGCCATCAGCGCACCGGTGTTGCCGGCGCTCACGCAGGCATCGGCTTCGCCCTTCCTGACCAGATCGATGGCCACGCGCATCGACGAGTCGCGCTTGCTGCGCAGCGCAGTGGCCGGCGGATCGTCCATCGCCACGACTTCGGACGCATGACAGATCTGAAAGCGCTCGCCGATACCGGAATCACCGGATCTGCGTCGGCGCAGGCGTGCCCGCTCCCGTTCGAGCGCCGGCTCGAGCACCTCGCGTCGCCCGACCAGCCACAGATGGACATCAGGTTCCGCCGCCAGGAACCGCAGTGCGGCCGGCATGGTGACCGAAGGACCATGGTCACCACCCATGCAGTCAATGGCGATGCGTACTGTCACGGGCAATCACGGGTCACGAGTTCGGAAGGAGAAGGCCGCGGGCGCTCACGTGCACCCCTGAAGAACGATCGGACGCGACGGGCGCGATCGCCGGGCCGGCGTACGGGAAGGGGAGTTCTGGTCCGGATCCGGCAGTGGCTGCCGGATCCGGCATCACTCGTCTGCCTTGGTGCGTACGACCTTGCGACCGCGGTAAAACCCGGACGGACTCACATGATGACGCCGATGAACCTCACCGGTGGTCGGCTCCACTGCAAGCGGAGGATTGGAAAGACCGTCGTGCGAGCGGTGCATGCCGCGCCGGGACGGTGACTTCTTGTTCTGCTGGACAGCCATGGTGCAATCTCGAAAGTCAATCGGCGATTATAGCGGTTCTCGGAACATATGAAGTAATCGGACGCGCCCGGGAGGCTCGTCAGGAAGCGCCCGGGCGAGGCGCAAAGCGCAGACATATGGGTTCATATGGCGAGCATTTGCAACAAAGCACGGACGCTTCCTGGCGG
>DAIUFU010000121.1:0-6515 GCA_036844405.1 Burkholderiaceae bacterium | reverse complement strand
TGATCGTCGGCCAGGATCCCTACCCGACGCCCGGGCATCCGATGGGACTGGCGTTTTCCGTGCAGCCGCACGTGCATCCGTTGCCGCCGTCGTTGCAGAACATCTTCCAGGAACTGGCGAGTGACGTCGGCGCGCCGACACCGGCCAACGGCGATCTTCAGACCTGGGCCGACCGCGGCGTGATGCTGCTCAACCGGGTGCTGACCGTGCAGGCCGGCAAACCGGGATCGCATGCCGGGCGCGGCTGGGAAGCGGTGACCGAATGCGCGGTGAAGGCGCTCGCGGCCCGTGGCGGCCCGCTCGTGGCCGTGCTCTGGGGCCGGCAGGCCGCTTCGGTGAAGCCCTGGCTGGGCGGCGTGCCGTACGTCGAAAGCCCGCACCCGAGCCCCCTGTCGGCGCATCGCGGTTTTTTCGGCTCGCGACCGTTCTCGCGCGTCAATGCGCTGCTGGCCGGGCAGGGCGCGCCGCCGATCGACTGGCGCCTGCCCTGAGGGCGACAATCGGTACGGCCTACAGCAGCCAGTCGATCGGCAGCCACGACAGCACGCGCAGCATGCCCCGGCTCCACCAGGTGCTGCCCGGCTCGCGGCGGTGCAGCACCGGCGGCGTGACGGTGCTGTCCAGCCATTCGAGCTGCCCGTCTTCGGACAGGCGCAGCGTGTACGACCACCCGGGCATTTCGACGTCGAAGACATCATGCATCTGGCGTGCCAGTTCGGGGCTGTGGATGACGAAGCCCAGTTCGGTATTGAGCAGCGCCGAGCGCGGATCGAAGTTCAGCGAGCCGACGAAGACGCGCTCGCCGTCGATGACGAAGGTCTTGGCGTGCAGGCTGGAGCCGGAGCTGCCGAGCTGGTTCAGGCGCGCGCCCTTGCCGGTGGCGGCAGGCACACGGCGCTGCATCTCATACAGGGAAACGCCGCCTTCGAGCAGCGGCTTTCGGTGCCTGGCGTAGCCGGCATGTACCAGCGGCACGTCGGTGGCTTCATAGGCGTTGGTCATCACGCGTACCGCCACACCGCGCTCGTGCAGGCGTACCAGCGCCCGGGTGCCGTGCCGGGTGGGCACGAAATACGGCGAAACCAGATCCAGCGAGCGCTGCGGTGTGCCGATTACCCGGTCCAGTTGGTGCAGGAGCAGGCCGTTGTGCGACGCCTGCGCGAGGCCTTTTGCCGGATCGTCGCTGACCATGTCCACACGACTCCACTGCAGCGGCAGGCGTCGGGCAAGCAGATCGCTGATGAAGTCCGTTTCCCGCACGGCCCGCACATAGGTGCGCGCCGCGTCGGACTGCTTGAGCCGCTGTGCCCGCGCGGCCAGTTCAGTGCGGACGCTCTCGTCGGCCGCGGGCAGAATGGCCTGCGCTGGCCAGGCCGATGCGCTCGCCCAGTAGCGGTCGAAGTCATTCGAGACTTCGCGTACGACCGGGCCGATCGCCAGCACATCCAGATCGGCGAACACGATGCCGTCAGTGGCGCCGAAGTATTCGTCCCCCACGTTGCGCCCACCGACGATGCTGGCCTGGTTGTCGGCGGTAAACGACTTGTTGTGCATCCGCCGGTTGGCGCGTGCGAAATCGGTCAGGTATCCGAGCGGCTTGGGCCAGCGCAGCACGAAGGGGTTGAACAGGCGCACCTCGATCTGCGGGTGCTGCGCGAGCATGGCCAGTTCGCGATCGAGTCCGTTGGTTCCGCTGTCGTCCAGCAGCAGACGCACGCGCACGCCGCGCTCGGCGGCGTCCATCAGTGCCTGCAGCAGCAGCGTGCCCGTCTGATCCCGCCGCCAGATGTAGTACTGCACGTCCAGGCTGTGCTCGGCAGTGTGTGCGAGCAGCATGCGCGCCGCAAAGGCGGACAGCGGATCGATCAGCAGATGGGTGCCGCTCAGGCCGGGATGCTGCTGCAGTTGCGGTGCGAGCGCACGCCCGAGCATCGTGCCCGCCGACTGTTCCGCGTCCAGTGCGAGCGAGGCGGGCCGATCGGGCATGGGCGGCAGCGCGCAGGCACTCATCAGGACCGTGGTGAGCAGCGGAAAGAGAAGGCGGAGAAGGCGAAAGGCAGCGGGTTTCAAATCATGGCGCGAACGATGACCGGCGGTGAATGCCTTTGGCCGGCGACCTTAACACCCGAGCGGCACGCTCGTCTGCTTTCGGCATTCCCCTGAGCGGCTCAACGGTCCGGTTTCTTCGCCCGGATGAACGCGCTGAAAAACCGACCGTCCAGTTCGTCGGCCGGGATGGGTGCATCGAGCCCGTTCACATCGAAAAACTCGCGCGCGTCACTGGCGGTATAGATGCGCGTCGGTTCGAGGTCGACGTGGACGAAACCTGCTCCGGCCAGCTTGTCGCGATACAGGTCCTCGTCGAGCGCGCCCGCCAGGCAACCGACCCAGGCGGCCATGCTGCTCCGTATCTCCGGCCGGATCTCGCCGCGGGTGACCACGTCGGAGACTGCGAAGCGTCCGCCCGGTTTCAGCACCCGGAACGCCTCGCGCAAGACGCGATCCTTGTCCGCCGACAGATTGATCACGCAGTTGGAAATGATCACGTCGACGCAGGCATCGGGCAGTGGAATGTTCTCGATCTCACCCTTCAGGAACTCGACGTTGATCGCGCCGGCACGGCGTTTGTTTTCATTGGCGAGCGCGAGCATTTCGTCCGTCATGTCGAGCCCCCAGGCCTTGCCGGTCGGCCCGACGCGACGTGCCGACAGAAGCACGTCGATGCCGCCGCCCGAGCCGAGGTCGAGAACGACTTCGCCGGGCTTCAGTTCGGCGAGCGCAGTGGGATTGCCGCAACCGAGCGAGGCGAGTACCGCCGCTTCGGGCAGGCCGCCCGCCTGTATTGCATCGTAAAGATCGCGCGTGATCGGATCGATGCCGGGCAGTGCGGTGCCCGAGCAGCACCGTGCAGACTCGTCAGATGGCGCAGGCGACGGACTGCCGCAGCACGGGGTCGATGCATCCCGCTCGTGTATGCGGCGCGCTGCTTCGCCGTATTTCTGCCTGACCACTTGCCGGACATCCGTCTCGTTCATTGCACCTCTCCCGGAGATTTCGATAATACTGTATTTCCAGTATCATCGAATCATGGACGAGAAACAAGCTGTTCGTGCCCTTGCCGCGCTGGGCCAATCTGTGCGCCTGAAAGTGTTTCGCGCGCTCGTGGTCGCCGGCGAATCCGGTCTGACGCCGGGAACGATCAGCGACGCACTGGGCATCCCGGCGGCCACGCTGTCCTTTCATCTGAAGGAACTCGCAGGGGCAGGACTCGTACGACAGGAGCGTGCCAGCCGGCACCGGATCTATCGGGCCGACTATGAGGCAATGAATGCGCTGCTGCTCTACCTGACCGATCACTGCTGCGAAGGCACTGTCTGCATCGACGTTCCGGTCGTCACCTGTGACACGGGACGAACGATGGTTGAAGACGACTGAAGCAAGGAAAGAGTGATGGGAATCTTCGAGCGGTTCCTGACCGTCTGGGTCGGTCTGGGCATCGTCGCGGGGGTCGGTCTCGGCCTGCTCGCACCCGGGTTGTTCGAGACGATCGCGCGGCTGGAATGGGCACACGTCAACCTCGTCGTTGCGGTCTTCATCTGGGTGATGATCTACCCGATGATGATCCAGATCGACTTCGCCGCCGTGCGCGACGTCGGCAAGCGCCCGCGTGGTCTGATCCTCACGCTGACCGTCAACTGGCTGATCAAGCCGTTCACGATGGCCGCCCTGGCCGTGCTCTTCTTCGAACATCTGTTCGCCGGCTGGGTCGATCCGGCCTCCGCTCCCGAATACATCGCGGGGATGATCCTGCTCGGTGTCGCGCCGTGTACGGCGATGGTATTCGTCTGGAGCCAGCTCACGCGCGGCGATCCGAACTACACGCTCGTGCAGGTGGCCGTCAACGACGTGCTGATGGTATTTGCTTTCGCGCCGATCGCCGCCTTCCTGCTCGGGGTGACCAACGTGAGCGTGCCCTGGGAGACGCTGCTGCTCAGCGTCGTGCTGTACGTCGTCCTGCCGCTGCTGGCGGGCATGATCACCCGTCACCTCTGGCTGCGTGGTGGAGCGGAACGACTGGCCCGCGGCATCGCCGCGCTCAAGCCCTGGTCAGTGGTCGGCCTCGTGGCCACCGTCGTGCTGCTGTTCGGTTTCCAGGCTGGCACGCTGGTCGAGCAGCCGCTGGTGATCGCGCTGATCGCGGTGCCGCTGGTCATCCAGTCGTACGGCATCTTCTTCGTCAGCGCGCTCGGCGCACGCTGGCTGCGGCTGCCGCACGAGATCGCCGCGCCCGCCTGCATGATCGGCACGTCGAACTTCTTCGAGCTCGCGGTCGCCGTGGCGATCTCGCTGTTCGGCCTGCGCTCCGGGGCCGCGCTGGCGACCGTCGTCGGCGTGCTCGTCGAGGTGCCGGTGATGCTGTCGCTGGTGGCCATCGCCAACCGGGCGCATCGCTGGTTTCCGCCGGAGATGCCGGCGCGTGATCGACAGCGGGGCGGAAACATCGTCTCCGTCGACTCGTTTTCGTGAGCGGGTGCGGAAATTACTTCGGTGTGCTGATCACTGCAGCTGAAACCGTATCCATCCGTTACCGCACTGCAGTGACTGAAGTGCGAATCCGCTGCAATCTGTCGGCCTATGGCACAATATAAGTGTCAAATGTCAGGTAGAATGCATCATGGCGACCCATGGAACTCACACTCATCGATCCGGAACCGGAACCACCGCTTCCGCGGTGTCGGCAGGTGCTCGCCAGCCACATATTTCAGCCGAATCGAGAAAGCGTTATCGCGCTCTCATCGACGCCAATGGCACGCATCTCGTAATCGCCCTGGAATTGCTGGGCGGTCAGGAAGTGCTTTCGCGTACCCCCGAGAATCTGCTGGACCTCCACCACTGGGTCTCGGACGGCATTCCCAGTGTCTCCATTCTCCATCTGGCGCATGCCATCGAGCCACTGCCTTCCAGCGCCTTGAGCGAAGCCCTGGGCATCAGCGTGCGCACGCTGCACCGCAAGAAGGGGGCACCGAGCGACACGCTCAGCGTGGCACAGGGCGGGCGCACCTTCAAGTTTGCCGAAATCGTCGCCAAGGCCACCGTGGTGCTCGGGAGCAGGGAAGCCGCCGTGCGATGGCTGACCTCGCCGGCCATGGGCCTGGATCAGCAAAAACCCATCGATCTGCTGGTCACCCCTGTGGGCACGCAACTCGTCGAAGAACTGCTCGACCGCATCGAGTACGGGGTCTACGCTTGAAACGCGAGCATCCCATGATGCCCGTTCCCAGGCTGGGTACGGGCGATCCCGTGTTCGCCTGGCGTCTGGATCGTGAGCACCACGCCAGCACCTGGAACAGCGGCGTCGGTGCGGAAAAACTGGGTGGCCGCTGGAATGCCAGGGGCCAGCGCGCCGTGTATTGCTCCATGGATCCCGGCACCGCCATCCTGGAGGTCGCCGTGCATGCCGGCTTTCCGGTGCTGGACACACAGCCCCACATGCTCACCTGCGTGGAGATCACGGAAGAACCCATCCACGTCGTGCAGCCTGGGGATGTGCCCAACCCCGCCTGGCTGATTCCCGGCACGCCGAGCGCCGGGCAGCAGGCCTTCGGCAGCAAGCTTCTTGCACAGTACGGCATTGTCCTGTTCCCCAGCGCCGTCTCCCGGTTCAGCTGGAATCTCGTCATCGAACCGGGTAGCGCCAGGGGCCGATACCGTCCACACTCGCAGGCACCGTTTGTTCTCGACACGCGCCTGCATCCGCCCGGACCGGGGTCGTGACGATTGGCGAGTCCGGGATGTGGTCGATGCCGGACGCACGCTGCCGCCGGACTGCCGCATCCGCCGGCATGTCAGGTCAATCACGTACATATGCGCGAGTGTCTCTGGGAGCAATAGCCGGAGGCTGTCCAGACAATGTCGATGCCCGGTCGGGCCGCAGGTCAATCGTTGCTGCTTTACGCTGGTATTTCACCAACGGAAGTGCCGGGTAGATATGCATGACTCCCGGATGCTCGCATTGCGCTGAAATTGCATGTGTCTGCGCTTCGATCTCCAGACTCGGAATTGAACTGGTAGCGGGCATGTTCCAATATTTCGTCGAAATATTGCATTAAACGAATAAACGGAACATACTTCAGCCATGCTTGCCAACACCCATACCCAGCGCGTCCTCGACCTGGCCAGCCAGAAGGGGCTGCTGCGTGCCAGTGATCTGGACGCCATCGAAGCGCCCCGGATCGTCCTGACGCGCCTGACCGCCGCTGGCCTGCTCGACAGAGTCGGACGCGGCCTCTACCGCCTGTCCAGCCATCCGGGGTTGGAGCACGAAAGCCTTGCGGCTGTCGCCACGAAGGTGCCGCAGGCCGTGTTCTGCCTGCTGACCGCACTCCAGCTCCATGAGCTGACCACCCAACTTCCCCGGCAGGTCTGGATCGCCATGCCACGCGGCAGCCACGTCCCGCGCATCGATTACCCGCCGATCAAGATGGTACAGATGACGGGCTGCGTCTACTCCGAAG
>DAIUFU010000120.1:0-6519 GCA_036844405.1 Burkholderiaceae bacterium | reverse complement strand
GGCGCGATGACGCACCTGGGGGCGGACCTGGTGATTGCCGCCGACGGCATCAACAGCGCCGTGCGCGAAACCTGGAAGAGCGGCTTCGAGCCCTCGGTCGACCAGCGCACCAACCGCTTCGTCTGGCTCGGGGCCAACATGACCCTGCCCGGCTGCTTCTACTACGGCTTTCATGAGGACGAGAACGGCGGCATCTGGAACATGCACGCCTATCAGTACCGCCCGGGCGAATGCACGATCGTCATCGAAACCACCGACGAAGCGTTTCTGGCTTCCGGCCTGGGGGTCGAGGACGAGGCGGCGACGGTGGCCTGGGTCGAACGGCTGTTCGCCGAGGATCTCGGCGGTGCCCGCATCCTGACCAACCGTTCCTTCTGGCGCCAGTTCCCGACGATCTCGTGCGACACCTGGCGCCATCGCGAAGGTGACACCCAGTTCGTGCTGCTGGGCGACGCCGCGCACACGGCGCACTTCTCGATCGGCTCGGGCACCAAGCTGGCGATCGAGGACGCCATCGCACTGCATCAGGCAGTCGTTGCGCACGTGACCGAGTCGATGCAGGGCGAAACCCTTGTCCAGGCGATGGACACGGCGCTGGCAGCCTACGAGGAAGCGCGCCGCGATGAGGCCGGACGCATCCAGCATTCGGCCAACGTGTCGCTCGTGTGGTTCGAGAACGTGCGTCGCTTCTGGCACATGGAGCCGATGCAGTTCTTCGTCTCGCTGCTCACCCGCAGCAAGCAGATCACCTATGAGAACCTGCGCCTGCGCGATCCGCGGATCGTGGAGCAGGCGACGCAGTGGTGGAACCGCCGGGAGGCCGAAGCGCTCGGCATTCCGCTGGATGCGGCCGGATCGGATGAGGCCGCAGTCGCCGCCCGCGTGGCGGGTGATGGTGCCGCGGAACTGCGCCCACGAGCGCTGCCGCCGGCGACGGGCGCCGTCGGCTGCCCGGCCGGCGAGGAACCGGCCGCGGGGGGACAACCGTCCTGGCTTGCCGTGCCGCCGATGTTCGCGCCGTTTCGCCTGCGCGACATGTGGGTGCCCAACCGCGTCGTCGTCTCGCCGATGGCGCAGTATTCGGCCGTCGACGGCGTGCCCGGCGAATGGCATCTGGTGCACTACGGCTCGCGCGCGCTGGGCGGCGCCGGTCTCGTCTTCATCGAGATGACCTGCGTGTCGCCGGAAGGGCGGATCACGCCGGGCTGCACCGGTCTGTGGAACGACGAGCAGATGCATGCGTTCCGGCGCATTGCCGATTTCGTTCACGCCAACACGGATGCGAAGCTGTGCATGCAGCTCGGACACGCCGGGCGCAAGGGCTCGACCCAGCTGGGCTGGGAACAGATCGACTGGCCGCTGCCGGAAGGCAGCGGGCACGCCAATTGGCCGCTGCTCTCGCCGTCGCCGCTGCCGTATCGGGAAGGCGTGAACCAGGTGCCGCGCGAAATGACGCGCGAGGACATGGACCGGCTGATCAGGCAGTTCTGCCGCTCGGCGCGCCGTGCCGATCGGGCCGGCTACGACATGCTCGAACTGCACATGGGCCACGGCTATCTGCTGGCCAGCTTCCTGTCGCCGATCACCAACCGGCGACGCGATCGCTGGGGCGGCAAGCTGACGGCGCGGATGCGTTATCCGCTCGAAGTGGTGGAGGCAGTGCGCGCCGTCTGGCCGGCGCACAAGCCGTTGAGCGTACGTATTTCGGCGACCGACTGGATTCCGGGCGGCAACACCGGCGCGGATGCGGTCGAGATCGCCCGCGCGATGAAGAAGGCCGGCGTCGATCTGCTCGACGTGTCGACCGGCCAGACCGATCCGGCGTCGAGCCCGGTCTATGGGCGCATGTACCAGGCGGCCTTCTCCGAGCAGATCCGGCTGGAGGCCGGAATGCCGACGATGGCGGTCGGTGCGGTGACGACCGCCGATCAGGTCAATACCCTGCTGATCTCGGGGCGTGCCGATCTCGTGGCGCTGGCGCGGCCACATCTGGCCAATCCGTATTTCACGTTGCACGCGGCGGCAGAGTACGACTTTCGCGGCATCGGCTGGCCGGTGCAGTATCACAATGGCGCCACGCAACTGCATACGACCCTGCAGCGGGCGCGCGAGGAAGCCGCGCGCAAGGCAGCCGAGCCGCGTCGGCGGTCGGTGACGGGCACGTCGTGACCGGGAGCGCGAAGCACCTCGCGCATGCGGTGCTGGCCGGCGGCTGTTTCTGGTGTCTGGAGCCGGTCTTTCGCGAACTGCGCGGGGTGCATTCGGTCGAATCCGGCTATACCGGCGGCCAGACGCCGGATCCCGACTACGACCAGGTCTGCGGCGGCGAGAGCGGGCATGCCGAGGCGGTTCGCATCGCTTTCGATCCGGAGGAAATCAGTTACCGCCAGCTGCTCGGGATCTTCTTCGCCATCCACGATCCGACGACGAAGGATCGGCAGGGTCTGGACGCCGGCACGCAATACCGTTCGGCGATCTTCACCGTCGACGAAGAGCAGCGGCGCGAGGCGCTCGACGTGATCGCCGGGCTTTCGGCCGTGTCGGCCGATCCGGGGCCGCATGCGGCCGGACGGGCTCCGCGCGGGTACCCGTCCGGTGCTCCGATCGTCACTGAAGTCTCTCCGCTGACCGGCTGGTATCCGGCCGAGTCCTGGCACCAGCGCTTCTACGAGCGCAATCCCGGCCAGCCTTACTGCAGCGCGGTCATTGCGCCGAAACTGGCGAAGTTCCGCCGTGAATTCGCCGCCTTGCGCGCGGATACCGCCGCACCCGGCTCCGCGGAGCGATAATCCGCACGGGCTGCGGGCCGACTTGCCGGATGCCGTGTCCGCGACGATTCCTGCCGTCCGTCGCGGCCAGCAGGCAGCGCATCGGATCGGACGTGTCCGGCGTGGACCCGGGGCAGACCCGATTCGGTAGACTCTTTTTCCTGCCGGTCCGACGCCGGCCCTGGTCCAGAGGAGACGGATGGAGCATCGCGCGATCGTGACGCAGTGCATGGCCCCGTTGCATCGGTTCTTCGCGGGAGTCGGGTTCCTGTGGCTGTCGTTCGTCCTGCTTTCCCTGACGCCGGCATCGTGGGCGCAGGCGCAGGCTGTGCGCGGTGCGTTGTCGGCGCCTCCGTTACAGGCTTATGTCAACGATTTCACCGGGACGCTCACGCCGCAGCAGCAGCAGTTGCTCGAATTCGAACTGGCGGCCTTCGAACGACGCACCGGCTCGCCGATCGCGATCCTGATGGTGTCCACGACCCGCCCGGAGACGATCGAGCAGTACAGCATTCGTGTCGCCGACGAGTGGGGTCTCGGCCACAGCGAGCCGGCCAACCGGCACGGGCACCCGGATCAGACGCGCACGGGCGAAACCGGGAAGATGACGGATGTGCGGGGTCGCAATGACGGGATTCTGATCCTGGTCGCGAAAAATGATCGGCGTATCCGGCTCGAGATCGGAGCTGCGCTCAAGCGTCTGATTCCCGATATCCGTGCGCAGTTCATTGTCGAAGAATCAATCATGCCGCGCTTTCGCACGGGCGATTACGCCGGCGGACTGCGCCTTGCGGTCGATGACCTGCTGCACCAGATCGGGCATGAAACCCTCGCGCAGGGGCGGGCCGTGGCCGATTCCGTCACTCGTTCCCCGCCGGGATTGCGCTGGCCCCTGCATTCGGTCGAATGGCCGCTGTGGTGGATGGCGGCTTTCCTGGCCGGCCTGCTGCTGCGCTCGTTCATCGGGCGGCTGCCGGGTTCATTGACGGGCGCCCTGCTCGGCGCCGGAGCGCTGTCGCTTGGAGGCGCTTCGCTGCAATTGGCCGGACTGGGCGGTGCCCTGCTTCTGGTCGTGTTGCTGGCGATGATCCGGACGGATTTCCCGGTGACGCAGACGAGTCGATACACCTGGCGTTCCGGGCACGGCGGATTGCCCGGAAACTGGCAGGATGGCTTCGGCATCGGCGGTCTGGGCGGCAATGGCAGCCGTTTCAGCGGCGGCGGCGCGTCCGGACGCTGGTGAGGCAGGACGTCGGTGAGCGCCAGTCTGCGTCGCTGCTGGAGACACCTGCGTCAGAACCTGCGCAGTGCGCAGCGTGCGTTTCCGAATGCCGTGCTGCACCGCATCGAGCAGGCGATCGAGCGCAGCATGCGCGGGCACACGGCCGAACTGTACGTCGTCGTCGAAAGTGCGCTGCCGCTGCGCGTCGTCTGGCGCGGCCGGACCCCGCGTGCGCGGGCACTCGAGGTGTTCGCCGGGATCGGCGTCTGGGACACCGAAGGCAACAATGGCGTCCTGCTCTATCTGCTGCTGGCCGACCGGGCCGTCGAGATCGTGGCCGATCGCGCCGCTGCCGCATGGATTCACGAACGGCAGTGGGGCGAGATCTGCAGCGCGCTGAGCGATTCGTGCCGCGTAGGCAACTTCGAGACCGGAATGCTCGCGGCCATCGAGCGCATCGACATGCTGCTCGTCGATGCCTTTCCGCATCCGGCGCGCAAACCCGCGTTGTCACGTGCACGGCGTCAGGAGGATGCACTCCGGGTTCCGGAAGGACTGTCCCGGCTGGCAAGGCCGGTCGCGCCGACGAAAGTCGTCCTGCTCGAACATTACGGCCAGCCGGAAAAAGGCGAGGCACCCGAGCCCGTTGCACAGGAGGAGGAGCGGGTCGTCGGGCTGGACTGACGACACGAAGCAGGCGGGTCGGACGACCGTGATCTCCGTCGCGGCGGTCGGCGATCATCCCGGCCCGGCGATGGTATAAAAGGCGATTGCACCTTTGTACCGGCGACGATGATCGAGACGATTCCTTCGCGCAACGTGCTGGGCGGGCCGCTGCTGGCCTGCTCCTATGATCCGCTGACCGGATTCCTGCGTACCGGTTGCTGCGAGGCCGATGACGAGGACATCGGCCAGCACACGGTCTGTGTGCGCGTCAATGAAGCCTTTCTGGCCTTTTCGGCGGCGCGCGGCAACGATCTCGTCACACCGCACCCGGAGTGGCGTTTCGCCGGGCTCGAGCCGGGCGATCGCTGGTGTCTGTGCGCCGCGCGCTGGGTCGAGGCCTGGCAGGCCGGCGTTGCGCCCCCGGTCGTGCTGGAGGCCACGCACGAAGCCGCGCTGCGCGTGATCCCGATCGAAACGCTGCGCGAACACTCCTGGCAGGGGTAAGAACGTGCGAAGCAATCATCCACGCCCATCTTGCCCGCCAGAAAGCGCCCGAGCTTTGTTGCAAATGCTCACCATATGAACCCAACTGCCCGCGCTTTGCGCCTCGCCCGGACACTTCCTGGCGAGCCTTCCGGGCGCGGCCGATCACTTCACACGTTCTGAAAGAGCCATGAAAATCCAGATCGTTCCGGTCACTCCCTTCCAGCAGAACTGCTCGGTCCTGATTTGCGAACAGACGAAGCGCGCGGCGGTGATCGATCCGGGCGGTGACCTCGACCGCATCGATGCGGCGCTGCGGGCGGCCGGTGCACAGATCGAGAAAGTGCTGCTTACGCACGGTCATATCGATCACTGCGGCCAGGCGGGCGCGTTTGCGGCCATGCACGGCGTGCCGATCGAGGGCCCGCACGCGGACGATCGTTTCTGGATCGAGCAGCTCGGCGAGCAGGGCGCAATGTTCGGCTTTGCCGGTGCGGCCAGCTTCGAGCCTGATCGCTGGCTCGTCGACGGCGACACCGTACAGTTCGGCCAGCAGACGCTCGAAGTGCTGCACACGCCCGGTCATACACCGGGACACATCGTCTTTTTTCATCGTCCGCTGCAGGTGGCGATCGTCGGCGATGTGCTCTTTCAGGGCTCGATCGGCCGCACCGACTTCCCGCGCGGTGATCACGCGACGCTGATCGCCTCGATCGTCAACAAGCTCTGGCCGCTGGGCGACGACGTCACGTTCGTACCGGGCCACGGGCCGACCTCGACCTTCGGCCAGGAGCGGCGCACGAATCCGTTCGTGGCGGACGCGGTGCTTGGGCGGTAGGCAGGCCGGAGCGGCGCGCCGGCGCCGCGGATGAACCCTGAGGCATCAGTGAACACGAGAATCCTGACTCTCACGGTCGTCCTGTTCCTGCTCTGCATCGGGACGGTCGCAGCGTATCGGACAGCCAATGCCGCCCCGGCAGGGGTGGCCAATACCGCCTCGACGGCGCCCGCGCCACGCTGGAGTGAAGATGACATCCGCGCATCGCGCGTGATCCAGTCAGCGCCGTCAGACGATCCAGCGTCGCTGGCGGACGAGCCAGCGTTGTCGCCGCGGGTCGACCCGATGGATCTGCTGCTCGTCATCGAGGCGGGCGACAACCACGTCTCGGTCGTCGACGGCGCGGGCCTGCGCGTCGTCGGGCGTTTCCCGACGCGCCCGTCGCTGCAAGCCGATCCGCGGTTCACGCCCGACGGGCGCTACGCGTATTTCCACACGCGCGACGGCTGGATCGTCCGCTACGACCTGCGCCGTCTGCGCGCGGCCGGAGAAGTGCGCGCCGGCCGGGATCTGCGCGGCGTCGCGGTCAGCGCCGACGGGCG
>DAIUFU010000119.1:3380-6682 GCA_036844405.1 Burkholderiaceae bacterium | reverse complement strand
CTCGCAAATGCCGACGATCCGGCCACGCCGATCGACGAACAGCAGATCGAGCGCGCCGCGCACGCCGAAGGTATGCACGGCCGCGCACGGTTGCAGCCACAGACCCGTGCCGGCCGCAGAAGCCGGCTTGCCGATCAGTCCGATCAGACGCTCCGGCCATCGGCGTGCGCGCCGCACCTGCAACGTGATCGGGCGGGCAGCGGCCACGCCGGCCGTCCCTTCACCGGCTGCCGCCGACAGACGAATGTCGGGCTGTCCGCCGGACACCGGTCCGGATGGCGGTGCGCCGATGATCACGATCGTCTGCGTCGGCCGCTTCACAGCACGCCCTCGGCGAACAGGCGCTGGGCGACGGGAAAGAACACGATCACGAAGCTGCCGGGAAAAATGAACAGCACCAGTGGCAGCAGCATCTTCACCGGGGCCTGCATCGCCAGACGCTCGGCACGCAGAAAGCGTTCGTTGCGCCGCTGCTCGGCCTGCGCGCGCAGAATCGGCGCGAGACTCGCGCCCTGCCGCTCGGCGGCAATCAGCGTCGCCACGACGTTGGTCACCGCTGGCAGAGCCAGCCGTGCCGCCATCGCGCGCAGCGCCTCGTGCCGACTCTGGCCGGCATGCACATCACGCAATACCCGCTGCCACTCGTCGCGCAGCGGCCCGGCCGGGCCATGCGAGACCGCGTGCGCCAGCGCCGCACCCAGCGTCAGCCCGGCTTCGACACTGAGGGTCACGATATCCAGATCGTGCGGCAACTGACGCAGCACCGCGCGCTCGCGCAGCGCACAGCGCTCGCGCACGGCGATCCGCGGCAGCGCTGCACCGATCAGCGCGGCCAGTGCCGAACCAGGCAGCGAAATGCCGCTGCCCACCGGCAGCACGAGCAGCACGCAGATCGCCGCCACGACCGCCAGCAGCACCTGGGCGGCGACGAACTGATCCGGCGAGAGTGCGCCGTCGAACCCGGCGCGCGCCAGCGTACGGCGCAGCCGCTCGCGCGTGGACACGCCAATGAAACCACTCAGAGCGGGAGCCACGCGCAGCAGCAGCGGCCGGCAGACACGCCACGACCACGGCAGCCGCAGTACGTCGGCGGCAGCCAGCCTTGCCGCCGGCGGCCGCGCAAGCATTCCGATCAAGGCCCATGAAACCAGCGCGACGGTGACGAAACTCGCTCCCAGCGCCAGCAGCATCCAGGCATTCATGGAAGCATCCACCGGCAGCAGGTCGGCCGCGAAGCCCGGGCGCGTTCCGACGGACAGAACTGGCAAAGAGAAGGCAAACGCGAAAGCGATGACGACAGCATGGAACGGCCTCACACGTCGATGGCGACGATGCGCCGGATCGAGAAGAATCCGGCCAGTTGCAGGACGACGACGATCGCGCAGACGACCCAGCCCTGCCAGGTCGTCACCAGCGTGCGCATGGCGACCGGTTCGACGACAAAGAGCGCCACTGCCAGCAGTGCCGGCAACGCGCCCATCACGCGCGCCTGCAGGCGGCCCTGTGCCGTCAGCGCCTGGATCTTTCCCTCGATGACGAGCTTTCGCCGCATCGCATCGGCAAGCGACTCGAGCGTCGCCGCCATGCTGCCGCCGGCTGCCGCGCCGATGCGCAGCGCAGAGGCAAACAGCACGCTCTCCTCCACCGGCATGCGCCGGGCGAACGAGACCAGTGCCTCGTCGAGCGACACGCCGATGCGCTGCTGGCGCAGCAGCAGGCTGAACTCGTGCCGGGCCGGTGCCGGCAGTTCCGCGGCGGCCTGCCCGATCGCCTGCAACAGGCTGCTGCCCGAGCGCAGGCCGCCAGCAATGAGCATCAGCGAATCCGGCATCTGGCGCCGGAACGATTCGATGCGCTGGCGCCGCAGGCGGGCGAGCAGCCAGCGTGGCAGCAGCGCGGCGGCAAAGGCCACGGCGATGACCGTCATCCAGGCGCCCGTCAGCCACCAGGCGAGCAGCGCCGCCGACGCCGTCAGCACATGCTGCAGGGCAAAGACACGCGATGGTTCGATGAACAGGAAGGCTTCACGCATGCGCGCGCCGACGCCGCGCTCGAAACGCTCGCGATGGCGTGCCCCGTAGCGACGGCCAAAATGAACGAAGAGCACGAAGAGCACGGCGGTGGCACCGAAGGCGCCGACCAGGGCCATCACGACCAGCGGATTCCACGACACACTATCCATCTCGGCGCCTCCCGAAAACCGATCGATCGGGCGTCAGACCCTGCTCGTGCAGGGCTTCGTAGAACTGCGGCACGTTGCCGCAGGGTTCGAAGCGCCCCGAGAGAAAACGAAACAGCGGCTGCATCAGCACGCGGGATCCTTCGAGACCGGTCAGCTCGACGATCTCGACGATGCGCCGACGGCCATCCGGCAGTCGCGCCTGGTGCACGATGACGTCAACCGCCGAGGCGATCTGTTCGCGGATCGCCGCCACCGGCATCTCGACGTCGGCCATGAGCACCATCGTCTCCAGACGGGAGACGACGTCGCGGGTGCTGTTGGCGTGCACTGTCGTCAGCGAACCGCTGTGCCCGGTATTCATCGCCTGCAGCATGTCGAGGGCCTCGCCGCCACGGCATTCACCGACCACGATGCGATCGGGGCGCATGCGCAGCGCGTTGCGCACCAGATCGCGGATGCTCACCAGCCCGCGTCCCTCGGCGTTGGCCGGCCGCGCTTCGAGGATGACGCGATGCGCATGCGCCAGGCGCAGTTCGGCGGCATCCTCGATCGTCACCACGCGCTCGCCCGGCTCGATCAGGTTGGACAGGAGGTTGAGCAGCGTCGTCTTGCCCGAACCGGTGCCGCCCGAGACGACGACATTGCGCCGCGAACGCACACAGATGGAGAGAAACACGAGCATCTCCAGCGACAGCGAACCGGCACCGACGAGATCGTCCGGCGAGAACAGGCGGTGATTGAAGCGCCGGATCGTGATCGCCGGGCCACGCACCGCCAGCGGCGGGATCACCGCGTTGACGCGCGAACCGTCGGGCAGGCGTGCATCGACCATCGGCGAAGACTCGTCGATGCGCCGACCCAGCGGGGCGACGATCCGGTCGATGGCGGCACGCACCGCGTCCTCGCCCGTGAACGAAGCGCCGGTCGGCTGCAGGCGCCCGTTACGCTCGACGTAGATCTCGTCGGGCGCATTGACCATGATCTCGGTAATGCTCTCGTCGCGCAGCAAGGGCTCCAGCGGTCCCAGGCCGATCGCTTCATCGAGCACTTCGCGAATCAGGCGGTCGCGATCGATCGTCTCCGGCAGACCCTGTTCGCCCGTCGTCAGTTCCTGCAGCAG
>DAIUFU010000119.1:0-3280 GCA_036844405.1 Burkholderiaceae bacterium | reverse complement strand
GCCCCGGCATGCAGCCGCACGCGATAGCCGCCGATGCCGATCTCGTCATCGTCGAGCAGCGGTGCGTATTCGGCGATGCGCTCGCCGTTGACCCAGGTACCGCCGAGGCTGCCACGATCGATCAGCTTGAAGCCGCCGCCGTCGATGCGCACGATCTCGGCATGCACGCGTGCAACCCGCCAGCCGGGCAGCTGCAGCGCGCTGTCGAGCCGCCTGCCGATGCGCGCGGGAAACCGCGCGACGCGCACCGTGCGCGGCGCATCGCCTTCCGATTCGATCGAAAACGTCAGCATGTCTCCTGCCCCCGGGCCCGGGTTCCGATCGGGTAACGGCCGGCTCGTCCCGTCATTCCGCCATCCGCAGATCGCGCCGTGCCTCGGCAACGCGCGCTTCGCTGTGCACGAGCGCCGCCTGTTGCGCTTCTCCGGCCGGCGTGACGAAGCGCGGCGTGATGAAGACGACGAGTTCGGTGTTGTTGTTGCGGAATTCGCGCGAGCGGAACAGCGCACCGAGAATCGGCAGTTCCCCCAGCCCCGGCACCTTGTCGATCGAGCGCGACGCGTCCTCGCTGAGCAGACCGGCGATGACCAGCGTCTCGTTCTCGCGCAGATTGACCTCGGTTTCGGCGCGCCGCTTGGTCAGCCCCGGCACGTCCTGCACCTGCACGTCGAAATTGATCGCCGAAATCTCGGTCGCGATCTTTGCAGCGATCGCGCCCGACTCGCTCGCCAGCGGTTCCACTTCGAACTTGACGCCGTATTCCTTGAAGCCGACCGACACCGTTCCCAGCCCACTGGCAAACGGCACCGGCAGTTCACCACCGGCCACGAAGCGTGCCGAGCCACCACTGCGGCACGACAGCCGCGGCTGCGCCAGCACCAGCGCATCGCCGTTCTGCACCAGCAGATTGATCACGGAACCGATCGAGGATGCAAGCCCGAACGAAGTCGCAAACGGCATCACGCGCGAGCGGGTGTCGAAGCCGGCTTCGGCCGCTGCACCCCCGCTGCGAAACGCGCGGCTTCGATGCAGGTCGCCGAGCACCGCAAACGACGGCCCGGCGGCGCTTGCGCTCCAGCGCACACCGATCTCGTCCAGGCGGCTGCGGCGGATCTCGACCATGCGCACATCCATTTCGATCATGCGCTCGACGCCGACCCGGCTGATCAGGTTGACGATCTGCGGATAGCGACGCTCGATTTCCTGCATCCGGGCCGCTTCCTCCTCGGACAGTTCACTGCCTTCGAGCACGACCTTGTCACCGACGATGCGCGCCCCGATGCGGCTGCGCGGGCCGAGCAGGGCACGGATCTCGGCGAGCAGCCGGTTCGCATCGGCCGGCACGACATGGATCTCGTAGCGGCTTTCGGTGCCGTCGGCTGCCCACAGATGCAGCGTGCTCTGGCCGGGCGCCTCCGGAATCACGAGCACCTGGCCGCTGTCGAGCGCCGTCGCCTGGAGGACGCGACCGTTGCCGATCGCCACCCGCTTGAGCGGACCGCTTTCGATCAGGTGGATCTGGCCGACGTGCAGATCGATGACCGATGACGATGCCGGACCTGCGCCTGGCGTCATCGATGACGTCACCGGCGCCGACATCGATGCCGGCGTGTCCGCAGCCACGTTTCCACCCATGTCTGCACCTGCACCGGCGACGGCCGCACCAGCGACGGTCACCGCGGCGACCGCCACACCCGCAACACGCGCCGCGCACCGCACGGTCGTCGCCCGCCACCCCGTCGGCACGCGCGGCCGAATCCTGCGCCACACCAGGCGAAATAACGCTTCCCGGCCGGTCATTGCCGCGCCTCCTCATCGATCGGCACGCCCTGCACGGAGCGCATCTGCTTGTCGGCGAACAGACGATCGGGAGCGGACGGGGATCCGCGCGCAAAGCTGTGCAGGGTCCAGCCGGGGTTTTCTCCGGAAGGCAGCGTGACGTCGACTGCCGCACCGGACGATGGCTCGCCGATCACAAGCCCGACGGGCGCGGCCTGGGCGTATTGCGCGCCGGCCAGTGCGCGTGCGCCCATCTCGCCCGTCGGCGGCGGCATCACGGACGGACGGCTGGCCACCAGCGTGCCTCGACCGCCAACGATGATTTCCGGCCCGCGCGGCCGGATCGCCACCGGCACGGGTGGCGCCGGCTCGATGCCAAGCAGCGCATTCAGATCCATCGCCCGTGCCGGCAGGGGTTGCAGATCGTCCGGGTTGCGCAGCATTGCGGTCAGCTTGCCGGTACGCTGGGCAACGATCAGCTGCTGTGCCTGCAGCGGCGAGACTTCGACCGTGATCGCCGTGAAATGGCGCCGGATGTCGGCCGCACCCGACCCACCCGTTCCGGCCGCCGCGCCGCCGGCGTCCGCCCGCACCTGGCGGCCGGTTGCCAGCACTTCGACGTTCTGCAGCAGCGTCGAGGTCACTTCCTGCGCGCGGCCGCCGCCGGCCACCTCCGGCGGGCGCACGGTGAACAACAGGTCGATGCGATCTCCGGGCTGCAGCATGCCGGACACCGAATTCACTTCATCGACCAGTACCGACATCGCACGGATCCCCGGGCGGATCCGGCTTGAAAACGTTCCCCGGTCGACCCCGAGCAGAGAGGTACTCAGCAATGGCTCGCCGCTGCGCATCGGCTGCGCCAGTCGCGCACCCACGTGTGCATCGAAGCCGTCGGGCAGCACGACGCCGCCCGGTACGAAATCGACCGGCACCGGACGGATCGCCATGTTCGTCGCATCGACCGGTACACCGGCACCAAGATCATGGCGCGCCACGACTACGTCGATCGTCGCCTGCACGGGCGTCAGGCGCGCCTTTTCCAGGGCCAGGCGTTCCGCGAGATAGCCGCGTACGCCAAAAACCGCCAGCGCACCAAAGCCGACGGCAGCCACGAGCAACAGGGCCGGGCGGTGTCGGGCGAGGAAAGCGGACAATCGCCGCAGGGCATCGGGAAAGACAGTCATCGGGGGATCCGTCGGGAAGCAGTGGTCACGAAAACAGTAGTCATGAACAGGCTCGCCGGTAGACTTTCAGAAAAGACGCCAGGACGATCGGCCGTACGGGACGGAGCGCGCAACGCACCAGACCGAAAGGACCGGCAAGGGATGGATGCCAGACCGCTTCATGGCAGCGAAATCGTTGCCGTGAAGCGCTCGTAGCGATCGCCGACGGCGTCGAAGAATCGTTCGAGCGGGCTGTTCGGACCAACGACGATCGCCAGCGCAAACAGGGCAACGACGAGCAGGTACTCGACGACGGTCTGTCCGCCAGTGCGTCT
>DAIUFU010000118.1:0-6693 GCA_036844405.1 Burkholderiaceae bacterium | reverse complement strand
TGCAGCACCGGCAGGCAGGCCTGGATGGCGATCTGCAGGCAGATGTCGTCGTCCACCTCGAAGCCGGCAGCACCGCTGAACTGCTTCCCGGCGAGAAAGTTTTCACAGCTGCCACGCAACTGCCGGCGTTCGTCGTCATCCAGATGACCCAGGAACGGGATGAGACTCGCGTTTCGTTGCCAGTCGTGATCGAAAATCCGGCTCACCGGTCGGCCCGACCAGCGGGCCCGCAATTTGCGCAGCATGAACGTCAACGGATATCGAAAAAGGGGCAGGATGCAGATTCCCGGGCACATGCGCCGCGATCGGCTGCCGGAGAATGGTATCGGTGCCTGGTATCGGCGCCGTTTGGAATAACCGAATCGGCCGAACGCATTTCCGTGATGGCGTCGCCGGCGTGCGGCATGCTCCGGCTGCATGAACGTACCGCACGTCTGTCCGTCTGGCGAGCCGGGCCGCTGTTTCCCGCATAATCGGACCACGGACCCGAATCTCTCCGAGGGCCTCGTGCCCGATCGAATTTCATGGCCTCGACGTCGCTGATGCATGAGACAGCTTCCTCCGGTCCGGACGGAGTGGTCGGTGACGTGCTGCCCGACGGAACCGTCGGCCAGGCGCTGGCCTGGGCGCGCGAGTGCGGCTCGCAGGAGCCCGGACGCAGCGGCGAGAGCCACCACGATCATGCGCGGGCGACGATCGGCATCCTGCAGGAGCTGGGCGCGGACGAGGCCACCCGGACGGCGATGGCGCTGGTCGATTCGGCCCAGTGCCTGGGTCTGCGCGAGATCGAGAACCGCTTCGGAGCCGAAGTCGCGCGTCTGGTCGACGGCATGCTGCAGATCCAGCGTCTGCGCGAACTGCATGCACAGGCGGGCGAGGGACAGACCGGGACGCTGCGCAAGATGCTGCTGGCGATGGCGACCGACATCCGCGTCGTCGTCCTGCGCCTGGCCTCGCGCCTGCGCACGCTGCGCTATCACGCCGCGCAACGCACCAGTCCGGATACCGTGGTCGCGCGCGAGACGCTCGACGTGCTTGCGCCACTGGCCAACCGGCTCGGTCTGTGGCAGCTCAAATGGGAACTCGAGGACCTGTCCTTCCGTTTCCTCGAGCCACAGGCGTACCGCAAGCTCGCGCGTGAACTCGAGCAGCGTCGGGCCGAACGGGAGGCCTTCGTCGAACGGGCGCGCGCGCAACTCCAGCAGGCGTTTGCCGCCGCCGGTATCCAGGCCGAGATCAGCGGGCGGCCGAAACATATTTACAGCATTCACGAAAAGATGCGTCGCAAAGAGCGCACGCTCGACGAAATCAGCGATCTGCACGCACTGCGCGCGATCGTTGCCAATGTGACGCAGTGCTACGCCGCGCTCGACATCATTCACGGCCTGTGGACGCAGGTACCCGAGGAATACGACGATTACATCGCACGTCCGAAGCCGAACGGCTATCAGTCGCTGCACACGGTCGTCGTCGCCGATGGTGGTCGTCTGCTCGAAGTCCAGATCCGCAGCCGGGAGATGCATCGGCATGCCGAATACGGCGTCGCTTCGCACTGGCGCTACAAGGAGCGTGGCAACAGCACGCCCGATCCGCAGGCCGGCGAGGATACGGATGCCGAGCGCGTCACCTGGATGCGTCAGCTGCTCGCCTGGCAAAGCGAACTCGGCCAGTCGCTCGAAGCACACCAGGCGCGTGCCGATACCGCTTCCCGGCGCATCTACGTCCTGACGCCCCAGGCGCGCGTGATCGAGCTGCCGGCCGGCTCAACGCCGGTGGATTTCGCCTATCACGTCCATACGAAACTGGGGCATCGCTGCCGTGGCGCGCGCGTCGACGGGCAACTGGTGCCACTCAACACGCCGCTGCGCAACGCGCAGACGGTGGAGATCATCGCGGCGCGCGAGGGCAGTGGCCAGGACGGCCCGTCGCGCGACTGGCTCAATGCGCAGCTGGGCTATGTCGCCAGTCCGCGCGCGCGCGCCAAGGTGCGTCAGTGGTTCAACGCACTGGAGCACGAGCGCGACGCCGGCGTCGGTCGCGAACGCGTCGAACGGGTGCTGCAGCGGGAAGGCCGCACCGCATTGTCGCTGGATGAACTTGCGCGCCGGCTCGGATTCGACAATCCGGTGGCGCTGTTCGTGGCCGTGGCGCACGAGGAGGTCGGTGCGCGCCAGATCGAAGAGGCGATCCGGCCGGCCGCGCGTGCGCCCGCCGGTACTCCGGGGGCGGCGGCCGGTGCCGCAGTTCCGGCCGCGGAGTTTCCCGTGCGCCCGGTCCATGCCGGTGCGGGCACGGATGATGCCGTGCTGGTGGTCGGCATCGATTCGCTGATGACCCAGCTCGCGCGCTGCTGTCGACCGGTGCCGCCCGATCCGATTGCCGGTTTCGTCACCAAGGGACGCGGCGTTTCCGTGCATCGGGAAACCTGTCCGTCGTATCTGCGCCTGGCGATGCAGGCGCCGGAGCGCGTGATCGAAGCCGCCTGGAGCGATGCCGCGCTGCACGGCACACGCGATACCCACGCGCTGCGCTTTCCGGTCGAAGTCGAGATCCGCCTGACCGAACGGCCGACGCTGCTGCGCGACATCACCGACGTGCTGGCGCGCGAGCGCGTCAACGTGCTGACCATGCAGACGCTCTCGCGCCGTCGCCTGACCAGTATCCGCGCGACGCTGGAGGTGCGCGATCTGGCACATCTGCAGCGCACGCTGGCACTGGTGCGTGACGTGAAAGGGGTCGTCTCGGCCGGCCGGCGCTGAATGCGGCAGCCGGCCATGTGTCTTTTCGGCCGTGCGCCTTTCTGTCCGTACGCTTTCCGGCCGCACACCTTTTTTCGGCGCTGTCTCGCGACGCTTCTTCGCGGGCTCTTTCCCGTGGCTTATCCGGGCGCCGGTCTCTGTGCCGATTTTGGCCGGAATGCCCGGCACACCGTCTCGTCGGTCTCGAGATACGGTCCGCCGATCAGATCCAGACAGTACGGAATGGCCGAAAAGATCCCGTGCACCAGCGTGTTGCCGCTGGCATCACGCACGCCTTCGAGCGTCTCGCGGATGGCTTTCGGCTGCCCGGGCAGATTGACGATCAATGTGTTGCCGCGCACGACGGCGACTTGTCGGGAAAGAATCGCGGTGGGTACGTAATGCAGGCTGATCTGGCGCATCTGCTCGCCGAAGCCTGGCATTTCGCGCTCGCCGACGGCCAGCGTCGCTTCGGGCGTGACGTCGCGCAGCGCCGGACCGGTGCCGCCGGTGGTCAGTACCAGCGCGCAGCGTTCGTCATCGACGAGTTCGACGAGCGTGCGCTCGATGTCGGCGCGTTCGTCGGCAATGACCCGTGCGAGCGCCTGCCAGTCGCCGATCAGGGCCGACGTCAGCCATTGCTGCAGGCCGGGAATGCCCTGGTCTTCGTACACGCCGCGCGCCGCGCGATCGCTGATCGATACGAGACCGATTTTCGGTGGAGTGGGAGTTGCTGTCGTCATGGGAATCGTGGTGATTGTCCGGCGTCGGCCAGCGCCGCCTGCAGGGCCTCGAGGTCGACTTCGCGCATCAGCCGGCCGATGAACTGCATCTGGCGGCGCCGCGCTTCGTGGCTGCGCAGTGTGCGCGCGGCGCGCAGCGCGTCGGCCAGACGCTCGTCCAGCGGCAGTTGCGCAATGACGTCGTCCTCGAGCCCGGCCAGACGTTCGCCCAACGCCTGGCGTGCGTGCATTTCCCGTTTGCGTCGGGTCTTGCTGGGCTTTTCGTTGAGCTTTTCGTCGTCGGCGTGCCTGGTGTGCATGGTGTGGAATCGGGAGTCGTCCGGAGCGGAATCCGGTGCCTGCATGCGGCAGTGTTCCGCAGCGTGAGCGGGGGGTCGGCAGGCGCGCAGGCGGTATCATGATAATCATCAATCAGCGCGCGTGGAAAATCGCTTCACACGCCTTCCGGATCCCATGTTCGAATACAACGAAGACAGCTTGCGCGCGATGGCCGCATCGGTACTTGGATTCGCGCGCGACTGCGGCGCCAGCGATGCCGCGGTCGAGATTTCCGAGAGCAGCGGTCTGTCGGTCAATGTCCGCAAGGGCCGCATCGAAACCATCGAACAGAATCGCGACAAGGGCCTGGGGGTGACCGTCTACGTCGGCCGCCGTCGCGGGCATGCCAGTTCGACCGATTTTTCGACTTCCGCACTGCGCGAGACCGTCAACGCCGCTTGGGAGATCGCCCGGCATACGGCGGAAGATCCCTGTGCCGGCCTGCCGGATGCGGACACCCTGGCGCGCGCGCCAACCGATCCGCAACTGTTTCATCCGTGGGCGATCGATGCGTCGGCAGCGGTCGAACTCGCCCGGCGCATCGAACAGGCGGCGTTCGACACCTCGCCGATGATCCGCAATTCCGACGGCGCCTCCGTATCCGTTCATCACGGCCATTTCGTGCTCGCCAATACGCGTGACTTTTGCGGCGGCTATCGGCATGGACGACACACGATCTCGTGTTCGCCGATCGCCCGGCGCGGGCGCGAGATGCAGCGCGATTACTGGTACTCGTCGCACAGTGACCCGCGCCGGCTGGCCCGGCCAGATGCGCTCGGTCGCTATGCCGCCGAGCGCACCCTGGCGCGTCTGGGCGCGCGTCGGGTGCCCACGCAGCGGGTTCCGGTGCTGTTCGAAGCACCGCTGGCCTGCGGCCTGCTCGGACACTTCGTGCAGGCGGCCAGCGGCGGGGCACTGTATCGAAAGGCGAGTTTCCTGCTCGATTCGCTCGGCCAGCGCGTGTTTCCGGAACACATCGACATCGTCGAGGATCCGTTCTTGCCGGGCGAGGCCGGCAGCGCGCCGTTCGACAGCGAAGGTGTGGCGACGCAACGGCGCACGGTGGTCGAGCAGGGCGTCGTGCGCGGCTATTTCCTGTCGACCTACTCGGCGCGCAAGCTCGGCATGCGCACGACCGGCAATGCCGGCGGCTCACACAATCTGCGTTTTGTCAGCCAGCAGACGAAGCGCGGCGATTCGCTCGCGCGTATGCTGCGCAAGCTTGGCCGCGGTCTGTTCGTCACCGAGCTGATGGGGCAGGGTGTGAACTACGTGACCGGCGATTATTCGCGCGGCGCGACCGGGTTCTGGGTCGAGGACGGGCGTATCGTCCATCCGGTCGAGGAAATCACGATCGCCGGCAATCTGCGCGAGATGTTCGACGGAATCACTGCGATCGGCGCCGATGAAATCACCCGCGGCACGAAGCGCACGGGGTCGGTGCTGATCGGTGAAATGGCGATTGCCGGCAGTTGAACCGGAACGGGGCCTGATCAGTACACCCAGCCGGCCAGGAGCCGGCGGATTTCTTCCGGATCAGCGCCGCGCGCGCGCATCTGCTGTACGGTCGGCTCGATCTCGTCGAGCAGGCCGCCCAGTGCATCAAGTGTTCCCGGCAGTGCATCCGTGGCCGGTGGCAGCGCTGCCTGCCGGCTTGCATCGAAGACCGCGCCCGCCAGACGGGTGAAAGCGAAGCAGCGGCGAAGATCACGTTGATCATTCATTTCGCACTCCCTGAGGGTCTGCATGGCAGATCGATGCGCGTTTGGCATTCCTGTCGACCGATCCGCACCAGAATATCCGGGTGTCGATGCCCTGATGGCAGGGGCGGTGACGGCAGCAGTCGTCGATACAGTATCTTCCGTCCGCAGCTGGCGGCAGGGGTGGAATCAGTTCACAAAAACCCGTGTTTTCCCGTCTTGCGATCAGCGGGAACGAGGCAGGAGGTCGGGCGTCAGCCTTGTGCCCGAAACATGTGGAGCAATCGGCTGCGCTCGGGCGCTTCGTCAGGAAGCGCCCGGGCGTGGATGATCGCTTCACGCGCTCAGATGCGCGTGATGCGCGAGACCTCGGTCAGGCGGCGCAGGTTGCGCATGACCTGTGCCAGATGCACGCGATCGCGCACCTGCAGGATGAAGCGCATCGAGGAAGCGCTCTCGGTGGCTTCCTCGTCCATCGCGAGGTGAACGATGTTCGCCTCGCTGGCGGCGATCTCGGCGGCCACCTTGCCCAGCACGCCGCGGTCGTTGCGCACCTGCACTTCGATGTCGGTGCGGAACTGGCCCGAGATGTCCTCGGCCCAGTCGACGTCGATCCAGCGCTCGGCGTCCTTGGCGCGCTGGCGCGCCGCCACCCTGCATTCGGCACGATGCAGGAACAGACCGTGGCCGCCGCGCATGTGACCGATGATCTCGTCACCCGGCAGCGGCAGGCAGCAGGGGGAATAGGTGAGTGCCGCGCCTTCGCGTCCGGTGACGATGACCGGTGCCGGGCGCGGCAGCATCAGGATCGCCCCGTTCGGCTTGCCTGACGAGAACTGCAGCGCGATCGTGCGCGCGACCACCGGTGCCATGCGCTTGCCCAGACCGATGTCGGCGTGCAGTTCCTCGACGCTCTTGGCACCGGCGTCGCGCGCGCCGCGCTCGATGATCGCCGGATCCAGGGCTGCGGCATCGATGCGCAGCGCACCCAGCGCCTGCGCGAGCAGGCGCCGGCCGAGATCGACCGATTCGCGGAACTGCAGGGTCTTCAGGCACTGACGGATGCCGGCACGCGCCTTGCCGGTGCGCACGAACCCGAGCCAGTTCGGATTGGCGCGCGACTTCGGGTCCGTGATGATCTCGACCAGGTCGCCGTTCTGCAGTTCGGTGCGCAGCGACACGGCCTTCTGATTG
>DAIUFU010000117.1:1595-6836 GCA_036844405.1 Burkholderiaceae bacterium | reverse complement strand
CTGATCGTTGCAGGGGTGCTGGGGCTGAAGCTGGTCAGTGGAGAGTGATCCTGGTGTGAGTCAATGAGCGGCGGCTGACAGCACCGCGGATTTGAGCGACCCGGCGCCAGCCGATGGCAGCAGTGCAGGTGGCGGCCGGGGAACGGGACAGTGCGCAGTACGAGGAGAGCGAGATGAAACTGCAGGACAAGGGGCTGCTGGTGCAGCGCGGCTATATCGACGGCAACTGGTCGGACGCTGGGTCCGGACGTCGCTTCACCGTGACGAATCCGGCCACGGGAGAGACGATTGCCGAACTGGCCGACATGGGCGTGCCCGAGACGAAGCAGGCGATCGATGCGGCGGCACGCGCGTTGCCGCGCTGGCGTGCGATGACGGCCCGGGACCGGGCTGCGATCTTGCGCCGCTGGTACGACCTGATCATGGAACACGCCGAGGATCTGGCCCTGTTGATGACGAGCGAGCAGGGCAAGCCGCTGAGCGAAGCGCGCGGGGAGGTGGCCTACGGCGCCTCGTTCATCGAGTGGTTTGCCGAGGAAGGGCGGCGTGCCTATGGCGATGTGATTCCGACGACGTCGAATGATCGTCGACTGCTGGCGATCAAGCAGGGCATCGGGGTCTGTGCGGCCATCACTCCGTGGAACTTTCCAAACGCCATGATCACGCGCAAGGTGGCGCCTGCCTTTGCCGCCGGCTGCACCGTGGTCGCCAAGCCGGCGGGCGCTACCCCCCTGTCGGCGCTGGCGCTGGTCGAACTCGCCGAGCGGGCCGGTTTTCCTCCGGGCGTGTTCAACATGATCGTCACCGGGTCGCAATCGTCGGCGATCGGCGGCGAGCTGTGCAGCAATCCGCTGGTACGCAAGGTGTCCTTCACCGGCTCGACCGAAGTCGGACGGATCCTGTTGCGACAGTCGGCAGACACGATCAAGAAGTTGTCGCTGGAACTGGGCGGCAACGCACCATTTCTCGTCTTTGACGACGCCGATCTGGATGCCGCCGTCGAGGGAGCGATTGCCTCCAAATACCGCAATGCCGGGCAGACCTGCGTCTGTGCGAACCGGATCTACGTGCAGGCCGGTGTTTACGATGAATTCGCGCGCAGGCTTGCGACGCGGGTTGCCGGGTTCAAGGTCGGGCCCGGGGTAGAGGACGGTGTGGTGATTGGGCCGTTGATTGATCGGCATGCGGTCGAGAAGGTTGAGGAGCATGTTGCCGACGCGCTCGCGCACGGAGCAACACTGCTGACCGGCGGCAAGCGGCATTCGCTGGGAGGGCTGTTCTATG
Source organism: Burkholderiaceae bacterium (assembly GCA_036844405.1). Taxonomy (GTDB): domain Bacteria; phylum Pseudomonadota; class Gammaproteobacteria; order Burkholderiales; family Burkholderiaceae_E; genus Zeimonas. The sequence continues at coordinate 5,552 of DAIUFU010000117.1, read as the reverse complement.
AACCGACGATTCTGACCGGAGTCGAGCCGACCATGCGTGTGGCACGCGAGGAAACCTTCGGTCCGGTGGCACCCCTGTTCCGCTTCGAGACCGAAGAGCAGGCGATCGCGATGGCCAACGATACCGAATTCGGACTTGCAGCGTATTTCTATTCGCGTGATGTCGGGCGTATTTTCCGGGTGGCCGAGGCGATCGAAGCTGGCATGATTGGTATCAATACCGGCTTGATTTCGACGGCGGAAGCTCCGTTCGGTGGCATCAAGCAATCCGGGCTTGGGCGTGAGGGTTCGCGCCACGGGATCGACGAGTATCTGGAGATCAAGTATCTGTGCCTGGCCGGAATGTAGGCTCAAGCAGCGGCGGGTCATGTTTCACGTGAAACATCGAATCTGTGTTTTCGATGGAATCGGTCGGGACCCTGATTGTCGGTGCGGGCGTCGTCGGATTGGCGATCGCCCGGGAGCTTGCACGTACCGGCCGTGAAGTGATCATTGCCGAGCGGGCATCACAATTCGGCACGGGCATCAGCGCGCGCAACAGCGAAGTCATCCATGCCGGCATCTATTACGAGCCGCGCAGCCTGAAGGCCACGACCTGCCTGGCTGGTGCCCGTCTTCTGATCGACTATTGCCAGGAGCGCGGCATTCCCTGGCGCCAGGTCGGCAAGTTGATTGTCGCCAACGGTGCCGGGCAGCGCGACGCGCTGCGGCGTTTGCTGGGCAATGCGCAACGCTGCGGAGTTGCGCAACTGCAATGGTGTGAGGCCGAGGACTTGCATCGCCTTGAGCCGGCATTGTGCGCCGAGGCCGCAATTTTTTCTCCGGCCACCGGCATTGTCGACAGTCATGCCCTGATGACGGCATTGCTGGCTGATGCCGAACGTCAGGGGGCTGTCTTGCTCACTCGAAGCGAAGTGACTGCGGCCAGGGTGTTGCCGTCCGGCTTCGAGGTTGAATTGCGCAGCGGCCACACGACTGACTGCGTGCGGGCGGGTGAGCTGATCAACGCGGCAGGCCTGGGCGCGCTTCCGCTGGCTCGTCGGATCGATGGTCTGTCGCCGTCAAGTCTGCCCCAAGCGTATTTCGCCAAGGGGAGCTGGTTCGTGCCCCTCGGTCGGGTGCCGTTCTCCCGCCTGATCTACCCGGTCCCCGAACCCGGCGGCCTCGGGGTGCATCTGACCCTCGATCTCGCCGGACGCGCCCGCTTCGGTCCGGATGTCGAATGGGTCCGGGAGATCGATTACCAGATCGATTCCGCGCGTGCCGAAGTCTTCCGGCAACGGGTACAGGAATACTGGCCGGACGTGCCCGAGCTGCAGCCGGGCGACGTCGGCATTCGTCCCAAACTGTCGGGACCCGACGAACCTTCTGCTGATTTTCGCATCGACGGCCCGGCGCAGCACGGCATTCCTGGGCTGGTGCAGCTGTTTGGAATCGAATCGCCGGGCCTGACAGCCAGCATGGCACTGGCAGACTGCGTGCATGCACGACTGGTGCAGTCCGTTCGTTGAGGCATAGACGCGACCAAAATTGCGCCCGCCTTCTATAATCCGGACTCGGGGAGTTCTCTGTCTCCCGAATCGCTGAATTCGGTCAAGCGAAGCGGGCTACTGTTCCGTTTCGTGCCGATGGTGCCTGCTGCATCGGTTCCGATTCCTTTTTGCCAGTCGGCATGCAAATCCTGGATACCCGCTTGGCGATGGATTACCCGGAAATTTTTGATGTCATCGTGATCGGTGGTGGCCATGCCGGCACCGAGGCCGCACTTGCCTCGGCGCGAATGGGTGCACAGACACTGTTGTTGACGCACAGCATCGAGACGCTCGGGCAGATGTCGTGCAATCCGTCGATCGGCGGCATCGGCAAGGGTCATCTGGTCAAGGAGATCGACGCACTCGGCGGGGCCATGGCGGCGGCAACCGACGAGGCCGGCATCCAGTTCCGCATCCTGAACCGCAGCAAAGGGCCGGCCGTGCGGGCGACGCGTGCCCAGGCCGACCGGGTGCTGTACCGGCAGGCGATCCGGCGGCGCCTCGAAACACAGCCCGGCCTGCGGATCTTCCAGCAGGCGGTAGACGACCTGATTCTCGAAGGAGGCCGGGCCGTCGGTGCCGTCACGCAGACCGGATTGCGTTTCCGTGCGCAGGCCGTGATCCTGACTGTCGGCACGTTTCTCAACGGCCTTGTGCACATCGGTCTGTCGAATCATCCGGCCGGACGCGCGGGCGATCCACCTTCGATCGCACTGGCGCAACGCCTGCGCGAACTCGCGCTGCCGTTGGGTCGACTGAAGACAGGCACGCCACCGCGCATCGATGGACGCAGCATTGATTTCGCGTGTTGCGAGGAACAGTCGGGCGATCTGGATCCGGTGCCCGTGTTTTCGTTTCTCGGACGAACGGGGCAGCATCCGCGCCAGTTGCCGTGCTGGATCACGCAGACCAACGAGCGCACGCACGACATCATCCGCGGCGGCCTGGATCGCAGTCCGATGTATACCGGGGTCATCGACGGCATCGGTCCGCGCTACTGCCCGTCGGTCGAAGACAAGATCCACCGCTTCGCCGGCAAGACCTCGCACCAGGTCTTTCTCGAGCCCGAGGGGCTGGATACGCACGAGTTCTACCCGAACGGCGTCTCCACCAGTCTGCCGTTCGATGTCCAACTGGCGCTGGTTCGCTCGATCCGTGGCCTGGAAAACGCCCATCTGACCCGGCCTGGCTATGCGATCGAATACGATTACTTTGATCCGCGCGCACTCCGCCGCTCGCTCGAGACGCGTGCGATCGGCGGCCTGTTCTTCGCCGGGCAGATCAACGGCACGACCGGTTACGAGGAGGCGGCGGCACAGGGTCTGCTGGCCGGCATCAATGCGGTGCTGCAGGTGCGCGGGCGCGAACCGTGGACACCGACACGCGAGCAATCGTATCTTGGCGTGATGGTCGACGACCTGATCAGCCGCGGCGTCACCGAGCCGTACCGCATGTTCACCAGTCGAGCCGAATACCGCCTGAGCCTGCGCGAAGACAATGCCGATCTGCGCCTGACGCCGGTCGGGCGCAGTCTCGGCTGCGTCGATGATGCCCGCTGGGCTGCGTTCGAAAACAAGCGCGAAGCCATCGAGCAGGAATTACAGCGTCTGCGCGGCACGCGCGCCGGTGCGCTGGCGCAGTTCCGGGGCCTTGCCGAGCGCGGCCTGCGCGTCGATCCCGAACAGTCGCTGGCCGACCTGATGCGTCGCCCGGAAGTCGATTTCGCCCTGCTGCGCGAGTTCGGCTCGTCGGCGCCGGACGATCCGCACGTCGCCGAACAGGTCGAAATCCAGTTGAAGTACGCCGGCTATATTGCGCGCCAGCAGGTGGAGATCGCGCGTACTCAACGTCAGGAAGAAGTGCCAATCCCGGCGGACTTTGATTATTCGATGGTCCGCGGGCTTTCGTTCGAAGTGCGCCAGCGGCTGCAGCAATGGCGGCCGGCGACGATCGGCGAAGCGGCACGGGTCTCCGGCGTGACCCCGGCCGCCGTGTCGCTGCTGCTCGTCTATCTGAAGAAACAGCGTCAGGATCGATCATCGGTCCGGCGGGCTGATCCCTCCGTCGAGGAGGAACGCCAGGAACAGCAAGGGCAACAGGGACAGCCGGGGAACAGCGGCGAAGGCCCGATGCTCACCGGAGCCGATCCTCGTGCCGCCTGAGCGGGAGCTGGCCCGACTGCGCGCCGGTCTGCAGGCGTTGCAGCTCTGGCCTCGGGACGAAGAACGTCAGCAAGTACTCGCTTCCGAAGTATTCGCTTACCTGGAGAGGCTGCAGCACTGGAACCGGCGGCACAATCTGACCGCCGTTCGTGATCCTGCGCAGATGCTCGTGCACCATGTCCTGGACTGTGCGGCGGTGGTACCGGTGCTGCGCTCCTGGGTCGAGTCGCGTGCCGGTGCGACGGAGCGTCCGCACATCATCGA
>DAIUFU010000117.1:0-1495 GCA_036844405.1 Burkholderiaceae bacterium | reverse complement strand
TCGTTTCACGCTGGGAGATTGCCGAGGAAGTTCCGCTGCGGGTGCCCGAACTCGATGCGCACCGCTGTCTCGTGCGCCTGGAGCGCGTGTGCGCCGATGCGCCTTCGGCATCCGGGCGTCGGGACTCCGCTGCACCGGCTGTCGCGCAACTCGTCATCCCGGATCCGTCAGAATCATGAAACAGAACTACAGTGTGCGCTCACATCCGCCAAAGATCTTCGTCATCGCCAATCAGAAAGGCGGGGTCGGCAAGACCACGACGGCGGTCAATCTGGCGGCGGCGCTGGCGCAGCACGGGCAGCGTGTCCTGCTTGTCGATCTCGACCCGCAGGGCAATGCCACGATGGGCAGCGGGATCGACAAGCGCACGCTGATGCGTTCGGTCTATCAGGTGCTGATCGGCCTGGCCGACGTGGTCGACGCACGCCAGCGTTCCGAGTCCGGTGCCTACGATCTGTTGCCGGCCAATCGTGATCTGGCCGGCGCCGAGCTCGATCTGGTCGATTTCGACGAGCGCGAACTGCGTCTGAAGGCAGCGCTGCAGCCGGTGCTCGGGGAATACGATTTCGTCCTCATCGATTGTCCGCCGTCGCTGTCGCTGCTGACCCTGAACGGGTTCTGTGCGGCGCACGGCGTCATCATCCCGATGCAGTGCGAGTATTTCGCGCTCGAGGGCCTGTCGGATCTCGTCAACACGATTCGCAAGGTGCACGCCAACTTCAACGCCGATCTGCAGGTCATCGGCTTGTTGCGCGTGATGTTCGACACCCGGGTGACGCTTGCGCAGCAGGTCTCGGCCCAGCTCGAAGAGCATTTCGGCGACAAGGTCTTCCGTACCATCGTCCCGCGTAACGTACGCCTGGCCGAAGCGCCGAGCCACGGCCTGCCCGGAATCAACTACGATCCGCAGTCACGCGGCGCCCGCGCCTATCTGCAGTTTGGCGCCGAACTGATCGAGCGGGCGGCTAGCTGGTCGCCTGTGTCCCGACCTGCGCCGGCCGGGGCGGCCGTTGTCACTCGCCCGGCAAGCGCCGCCGGACCAATGAGCGCCGTCCGGTCGACGGGCGCTGCGGGCGCGGGACCGGAAAGCGGCGCCCGATTCCCGACTTCCCCGGAGGTTTCCCGATGAACAAGACCGCCAGGACCCGCAGCCGCGGGCTGGGGCGCGGGCTGGATGCCCTCCTCGGCGCCGATCTGCCGGCGCCGACGGCCCCGGGCGCCGCCGAGCCCGCCGTGCACAGCCTGCCGCTCGATGCACTCCGGCCCGGCCGCTATCAGCCGCGCACGCGCATGGACGAATCCTCGCTGGAGGAACTGGCAGCATCGATTCGCGGCCACGGTGTCATGCAGCCGATCGTCGTGCGCCCGCTCGGAGCCAGCCGCTGGGAGATCATCGCCGGCGAACGCCGCTACCGCGCCGCTGGCCTGGCCGGGCTCGATGAAGTGCCGGTCATCGTGCGCGAAGTGTCCGACGAACAGGCGCTGGCGCTCGCGC
>DAIUFU010000116.1:1914-6890 GCA_036844405.1 Burkholderiaceae bacterium | reverse complement strand
CGCATACGACATCCTCGCCGGGGCGCAGCATCCGACCGCCAGGCCCGAGCCCTGCGCTGCGCGATCTGCGTACGGCGGCCGTAATCGTCGGGAAAAGATCATCGAGATCAATATGCGCGCCATGTGCTGCCAGGATGACGCCGCGCTCGATGACGTTTTCGAGTTCGCGAACGTTTCCAGGCCAGCCATAACGGCAAAGCGCATGCAGTGCACGATCGGTCACGCCCGGTACCTGCTTGTCATGACGTGTGCTGCTGCGATCAACAAAACGGCGCACAAGCTCCGGAATATCTTCGCTCCGCTCACGCAGCGGTGGGACGACCACCGGATAGACGTTGAGCCGGTAGAACAGGTCGCGCCGGAAGGTACCCTGTTCGACCGCCCGCTCGAGATTGGCGTTTGTGGCCGCCACAACCCGTACGTCGACTTTTCGTGTCTGCCGGTCGCCGACACGTTCAAATTCGCCTTCCTGCAGGACGTGCAGCAGTTTCGCCTGCGCGGATGCCGGCAGTTCGCCGACTTCGTCGAGAAACAGCGTCCCTCCGTCCGCACGCTCGAAACGGCCAGGTCGGGACTGGTGCGCTCCCGTGTATGCACCTTTTTCCACACCGAACAATTCCGATTCGATCAGTGACTCCGGCAGTGCGGCACAATTCGTCGCCACAAATGGCGCACCACTTCGATTGCTTGAGGCGTGCAGCGCGCGCGCAAATACCCCTTTCCCGACGCCAGTCTCGCCGAGCAAAAGCACGGTGACCTGACTGGCTGCTGCCTTCCGTACCAGTTCCCAGGCACGAACGATCGCCGGTGAGCGTCCAAAGAAAAAATCTTCGGTCGGCACATCACGCTCGATGGAGCTGCGCAGGCTGCGCACCTGTTCCTGCAGGTGCAGAATCGCTTCGGCGATCGAATCGGGCTCCAGCATCCGGATCTGCTCATCCGCGTCGGCCCAATCGTCCGCGGTGCGTCCGACAATGTGGCAGCAGTCCGTACCCATTGCCCGGCAATCGATTACGCGAAACAGTACGAGACGACCCATCAGTGTCGTCGAATAGCCCGACGCATAGCCAATCTGCATCCAGCACACCGGTTCGTCGGCATTTCCATACAGCCGGCCGTGAACCTCGGCTTCGTACGAGTCTTCCCAGATGAAGCGGCCGTCGAAGACGCCGGCTTCGACGTCCATCGTCATGGAATCGATGCGCGCGCGAACGATGCCTTCGAGCGTATGAAGCATCGGTCCCATGCCAAGAAGCTCGGTGTCGGACGAATCCGGATACAACTCACGTGCCCATGCGGCGTCGCGCGCGCCCGAGGCAAAACCGATCCTCATCAACATTCCACGCGCACACGCAAGGCCGAGCGAATCGATCAGTTCCCGGCGCAAAGCCTCGATCGATGCGCCGTGCATCAGCAACATGCGCTGCTCGCCAAGCCAGATGTGACCTGATTCGAGCGAGAAACGCAGGCGCAATGCCAACTCGCCCAGGCGCTCTTGGAATCGGGAAACTTCGTATACCTGCTGCGTCGACATTGCGCTGCCACTGTAGCGCAGAGCCGGAGTTATGCGAACCGGCCTACGGCGATCGACTGCATCAATTGATCGAAGCCGTCAAAAATCGACGATTTGATCAATTCGGCGTGACACGACCGAATGCAATTGAACACGATCTCACCCATGCACGCATGACCTGCTGCATCGGCATGGAACTTGCGTATCTCCGAAGCACCATTTCGGAGGAGCAACATGCCAAATAAATTACACCGATCTCTCGCGACGAGTGGAATCGCGGCCCTGGCGCTCGCTGCCAGCGCGTCAAACGCTTTCGCCGACAGCAGCGGCACCTGGAAGGACGGTCACGAGGCGTATGCGAAAGTCTGTGCGCACTGCCACGAAGCCGGTGTCGGTCCGACAATCAAGGGACGTGCTCTCGAAGTCGATTTCGTGCGTCACATGGTTCGTTTCGGAAATCGGGCCATGCCGAGTTTTCGGGAGTCCGAAATCGATGACGAAACACTGACGCAGGTCGCACAAATCGTGTCCGGAAAGCAGGTGCCGCAATGAACCGGCGCATTTTTCTGGAAACTGTCGCGCTCGCCGGCAGTCTCGGCGTAGTGCCGCTCGCTGCCAATGCGGCGCGGTTGTCCCGCTTCGATACCGGATCCCTCGATCAGCACTCGATAGTTCCAGTGCACATCGTGCATCGGATCAATCTGGCACCGGCGACGGCAGTCGCTCGATACCTGGACACGATGCTTCGCACTGTCGGCATTTCGCCAGTCATGATCCCGGTCGATCCCGAGGCATTCACCTACTGGCACGACATCAATGCACTTGCTGACGGCCCCGCCGGAACACATGTGATTGCGCTGCTCGACGATTCGAGCGCCATGTTGCTACGACAGGTAGCCACTGCGCGCAACGGCACCTGCCTCGAAGAGCTCCATCTGCGCTTCGTGGATGGCGGCGTACGTCATTCCATTCAAGGCGCCAGCGTGGACGACCCGTCGCGGACCTGGTCCGAGCCGATCACCAGTTGGGCGCATCGGCTGGCGCACCGACATGCCGTGCGATTCCTCGACGATCGTCCGATCGGCAGCAGCAGTACCGGCAACACATATTTGCCCACAACCGCAACAGGCCTCGTTTCGCTCGTGATCGCGCTCTGAAAGCGGATAACCAGATGGAGACAGTATCTATGAGTTCGACCGTTACTCCCTTGCCGAAAGGCAGCAGCGCAGAAAATTTCGCCGCGGCACTCGATGAACTGCGCCCGATTGTCGGCGCCAGACATGTCATCGTCGAGGCCGAACGCCTGGCTTCATACAACAAGATCATGCTGCCGGTGCCCGATGCGCAGCACGCCCCGTCTGCAGCGATCGAACCGGCCAACGTCGAGCAGATCCAGGCCGTCATGAAGGTGCTGGGCCGCCGCGGACTTCCGGTCTATCCGATCTCCACCGGAAAGAACATCGGCTATGGCTCGGCCGCACCAGTGCAGCGCGGACAGCTCGTCATGGACCTGCGCCGGATGAACCGGATTCTTTCCGTCGACGCCGATCTGTGCACTGCCCTGGTCGAGCCTGGCGTCACCTACCAGCAACTCTATGACTACCTGCAGGAGCGCGAACTGCCACTCTGGTTTTCGTGCCCGGCACCATCGGCCATCGCCGGTCCGCTCGGAAACACGGTCGACCGGGGTGTCGGCTATACCCCGTACGGCGAGCACTTCATGTTCTCGTGCGGAATGGAAGTGGTACTTGCCGACGGGGAAGTGCTTCGCACGGGCATGGGTTCGATGCCCGGTTCGAACACATGGCAGGTATTCAAGTGGGGTTACGGCCCGACGCTGGACGGACTGTTCACACAGTCAAACTACGGGATCGTGACCAAACTCGGCATGTGGCTGATGCCCGCGCCGCCCGATTTCCGCCCCTTCTGCATCCAGTATCCGGACGAGGCCGACATCGCGAAGATCGTCGACGCCCTGCGTCCGCTTCGAATCGCGATGGTGATCCCAAACGCGCTGGTCATCGCGCACACACTGTGGGAAGCACCGTGCACGCCCGTCGAGCGCGCGCGATATCACTCGGGTCCGGGTGCCATTTCCGACGAAGCGGTCGACCGTATCCGCAAGGATCATCGGATCGGCGCCTGGAATGTCTATGCAGCGCTCTATGGAACAAAGGAAACGAACGACGCGAACTGGAAGATCGTCGAAGCAGTCGCCAGTGCCAGTGGCGGGCGCATCCTGCCGGTCGAAGAGACAAAGGGCAGCAAGGCTGTCGAATACCGATTCGACCTCATGAAAGGCAAACCGAACCTGGGCGAATTCAGCCTGTACAACTGGCGGGGCGGCGGCGGCTCGATGTGGTTCGCTCCCGTCTCGCAGGCCAGAGGCAGCGAAACCCTCAAGCAGGTGCGCATGGCCAAGTCGATCCTGACGAAATACGGATTCGATTATGTCGGTGAGTTCATTGTGGGCTGGCGCGACATGCACCATGTGATCGACCTGCTCTACGATCGTACCGACGAGGCCGAAACCCGTAGAGCCCATGCCTGCTTCGACGAGCTCCTGCATTCCTTCGCAAAGGAAGGGTACGGCGTCTATCGTGCGAACACCGCCTTTGCCGAAAAAGTGGCAGCCACTTACGGTCCGGTCAAACGTGACGTGGAACGGCGCCTGAAGCGCGCGCTAGACCCGCAGAATCTGATTGCGCCAGGCCGCTGCGGAATCGAGCTGTAGCGTCCGGCACGCACCTGCGACAGGGGCGAAACACCGAGGCTTGATCCCGATTCATGCGATTGATGCCTGTTTCTGAAAGCCCCGCTTCGGCAGGGCTTTCGCGTCTGCTCGCGGCACCAACGGCTTTTCTTCCGGACGTCGGCCTTTCTCCCGGATGCCCTCGAGGCGTGACCCGCACGCTCTCGCCTGACCCTTGGGTACCGCCCCGGAATGCGACCGATTCGACCCGTTCCCTCAGATGCGGGCAGGGGCAACGCGAGCTTCACTCGGCGTGATGCCGAAGCGTGTCTTGAATGCACGACTGAAGTGTGCCGGATGGTTGAAACCGCGATCGAGCGCGATTTCAGTAATCGATCGTGCGTGCTGCGCCGGATCGGCGAGATCGCGCCGACACACTTCGAGGCGCCGCGCGAGCACATAGCCGGCAACCCCGTCGGGTTCGTCGCCGAATGCCTTGTACAACTGGCGACGGCTGCAATTCAGCGCGACAGCGATCGCCTCGACGTTCAGCCATGGGTCGCCAAGGCGGCGCTCGACCAGCGTCTTGATGCGTTCGCGCAGCGACGCATGCTGCGTCGGTGCGCTAGCGGCGCCGGCCAGTTCGAGCAGCGACAGCCGGATCAACTGCACGATCGTATCGCCGACACCGCGCGCAGCCTCAGGCGCGATCGCCGGCAACTCGTGCCAGGCGTTGCGCATCGCCTGCAGGGCCAGCCGAGAAATGCCGCC
>DAIUFU010000116.1:0-1904 GCA_036844405.1 Burkholderiaceae bacterium | reverse complement strand
GCGACCCAGACCCGTCGGCCGTTTTGTTCGACACTGGCACTGCCGCGGTACGGTGCGACGATTTTCAGATAGCCGACCTCGCTGCCGCGCACGAGGCGATCGTTCTTCATCACGCGGTGCCGGTTTCCGTCGAGCCGCGTCAGAACGACTTCACCGGCGTTCTCGGTCGCCATGTGACCATCGAAATCGACATCACCATACAGATCCGACTGCAGGCCGCAGAACAGCCGATCGATCCATTCGCGCCAGTAGGGGGCACGCTCGGCGGGTGCGACCTGATCGGTGCTGATCGTGGCCTTGAACGAGGGCATTTCTCCTCCGGTCGTTCGTCCCGGTGCATCCGGCTTCACTCGATGGCACCCCGCGCCACCGCGTGCCGACCGGCTCCGGACAGCAGCCTGCATCCGATCGATCCGTGCACAAATCGTCAAGCCCCGCGGGACGTTCGGAGCAGCGCGCCGACTTGACGACTCCTATGATAGCGTGAACCGCAGGCGCATCCGCGCCCTGACAGAGTCAAAGAGGAGACAGCGATGAGTAGCCCCAAGTCGACTACCCGCCGCACCACACTGCAGGCGCTCGGCGCCGGTGCAGCGGGCATGGCCATGCCCACGGTGCTGCGCGCACAGGACCGCCCGGTGCGCATCGGTTACGCGCTGGCGCGCACGGGCCCGTGGGCCGGCGGCGCGCAGGCCAGCCAGGAGCCCAACTACATTCTGTGGACCGAGCAGCTGATCGCCGCCGGCGGGCTGGACGTCGCCGGCAAGCGGCGCAGGATCGAGCTGATCGGCTACGACGATCGCAGCGAGACGGAGACCTGCATCCGTACGTTCGAAAAGCTGATGGGCAGTGACAAGGTCGATCTCATCCTGCCGCCCTGGGGTTCAAACGCGAACTTTGCGCTGGCGCCGCTGGCCAATCGTCGCGGCTATCCCTTGCTGGCGCCGACCGCGCTGTCGCGCAAGCTGATCAACATGCACCTGCCGTATTTCTTCTCGCTGCTGCAGCAGCCCGACCGGATGATGAATGCGCTCGTCGACATGCTGGTCGCCAGTGACGTGAAGTCGATCGCCATCCTGTACATGGACGACCTCTTCGGCCTGGAGAACTTCGCTGCGCTCAATGCGGCGCTGAAGAAGACGAACATCACGGTCGTCGAGCGCAAGGGCTATCCGCTCGGCGTGAAGGACCTGTCACCGACGCTGCGCACGATCAAGGATCAGCAGCCCGATGCCTTCATCGGCATCACCTATCCGCCGGACACGATTCTCGCCAGCAAGCAGTCGAAGGAAATCGGCTTCAACCCGAAGATCTTCTACGCCTCGGTGGGTACCGCCTATCAGCTGTACCGCGACGTGATCGGCGCGAGCGCCGAAGGCGTCACCGGCATGGGCTCGAACAATGCGAAGACCAGCCCGGGCGCGCGTGCCTACTTCGAGGCGCACACGAAGCGCTTCGGCAAGGAGCCCGACCCCTGGGCGAGCGGGCACTGCTGGGCGGGGCTCGAGATCCTGCAGCAGGCGACGGCCAGGGTCGGGCTCGATCGCAAGGCGATCCGTGACTACATCGCCAACAACGAGCACCCGACGATCATCGGGCCGGTCCGCTTCGCCGGCAGCGAGAACGACTCCGTGCCGGGCAGTGTCGGTCAGTGGCAGAACGGCGAGTTCGAGGTCGTCTGGCCGAAGAGCATGGCCACGTCGCAATTGCACCTGCCCAAACCCGGCTGGGTATGAGCGGATCCTGCATGGCGCCGCGGTTCCGGGACGGGACTGCGGCCGCCGGCGGCTGAATCATGTCGGCTACCGCCTGGTTCGAACTGATCGTATCGGGACTGATCACCGGCGGCATCTATGCGCTGGTGGCGCTCGGCCTGAACCTGCAATACGGGCTGATGCGCATCC
>DAIUFU010000115.1:0-6952 GCA_036844405.1 Burkholderiaceae bacterium | reverse complement strand
CTCACCTACCACGTCTCGGGCAACCGCATCCGCTACGTCGAGGGGCGCAACGGCCCGGCCAATCATGGCCGCCTGTGCGTCAAGGGCCGCTTCGGCTTCGATTACGTGGCCAGCCGCGAACGGCTCGACGTGCCGCTCGTGCGCCGCGCCGACGCGCCGAAGCAGCCGGTGTTCGAGCGCGTTCCCGCCGACTGGCGCGATCAGTTTCGCGAGGCTTCCTGGGACGAGGCGCTGGCGCTGGCCGCTGGCGGCTTCCAGCGGATCCGCGCGGCGAACGGCCCCGGCGCGCTGGCCGGCTTCGGTTCGGCCAAGGGCAGCAACGAGGAAGCCTATCTGTTCCAGAAGCTCGTGCGCACCGCCTTCGGCACCAACAACGTCGACCACTGCGCGCGCCTGTGCCATGCGTCGTCGGTGGCGGCGCTGCTCGAAGGAATCGGCTCGGGCGCCGTGTCCAATCCGGTCTCCGACGTGCTGAAGGCCGACTTCGTGTTCGTCATCGGGTCGAATCCGGTAATGAACCATCCGGTGGCCGCCACCTGGATCAAGAATGCCGTGCGCCGCGGCACGACGCTGGTCGTCGCCGATCCGAAGCGCGGTGATCTGGCGCGACACGCGTCGACCGTGCTGCAGTTTCGCGCCGGTGCCGATATCGCGCTGCTCGACGCGATGCTGCACGAGATCATCTTCGGCGGCTTCGTCGATCGCGACTTCATTGCCACGCGCACCGTCGACTTCGAGAAGCTGCGCGCGCGCATCGAACCGTTCAGCCCCGAGCGCATGGCGCCGGCATGCGGCATCGACGCGGCCACGATCCGCACGGTGGCGCGTCAGTATGCGACCAGCCGGGCGTCGATGATTCTCTGGGGCATGGGTGTGTCGCAGCACGTGCACGGCACCGACAACGTGCGCTGCCTGATCGCGCTGGCACTGGCCAGCGGGCAGATCGGCCGCCCCGGCGCCGGCCTGCATCCGCTGCGCGGCCAGAACAACGTCCAGGGCGCCTCCGACGTCGGCCTGCTGCCGTCGACGCTGCCCGACTACGGACGCGTCGACGACGCGGCGGTGGCGGTGCAGATCGAGGCGCTGTGGGGCACACCGATCGATCGCCAGCCGGGCCTGACCGCAGTCGAGATCCTGCAGGCGGCCGCCGCCGGCGAGGTTCGCGGGCTGTATGTCATGGGCGAGAATCCGGCGATGTCCGATCCGGACCTGGCGCATGCGCGCCGGGCGCTGGCCGCGCTCGACTGGCTCGTCGTGCAGGACATCTTCCCGACCGAAACCGCGTATCTGGCCGACGTCATCCTGCCGGCCTCGGCCTTTCCCGAAAAGACCGGCACCTTCACCAACACCGACCGCATGGTGCAACTCGCGCGCAAGGCGGTCGAGCCGCCGGGGCAGGCACGCGCCGATCTCGACATTCTCGTGGCGATGGCGCGCGCGCTCGGCCTGGACTGGAACTACACCCATCCGCGCGACGTGTTCGACGAGATGCGTCAGTCGATGGCATCGATCCGCGGCATCGACTGGGACCGGCTCGAACGCGAGGGCAGCGTGACCTGGCCGTGTGCCGACACCGAAGATCCCGGCGAGCCGGTGATGTTCGTCGAGGATTTCCCGACGCCGGACGGGCGCGGCCGTTTCGTGCCGGCCGTGCCGGGCACACCGGCGGAGTCACCCGACGATGAATATCCGTTCATTCTGACTACCGGCCGGCAGCTCGAACACTGGCACACCGGCGCGATGACACGCCGTGCGCAGGCGCTCGATGCGATCGAGCCGGAGGCGACCGCATCGCTGCACTCGGCCGATCTGGTCCGGCTGGGCCTGCGTGCCGGCGAACGTGCGCGGCTCGTGTCGCGGCGCGGCGCCATCGAACTGCGTCTGCGTGCCGATGACGGCGTTGCGCCCGGCAGCGTTTTCGTGCCTTTCGTCTACGCCGAAGCGGCAGCCAACCAGCTCACGCATCCGCAGCTCGATCCCTTCGGCAAGATTCCGGGCTTCAAATACTGCGCGGTGCGTCTGGAAGCGCCCGCCGCAGCCTGATCTCTTCCGATTTCTCCCGAGCTCTCCCGATTTCTTCTCTCCCGGTTCCGACACACATGCCTGATCCCGTTCCCGCCCGCGGCAGCAATGCCGGTGAATTCGCTCGTGCCTGCGAGGTTCTGGTCGGCGGCGTGAATTCCGCCGTGCGCGCGTTTCGCGCCGTCGGTGGCACGCCGCGTTTCATCGAGCGCGCCGAGGGCGCATACCTGTGGGACGTCGAAGGCAGGCGCTACATCGACTATCTCGGCTCGTGGGGGCCGATGATCGCCGGTCACGCGCACCCACAGGTGGTGGAGGCGGTGGCGCGCGCGGCCCGTCACGGCCTGTCGTACGGCGCGCCGAACGTGCACGAGACCGAACTGGCCGAGCGCATCTGCGCGCTTTTTCCACAGATCGAGCGCGTGCGTTTCACCAGTTCCGGCACCGAGGCGACGATGTCGGCGCTGCGTCTGGCGCGCGGTTTCACCGGGCGCGACGCCATCATCAAGTTCGAAGGTTGCTATCACGGCACCGGTGACAGCCTGCTGGTCAAGGCGGGCTCGGGCGCACTCACCTTCGGCACGCCCAGTTCGGCCGGCGTACCAGCCGATCTGGCCCGCCACACGCTGGTGGCCACCTTCAATGATGCCGACAGCGTCGCGGCGCTGTTTCGTGCGGCACCCGAGGCCATTGCCTGCGTCATCGTCGAGCCGATCGCCGGCAACATGAATCTCGTGCAGCCGAAGCCGGGCTTTCTCGAAGCGCTGCGTGCGCTGTGCGACGAACACGGCGCGCTGCTGATCTTCGACGAGGTGATGAGCGGCTTTCGCGTGGCGCACGGCGGCGCCCAGGAGCGCTTCGGCGTCGTTCCCGATCTGAGCACCTTCGGCAAGGTGATCGGCGGCGGCATGCCGGTGGGCGCGATCGGCGGACCGGCACGCATCATGGAACATTTCTCGCCGCTGGGCACGGTCTATCAGGCCGGCACGCTGTCGGGCAATCCGCTGGCGATGGCCGCCGGGCTGGCCACGCTCGATCTGGTGGCACAGCCCGGTTTCTTTGCGCGCCTGGAGGCGCTGGGCGACCGGCTCGTCGCCGGGCTGCTCGACGCCGCCCGGGAAGCGGATGTCGAGTTGAGCGCGCAGCACGTCGGCGCGCTGGCGGGCCTGTACCTGCGCCCGTCGGTCCCGGTCGACTTTGCCGACGCGCAGGCGCAGGACGTCGAGCGTTTCCGGCGCTTCTATCACGCCATGCTCGACGAGGGCGTCTACCTGCCGCCGTCGCCGGTGGAAGCGTTCTTCTTCTCGTCGGCGCACACCGAAGCGGACATCGATGCGACGATCGCCGCTGCCCGGCGGGCACTGGTGGCGAGCCGCTGAGATGCGCGATCCGGCCGGTTCCTCCGCACCGGTCCCGTATCTGGCGATACTCTTTTTCGGTTGCGCGGTGCTCATCGTGTCGACCGGCGCGCGTTCGTCGTTCGGGCTGTTCCTGCCCGAGATGACGCAGGCGCGCGGCTGGTCGCGCGAGACCTTCTCGCTGGCCATCGCGCTGCAGAATCTGATGTGGGGGCTGGGCGGCTCCTTTCTCGGCGCCATGGCCGACAAGTTCGGCGCGATGCGCACGCTGATCCTGGGCGGCGTGCTCTACGTCGCCGGTTTTCTCGGCATGGCGGTGGCCGAAACCGGTACCGGACTGTCGCTGTCGGCCGGCCTGGTCATGGGTGTGGCCATCGGCGGCACGAGCTTCGGTGTCGTGCTCGCCGCCCTCGGGCGGGTGGTGCCGCCGGCGCGGCGCAGTCTGGCCTTCGGCATCGGCGTGGCGTCCGGTTCGTTCGGCCAGTTCCTCTTTCTGCCGCTGGCCGGGCAGCTGATCCAGCGCATCGGCTGGCAGGAGGCGCTGTTCGTGCATGCGGCGCTCGCGGCGCTGATCGTGCTCTTTGCGCCGGGTGTGCGCAGCCGTGCGGACGGGCATGCGGCGGCGGCCGACGTGCGGCTGGGCCAAGCCCTGTGCGGCGCGCTTGGCGATCGCAGCTTCCACCTGCTGTTCTGGGGCTATTTCGTCTGCGGCATGCAGGTGCTGTTCATCGCCCTGCACCTGCCTTCGTATCTGCTCGACAAGGGCCTGAGTGTCAACGTCGGCGCGAATGCGGTGGCGCTGATCGGTCTGTTCAACATCGCCGGCGCCTTTGCGTCCGGCGCACTCGGACAGCGCTACTCGAAGAAATGGCTGCTCGCGGGCATCTACATCGCCCGCTCGCTGGTGATGGGCCTGTTCCTGTGGCTGCCGCTGACCACGATGTCGGTCTATCTGTTCAGTGCGACGATCGGCCTGTCCTGGTTGTCGACGGTGCCGCTGACCAATGCGCTCGTCGGACAGCGCTGGGGGGTGCGGACACTGGGTCTGCTCGGCGGCGTCATTTTCTTCGGCCACCAGATCGGCAGCTTTCTCGGTGCCTGGCTGGGCGGGGTCTTCTTCGACCTGTACGGCAATTATGATCTCGCCTGGGCGATGATCATCGGTTTCGGCTTCTTTGCCGCCCTGGTGCACCTGCCGATCGATCAGCGCCCGCTTCCGGCCGCCGATCCCGTCCTGGCGCACGAGGCCGCCTGACTACAGAAACTGTTCGCCCAGCCACCAGGCGCCGGCGGCGATCAGCGCCGACGCCGGGATCGTCAGGATCCACGCCCAGATGATGTTGCCGGCCACGCCCCAGCGCACCGCCGAGATCTTCCTGGCCGACCCGACGCCGACGATGGCACCGGTGATCGTGTGCGTGGTCGAGACCGGAATGCCCAGCGTCGAGGCGAGAAAGAGCGTGAACGCGCCGCCGGTTTCGGCGCAGAAGCCGCCGACCGGCTTGAGCTTGGTGATCTTCTGCCCCATTGTCTTGACGATGCGCCAGCCGCCGAACAGCGTCCCCAGGCCGAGCGCCATGTAGCAGGCGACGATGACCCAGTACGGCGGATGCGACTCGCCGGCATGCATGGCGCCGGCGGCGATCAGCAGCAGCCAGATGACGCCGATCGTCTTTTGCGCATCATTGCTGCCGTGGCCGATGCTGTAGAGCGCCGAAGAAGCCAGTTGCGCCCGCCGGAACCAGCGATCGCTGGTGCGTGGTGTGCTGCGGATGAAAAGCCAGGAAACCGCCACCATCAGGGCCGAGCCGAGCACGTAGCCGAGCAGCGGCGAGATGAAGATGAACAGCGTCACCTTGGTGATGCCCAGCCACAACAGCGAACCCGTGCCGGCCTTGGCCAGCGTCGCGCCGATCAGTCCGCCGATCAGGGCATGCGAGGAACTCGACGGAATGCCGAAGCGCCAGGTGATGAGGTTCCAGAACAGCGCCCCGCACAGGGCCCCGAAGATCACCACGTGATCGACGATGGCCGGATCGACAATGCCCTTGCCGACGGTCGAGGCCACACGCAGCTCGAAGATGAACAGGGCCACGACGTTGAAGAAGGCAGCCCAGACGACCGCCTGGTAGGGCTTGAGCACGCCGGTCGAGACGATGGTCGCGATCGAGTTGGCGGCGTCGTGAAACCCGTTCATGAAATCGAACAGGAGCGCCAGCGCGATCAGGAAGACCAGCGCGGCGAAACCGAAATGGACGCTGGTCATGCGTTTTCGAGCACAACGCCTTCGATGATGTTGGCGACGTCCTCGGCGCGATCGGACACCGACTCGAGCAGTTCGTAGATCGCCTTGAGCTTGATCAGCTGGCGCACGTCGTTTTCGTCGCGGAACAGCTTCGACATCGCCGCCCGCATGACGCGGTCGGCATCCGATTCGAGCCGGTCGATTTCGCTGCAGATCTTCAGGATCTCTTCGGCATGTTCCATGCTCTCGAGCAGGTTGACTGCAGCCTTGACCCGATCGCAGCACATTTCGTTGAGTTCGGCCAGTTGCTGCGCCTCCGGCGACACGCGCTGCAGGTCGTAGAGCATCACGGATTCGGCGACGTCCTGGATCAGGTCGAGGATGTCGTCCATGTGGCTGATCAGCTTGTGGATGTCATCGCGGTCGAACGGCGTGATGAAGGTCTTGTGCAGCAGCGTCACGGTTTCGTGCGTGATCTTGTCGGCATCC
Organism: Burkholderiaceae bacterium; assembly: GCA_036844405.1. Taxonomy (GTDB): domain Bacteria; phylum Pseudomonadota; class Gammaproteobacteria; order Burkholderiales; family Burkholderiaceae_E; genus Zeimonas. Next base: position 838 of record DAIUFU010000115.1, on the reverse strand, counting down.
TTCTCGGCACGATCGATGGCGTCGATGTACTGACGCCGCGCATCGGCGTCGGCGTAGTTGGTCATCAGCAGAACCAGGTTGTGACTGCCGGTGACCACACATTCGGCGTGCCGGTTGAAGAGTTCGAAGAAATTGCCCTCGCGGGGCATCAGGCGTCCGAACATCGGCAGGACTTCCAGGCGGTGAGTCGGTCGTCCACCGGCCGCGCCGGATCGATCCGGGCACGGAAATCGGGGACGGGGCGAAGCGTAGCAGAAGAGATCCGGTTTCCGGCCGTTTTTCGTTCCACTGCGGACGGGAGCAATCGCTGCACGAGATCCGATTCGCGCAGCTCATCGCCTTTTCCTGGCGGCCGGCGCCGGCGTCTTGTCCGGGTATTCGCACAGATCGGCGATCGGACAGCGCCAGCACTCGGGTGTGCGTGCCTTGCAGACGTAGCGCCCGTGCAGGCAATGCAGGCGGTAGCGCGCCGGCACGAAGGCCACGGTGAGCACCACATTGGCCGTCTTGCGGCCGACGCCCGGCAGCGCCTCGAGTGCTTCGCGATCGGCGGGAACCTGCCCGTCATGGCGTTCGAGCAGCAGGCGCGCGGTGGCAACCACGTTTTTCGATTTGGTCGGGAACAGGCCGATCGAGCGGATGTACGGCACGATGCCGTCGACGCCGAGCGCGACGATCGCCTCCGGAGTGTTGGCGACGCGGAACAGTTCCCGCGTGGCCAGATTCACGCTGCGATCGGTGGCCTGTGCCGACAGCATGACCGCCACCAGCAATTCGAAAGGCGTGCGGTACTCGAGTTCGGTGCGCGGATCGGGATCGAGCGCCTCGAAGCGCGCAA
>DAIUFU010000114.1:6169-6968 GCA_036844405.1 Burkholderiaceae bacterium | reverse complement strand
TAGAGTATTTTCAGTGCGAAACTAATGCATATTTCGTGCGTTAGCTAATGCGTCATGAACACCGTGCAGCAAGAGCCCCTCGTCGAGCGGTTCCGCGAACCCAACACCCCCTACCTGTCACCGGCCAAGGTGGGCGAATTCTTCGGCCTGCGGGTGCAGGAACTGGCAGAGCGCGCCCGTGTGCATCGCAATACCCCGACCGCGCGCCCCCATACGCCGCAGTTGCAGAAGTATTTGCAGGAGATGCTGCGGGTGCTTGCCGTGGCGACCGAGATTACGGGTGATTCCGGGCGTGCCGCCTTCCTGTTGCGCAATGAACCGCTGCGGGCCTTCGACTACAAGACGGCCGACACCCTGATTCAGGAAGGCCGCTCCGATGCGGTCATCGCCTATCTGGAATCCCTCGCCGGCGGTTTTGTCGGGTGATTTCGACGACCATCGGGGAAGGCAGAGAGGCGGCGTTTTACCGCATCATTGCACCCGCTCACGCCCGTACGCCGCTATCCGGCACCGGAGCTGCGCGACAGGGTGGCCGCTTCAACCGCCCCGGTCAGGAGGCACTATACCTGTCCCAGAGCGAAGTGACGGCGCTCGCGGAGTACCGACAGGACAATCCATGGCTGCGTCCCGGCACGATCTGCACGTTCTTCGTCAGCGGGTTGAAAGTGGCCGATTTCAGTGCGGGCTATGATCCTGAACGCTGGCCGACACTGTGGGCTGATTTCGCGGTGGACTGGCGCGCGGAATGGTTCGACAGGCAGGTCGAGCCACCGACCTGGTACATGGCCGACGATGTGGT
>DAIUFU010000114.1:0-6159 GCA_036844405.1 Burkholderiaceae bacterium | reverse complement strand
TGGCCGAGGGACTGGATGGCATCCTGTTTCCCTCACAGGCGCATCCGGGCGGAACCAACCTGGTGATCTACCGCAGTTCCAGTCGGTCATCGTCGCAGTTGCGTGTATATGACCCGGAAGGCGCGCTCAGGTAATGGCTACGCTCCTGGAGCGCGTCCAGAAAGGAGTTCGAAATTTGTCCTCTCGGGCGCATCAGTTGGAGCCAACTGCCTGGGCCAACTCTTCGGGGCTGGCCCTTTGCTTTTCCAAGGGTCAGGACGACAGCGCTGGCAGGACTGCTTCGGGCGCTGCGGATAGCCGCGATCTGCTCGCCTTCAGTCGTACCAAGTCAATGGAAGTACAGTCCGCACATCAGGGAAACGGCGTGGCTACGTTCAAACACCATGGCCTACGCGGAAGCGGGCTCATCCAGCGCCATCTCTGCAGTGACCCGAGACCAGGGTACCGAAATCGCGCCGCTGTCGTCCCGCTCGATCAGACCCGCATCGACGAGCAGCACCACGTCAGCATGGACGCCACGATAGTCCCGACCGAGAGTCTGCGCGAGGGCACGGATCGATGAGGGTCCGCGCCCACGCAAGGCGCGCAGCAACGCCCAGCGATTGGGCGTGAGCGCCTTCAGGAACATCTCCATACTCTCGAACGCGATATGGGTCGTCTGCTGCTCACGATCGCCGCGATCCAGCCTTTCGGCCATCGCCGTCGTTTCGCCAATAAAGCGATCCAGCGTCTCGACATGCAATGTAACTTCTCTCATGCTCGATCTCCGTCCTCACATCGCGCCAGAAATCAGCAAGAAGATTCCGGTAGCTTGTGAATTGGTACGGTTCTTCGCGCTCGCGATAGTGTTGACTTGGCCGATCAGTTTGCCCGCCGCACGCGCCCGGGCAGGATCGCGCACAGCGTCAGCACCCAGGCAATCGTCGTCAACGGCATCAGCATCCCGACCAGGCCGTCCAGGGCGAACGGTCCCGTCTCACCGATCGCAAAGAGCACCACGACGTGCGCGGCAGCCGAAATCCAGCCAAGTGCCGACACCCAGCGCGGTGACAACCCGGCGCGTGCCAGGCCGATCACTGCGCTGACGGTGTAGAGCAGGGTCGGTACGGCTGATGCGACAAAACTCAGCCAGAGCGCGCGCCAGCAAAAGGCAACGAATGCCGGGTCGATGCCGGCCAGTGCGCCATTGACGCCGACCAGCGCGGCGAGTCCGCCAATCGCCACCAGCAACTGGGTGAAGAGGCAACCGGCCAGCGCCAGCCGCAGCAACCCCGATCCCGCTTGCCCCTGCGGCACCAGTTGAACGAGAGCGACAAACAGTACGACGCGCAACACCGCGCCCGCGATCGCGAGAAACGCAGCGAAATACAGCAGGCCACCACCTTCCGCGAGGATCCGGGACAGCTCGACCGGTCCCGCCCCCAGTCGGGCATCCGGGGGTATCAGCCCCGTGCCGACGAGAAAAGCGACTGCTCCGAGAATGCCCGCGCCGGCGCCCCAGCGCGCCCACGCGAGCTCCTCGTTGTTGCCAATTGCTGTGGCCCCTGCCCGCATCTCTGCCATGGTGATCTCCCGGCAAGCCTCGTGAAGACCGGTTCCGCAGGACGGGGGGGCCTGTCTCGAAGCATCTGCAAAGTGATGGTTGGAAACTGCGGGTTGGAAACTGCGGGTTGGAAACTACGGGTTGAAAACCGCCGGCCACGGCTCATTTCGCTTCGGCGTCAGTGCCGTCCACCCGCAGCGGGCGGCGGCGCCGGGAAGCTGATGTACGGGCCTGCGGGCTCCCTGCCCGGGTCCAGCGCTTCGGGCGCGGGACTTCCGGCTGCGCCGAGACGCCGGATGTATCGATACAGGGCCTGGAGATCGGTCTTGTTCATCGCCCGGATCGAATACCAGGGCATCGGCGGGCGGGTCTGCAGTTCCGTGGCCTTCTGCAGCCACTCCTGCTCCGACATCGACGCGAAATACAGGCGCAGATTCGTTGCGTAGGTGGTTCCCCACGGGCCACGCCAGCCGACTCTTTCGCCGGTCAGCCACTGTGCTTTCGGTACCCGCCCGTCGGTGGCGCCATAGCCCGGCGTGTGGCAATCGTTGCAGCCCGCGATCTCGACGAGATAGCGGCCACGAAGGAGCGGATCGCCTTGTGCCTGTGCGAGAACGGGCACCATGCACGCTGCGGCGAGAATCAGACGCAGTTTCATTGCAATCTCCCATCCGGATCGACTGGCAACGCGCGGATTCCGCAGGTCGCATCTGGCGTAAACCACACATTGCCGGCGTCCCGGTGCATCCGCATGACACCGGGCGCCATCACACAATGAAATCGATCCGTCGCCCCCGCAATAGCGGAATCCACTCACTGCTGCAGTGACGCGCGAGCCGGGTGACCGGGGCAGGCGAACCCTAAGCCAGCAGGCGCGCGGCCAACCGGGTACGGCTGTGCACTCCGACCTTTTCGAAGATCGAACGCAGATGATTCTCGACCGTACGAATCGAGATGCCCATCAGATCGGCAATCTCGATGTTGCTGCCGCCTGCGCAGACCAGCCGCGCGACTTCGCGTTCGCGAGCGCTCAGCCCGTGGCGTTCGGCCATGTCGTGCCCGGCTGCGGTACACGATGTGCGCATCGTCACCAGGATGCGCGGCCCGCGGTGATCGGGCAACGCCTGTGCCTCGATCGCGATCGGACGAAGATCGCCCTTGCGCGTCAACGAAAATCGACGGGCCACACTTCCGAGGCGCGGCGGATCATGCCGCAGCTGATGGCGCAAGACATCGGACAGACGACCGCCGGCCGACGTGCCAAAGCCGAAAATCGCCGCTGCACTGCCGCCAACCTGCATCACGTTCAGGTTCTCGTCGAGCACGAGGTAGCCGTCTCCGGGATGGGCACAGGCCATTCGGTCGACGACGGTTTTTGCGACGGTCAGCGCCTCACGGGCAGCCAGTCCGGTCAGCACGGAAGTCAGTACCGGGGCGAGCTGTCGCAAAAGCGTCGCTTCGGCGGATCCGAAGGCCGCGTCGCCGGACGATCGATGAAACCCGAGGCACAGCATCGCACGCCCGAAGCCCGAGTGGAACGGGATGCCCACGCCGATGACGTGCGCGATGCCGGCAGGCCGCAGAAAGCGCCGGTAATAGTCGCCAAGGTACAGGTCACCGGTTCCCGGAAGCACGCTGATCCGGGCTTCCGGCTCTATCCGGAGGTGCTGCCCGGCCTGATCATCAGCGAAGAACCCGAGCTGGCGCTGGAAGAGTGGATCCGCCGCGAAGAACTGCTCCGAATAGGCGTCGGGAGCCCATGACTTCTCGCCGAGGTAGCTGCAGGTGCCGACGGCCACGCCGACGCCGGGGCGTTCACTGAACTCGACAAACACCGAGCTCGTTGCACGCAGCACCGAGGCCAGCGGATCCAGCAGCCGATCCGCCACCATGGCAACGCTCGAACACGAGCCGACGGCATCGAACAGCCGCAGCCGGGACTCCGGTGAGTACGTATCCGGCATCGATACGAATTCCCCAGATGAGGTGACTGACTCCTCTGCCCGCGTACCGACCTGGCCGGCACGGTTCGATCATGTCAACGCGACAGGCAGACGTCGATCATGAACCACTGTCGGTGATGATCCGGACCGACTCCGGAAATCAGGACTTCGCCGTCGAGCCGAGATCTGGTTTGCCGTCCGGCCAGGCCCGCTCCTCGCACTTTTTGCAGTACGACGGCTTTTTCGGCAGGTTCTCTTCATACTGCTCGCCCCAGGCCGAAAGAGGCATTTTCGTCGGTAACGTCGGAGTGCCGCACAGTCCGCGCAGAATGTTGCTGCGGCGCGAAAGATGGTAGTCCCAGACTCCGTGCGTACTTTCGGAGATGACGACTTCGTTCTTTTCAGCTTCCGTCGTGGGAATCTGAATATCCTTCATCGAATCGAACAGGCTCATGATGTGCGTCGCTGAAGTGAATAAAGTGACAGCTTGCCCCAGGGAAGCGCGATCGTCCCGGAAAACCGCATTGAACGGTGGTCTGATCCGGACGCTCTTCAGGATAGTCCTTCGCGACCGTCTTTCATAGCCGGATTTCGAGACCGCCATTCACGGTCGGCCTTCGCACCCCGGTTTCGCGCCAGAGTCTGCGTCCGGCGCGACGGAAATGGCCCCGCTCGTGCGATGCGGACGGGTCTGGCCGTCATCCGGCAGCGGCGTGCGCAAACCGGTCGAGCACCTCGATCAGCCGCTGCGGCGCCGAATACATCACCATGTGGTCGCAATCGATCTCGGCAGTCCCGGTGACCGCCGTGTCGCGCGCCATCCGGCGCTGCAGCGCGATCGTGATCGCACGATCCTGCAGGGCGAAGATGTAGCGGCGGTCGATCGGGCGGTCGTCGGTGATCCGCACCGGGTTGCCAAACGGCGCGAGTGGCTGCGGCTCGATGCTCGCCGGATCCAGCGCAGCGAGCACGTCGACCGGCGTGGTGTTGAACAGCGCCGGTCGCACGGCGGACACCGGAAACATCCCCATCGGCGGCTCGCCGCTGACCTGCAGCTGCGCCTGCACCTGATCCGAGGCGCCTTCGGGAGTTGCCGAGAGATCGAGCAGCGACTGGCCATTGCGCGGCAGGAAGGCCGTGAGGTAGACCAGCCGGGCAATGCTGCCACCGGCGGCGATGAAGTCATCGGCGGCCTGCGTGATCACCATCCCGCCCATCGAGTGGCCGACAAGAATCGCCGGCTCGTCGCTGGAGCGCAACTGGGCCACGGTCCGGTCGGCATACATCTGCAGCGTCACCTGCGCCTTCGGTGTTTCGTCCTCTCCCTGCCCGGGCAGGGAGAAGATCTCGACACTGTGCCCCTTCGCGCGCAGGCCGTCGAGGAAGGTCGGCGGCCAGATCCGGCTGTTGCTCATTGCGCCGTGAACAAGAATGAATCGTGCCATGCCGGCCTCCTTCGCTGACGGTGGGTTCTGCCAATGGCAGAAAGTACCGCAACTGCGCCGGAATATCCCTGCCCGCACTGGCCCCCTGCTTGCACGACTTTGGAGGCGGACGCCAGAATGCCCGTGCACGAGGCCCGGAGGACACGATGAAGACGCTGGCGCAGGAACTCACCAGGGAACACCAGGATATCGACAGTGCCATTGCGGCGTTCACCGCGCAGGCAGCCGATGGCCAGCCGCAGGCACCAACCCTGCGCGCGGCGCTGGCAACACTGCGCCGGCACATCTGGCTGGAGGAGACGATGCTGTTTCCGCCGATGCGCCAGGGCAGTGCCTTCGCCGCGATCTTCGCGATGCTGCGCGAACACGGTCAGATGTGGCCGATTCTCGACCGGCTCGACGAGCAGCTCGAGCGCGATGCTGCCGCTCGGGAGGTAGCCGCGACGCTCGCCGAACTGGCGCAGGTGCTGGCTGCGCACAATGACAAGGAAGAGCGCACGATCTACTCGCTGGCCGATGCGGCACATGAGGGCGAGTCGGCACAGAAAATGATGGCGCTCATGGCCGACGGCGAGATGCCGGCCGGCTGGCGATGTGCACGCGCCGAACCGGCGGCCGGGAGTTGAAGGCATTCGAAAGCCGGATCGTCATGGTCCCGGCGCACGAAGCCCTACACTGCAAGTGGCAGTGGCAACCAGAGAACGCACCAGATGGACCAGGGCATCTCCGACCAGGCCGGCGTGAATCGTTTTTCCGGTCCTCCGCTCATCTTCGATAACAGTTATGTACGTGAACTGCCGGGTACCTATGTCGCCTGGCGCCCGGTGGGCGCGCCACAACCGCGCCTTCTGTTCCTGAACCGTGAACTGGCGGGCGAACTGGGGCTGGACGCCGACACTCTCGCCGGTGAAGCCGGCATCGACTGGTTCTCGGGCAACACCCTGCCCCCTGGTGCCGAGCCGATCGCGCAGATCTATGCCGGGCACCAGTTCGGCGGCTTCTCGCCGCAGCTTGGTGATGGCCGCGCCCTGCTGATCGGCGAGGTCATCGATCGCCACGGGCACCGGCGCGATATCGCTTTCAAGGGATCGGGGCCAACACCGTTTTCGCGCGGCGGCGACGGCCGCGCGGCTGTCGGACCGATGCTGCGCGAGGCGCTCGTGAGCGAGGCGATGCACGCCCTCGGCATCCCGACGACGCGCGCGCTGGCCGTGGCCGCCACCGGCGC
>DAIUFU010000113.1:3725-7012 GCA_036844405.1 Burkholderiaceae bacterium | reverse complement strand
CGCACCGATGCCTCGCGCTTCGCCGGTCTGGTCGAGCAGGACCGCAATGCGCTGGTGCTGCTGGCCGGTGCGCCGGTCGACGAAGCGCAGCAGCCGGAATCGTCCCGTCCCGAGGTCAGCGGGCTGGGTGCGCTGCCGGCCGGTGTGCCGTCGGAAGTGCTGCTGCGTCGTCCCGACGTGCAGCAGGCCGAGCATCAGTTGCGGGCCGCCAATGCGAACATCGGTGCGGCGCGCGCGGCGTTCTTTCCGTCCATTTCACTGACCGCCGGCATCGGCAGCGCCAGCAGCGAATTGTCCGGCCTGTTCGGCTCCGGATCACGTTTCTGGACCTGGGGCCCGCGCATGACGGTGCCGATCTTCACCGGAGGCGCGCTGCAGTCTTCGCTGGAGGCGACCGAAGCCGCGCGCGACATTGCGCTGGCACAGTACGAGCGGGCGATCCAGTCGGGTTTCCGTGACGTGGCCGATGCGCTCGCGCTCACGCGCACGCTGGCCGAGCAGAAGGCGGCCCAGGCGGCATTGGTCGCCGCCGCGGCCCGCGCCGAAGAGCTGGCACGGGCGCGCTATGAGGCCGGCAGCGACAGCTATCTGGTGCTGCTCGATGCGCAGCGCACGCTGCACGGCGCCCAGCTGTCGCTGATCTCGACGCAGCTGGCCGAGCAGGTCAACCGGGTCACGCTGTATCGGGTGCTCGGCGGCGGCTGGACCGAAAACACGCAGTAGACTGCGCGCCCGGCATCCGCAGCGCAAGCCGCTGGCCAGGCGCGTGCCGCGGCTGCTGTTGCGGGTAGCGCAGCCAGCCGCAGCTTCTCCTGACGTCACCCGCCCGGGCGCTGTTTCCAGCGAGGTGTCGGCGCCGGCAGCCGCACCGGACCGGCTGCGGCGCGCCCGGTGCGTTCAGCGGTTCAGCTCGCGCCAGCTGATGCGGCGCAGGGTGGCATCCGAGGGCGTGGGTGGATTGCCGAAGGCCGGGTACTTCGCGTCCGACGTCGTCACGATCGTCGTGATCTTGCCGTTGGGCAGCTTGATCACGTTGATGCCGACGATGAGCGCATTGCCCACACTGACCGCCCAGACGATTTCCGACTCGCGGTCCCGCGTCGGCCAGGGGTCGATGAAGTACAGCCAGCTTGTGCCGCCGATGTTGCAGACGTTCGGGTCGGGAATGTTGCTCGGCACGATCCACCAGCCCATCTGGTATTTCGGGTCGACGTTGACGCGCTCGCCGTTCTTGACGTCGAAGTCCATGTACCAGCCGATACTGTCGGCCCCCATCGCCGAATAGGACACCTGGCGGCCGTTGGCGGCCGTCAGATCCTGCACGATGACTTTCTGATGGCTGCGGAAGGTGCCATACGGCGGTGACTCCAGGTCGTCCTTGATCGCGTACAGCGACTGGACATTCGTCGAGCTGATGTCGGTTACCCCGAGATAGCGGCCGGTGCCGATCAGCAGTACGCGGGTCGGCGTGCCGTTGACGCGGATGCTGGCCAGTTCCGGCTTGGTCGTGATCGGCTGAGTGCCGACACTGCCCTGGCCGATGGTCGTGATCTTCGTGGCCGTGCCGGCACCGACGTCGAAGCGCCAGACATTGCCGCCGAGATCGCCGCCGTAGACGTGCTCGGTACTGTTGTCGACCAGCGTGTCGTCGACCCAGTTGTTGATGCGCGCAATACCGCTTTTCGCCATATCGTTCGTGTTGTCGGTGCTGATCTCCCGGATGACCGCGCCCGAAGCAGCATTCAGCACGAACAGCCGCCCCTTGCCGTCGCCGCTGGAGCTGTTGCCCCAGGGTGCATTATTGTTGTAGCCCGAAGCGACGATCACCGTCCACTGGCCGTTCACCTTGGTGATCACCGGGTTGCCGAAGGTGTAGCCGAGGTTCTTGTCGGTGAATTCCCACAGCAGCGATGGCGAAGACGGATTGGTCACGTCGAGCGCGTAATACGCACGACCGCCCTTGCCCAGGCCGCCAACGAGGATCGTCTTCCACTGGGCGGCCGTGCACGGGGCTTGCGGGCAGAAATCACCGACAACGATCGGACCGTCGACATAGAAGCGGTGGTTGGTCGAATAGCTGCGATCGGCCAGCTTGTAGAGATCGGGCAGGACGGCGGCCGGGATGAAGGCCCAGAGTTCTTCGCCGGTCTCGCCGCTGAAGGCGTGCAGCATGCCGTCGTTGCCACCGGCGTAGATCACCGGTTGGCGGTTCTCCTTGCCGGCCGCGAACTGGGCATAGCCATCGTCCGCATACGAGAACGGCGGCTTGCGCACGAAGACCGGAGCGCCATTGACGATGTCGCCGAGCACGTGCGTGCGGTCGCGGTACAGCTTCCACGTGTTTTCGTTTTCGTCTTCGTGCTGCGTCTGTCCGCGCAGGAAGTTGATCATCGACTGCTGCGTCGCCTGGTCCTGCTGCTCTGAGGTCAGGTCGGGATACTGCGAGAGTTGCCCGCCCGGATTGGTTGGGCCAGGCGCGAACAGGTTCGCCGTGATCTGCGGGCCCAGGTTGCCCGGCACGAAATTCCTGAGTGAACCATTACTGTTGAAATAGATGGTCCGGCTGTCGCTGGCCGGCCCGACCTTCGCGTCCAGTTTTTCCTGTGCCGACCAGTTGCTGTCTTCGTCGACGGCACCGGTGGCCAGATCGAGCGAGCGCGCCGTGATGTCGCCGTCCCAGTCGACGGTCGTGTACATCGCGGTATAGGCGTCGTTGTCGCCGGCAATCGGCTCGAGGTTCGACGTGGCTGCCGCCGCCGCCGAGGCCGTGCGCGCCGATACGCCCGCCAGTGCCTTCTGCACGCCCTTGGCCATCGCTTCGGGCGATTGCGCGCTGAAGTACTTGCCGCGGCCGTTGACGGCTGCGTGCCAGAGGTCGTCGACGGTCGTCAGGTCATTGTCGGACGGAGCCGGCCAGTTCTTCGTGCCCTGGCGGATCGCCTCGAAGTCCGGGCAGCCGCCCGAGTCGTAGTTTTCGCAGTACTGCAGCTTGCCGCTCACGCCCAGGCCAAGCGTGAACGTCGTCATGTGCTGGTGACTGGCCTTGTCCAGGCCCGAGCCGGGAACATTGTTCTCGCATACGTCCTGGCCGGATCCGTCTGCCGCCTTGCATTGTGCTGTTGTACCGTCGCGCAGATCGTTCGCGTAGTAGTGCATCGCGACGTCGGCCAGTGAGTGACCGGAGCCGCCGGAGGAAGTCGTGTTGCTGGAGAGTGTCGCAGTTGACGGGTTCGGACTGGGAATCGTCACGCTGTCGGCCGAGCAGCTTGTTTCCGCACGGGCACTGC
>DAIUFU010000113.1:0-3715 GCA_036844405.1 Burkholderiaceae bacterium | reverse complement strand
TGCCCACATCGGTCCAGTCGATGGTGGTCGTCGCGCCCGGCGGCTCGATCATGGTGGTGACCGTCTTCTGCTGCTTCTGCTTCAGGAGCTGCTTGCCGCTTTTTGTGCTTCTCCCGGAGCGGTACGTGCAGTTCCCTTCCGAATACCTGTATCGAGTCCAGGTCTCCACCTTCTGGGTGGAAGCACCATCCCAGTACGGCCGTGGAGCGGCGCCGTCCTCGTTGCCGATCTTCGTGCTGCCGTCCATCTCGTAGCCGACGTTGGCGGGCCTCGAACCCGACGTCTCGTTCCAGAACCCGTCCGTGGTCAGGATGGTGAAGTTCTGCTGGCAGGAGTATTGCACCGGGTCGTTGTTCTTTCCGTCTTTTCCGGCATACATGCGCCCCACTTCGGCAAGTACTTTCTGCAGGTACGTGCCCCCGGCCGGATCCGTGTCATACAGTCTGGCGTAGACATCCGTGCGCTGTGCGCAACCGTCGGCGGCACAGAAATCGTCGATCGCCTGCCAGGTGGACTTGCCGCCATTGAGTACCCGGTATCCGATCCGGTAGTTGCCTGGCTCGGACAGCGTGGCCATGGCTCGGCCGACTGCCGTCTTGCCGGTCAGGATGCGTGTGCGGTAATAGCTGTACCAGTTCGCGAAGTTGGTCAGTTTCGCCGGATCGGTTTCCGGGAAGACGTCGGTCGTGAAGTTCATCGACCCGGACTTCGTGATCACCGGAATATGGTTGGCAGCGCTCGCCGGCCCGGTAATCGTGATGACCGAACCCGATGCCGTCGCGCGGTAGCCGCCTTTGCTGATGTTCGACGCGACCCGAGAGGCGACGGTACTTGCAGAACTGCTCTTCGAGGTCGAATCCGACATCAACTCGACGCCGTTGACCTTGATGCTGGTCACGGTGGTCGAACTCGATCCGCTGACGGTGATCGTTGTCGTCATCGTCGTGGCCAGGCGGCGCTATTCAAAGCGGCTCTTGCCCGGTGTGCTGCCGATCTTGCTGTTGCACTCCTCGTAGAAAGTCGAGCTCGTATTGATGTAGTCCTTCCTGGTCTGCGAACCGGTGTACAGATAGTAGAAGGCCGGAACACCGCTTGCACTGCCCGAGACGGCGGCGCCGTCTGCGTCGAGTGCAGATTTTTTATAGGGCTTGTAGCTGGTGCTGTTGTACGTGTCGTTAGCGGATTCCGGCGTGAAGCGGTTCGGGAAAAAATTGCTGTCCAGGTTGCGCTTGGTTGAAGAGGTGTTGAACCCGTCGTCCCGGGCACTGGTGAATTTGGCATCCGCATACAAGCTGCCGTCCGCCTTGACCGGTGGTTCGTAGATGACGTCCGGATCGTAGTAGACGGCATTGCACTGGCTGCTGGCGTAGCCGTAGCTGCCGTGGAAGGAGACCGCTTCGTCCGGCATGTAGGTCCAGGTCATGCTGCCCGAGTCATCAAGCACGATCATGACGTTCGGCTTGACTTCCCCGCTGGTGCCGGAGGCCATCGGCTTGTCGGCCAGGTCGACGCCGGTAACCTGCGCCACCACCGTGGCCACTGGAGCCAGTGCGAGGCACAGAGTGATGAGGCAAGATGATTTGCGGGCCATGGCCTGTCTCCCCGTGATTCAGAAGCCGACGACGGCCTGGACGAAGCTCTCGGTGCTGCGCGGCCCGCTGACCCGGGTCGTGACGCGATAGAACTGCTGTGCGCTGCCGGTCAGCGGCAACTGGCCGTAGGAGCCGCCGCCTTTGGTGCTGCCGGCGCCGCCGGTACGGGTCACGAAGGACGGACAGGAAACCGAGGTGTCCGTCGGTGAGCCTTCGGCGTCGCACAGGCGGTTGATGACATAGCTGGCCGAATAACCGTCGGGCAGATGCGCCGACGCGACTGCGGCCGCCACCATCAGGCAGCCGGACTGCCCGGTCCCGCCAGGTTCCCAGGTGACGTTTTCGAGCATGTCGCAGCCGCCGCGCCAGCTTGCGTAGTAACCGGCCGCGGCCACGTCGTTGTTCAACTGGTCGCTGTGGTCGTTCAGCCACGCAATGGCCGCTTCGGTGCCGGCATCGCCGGCCTGTCCGGCCGTCTGCTTGAAGGCGAGATTGCCGGTGATCAGGATGCCGGCGTCGACCATGCGCATCAGCGCGACGCCGCCCAGCGAGATCGCCACGAGTGCGACCAGTGCGATCAGCAGCGTGATGCCGCGCTGGCGCAGTGCGGTCGCCGGAAACGCGGTGCCGGCCATCAGCTTCCCCAGATCACGTTGCGGATGGGTACGATGGTCGTGAAGACCTTGTACCGGTAGTGGCGCTCTTCGCCGCTGAGTGCGCGCGTCGGAGGGTCGTCGCCCGGATCGCCGGCGTCCCAGAGGGTGAGTGAGGCCGGGCTGACCTGCTCCTTCTCGTACTGGGCGCTGCGCGCGACGATGGCGATGCGTACCGCGCGCACGCGGGTGATGGCGCTGGCATCCGGGTTGCCCCAGTCGCCACAGCTCGATGATGACGTCGCGTTACACCACTGGCCCACTTTCATGCTGCCGACAGGAGCGACGCCGTACTGCGCCTGCAGATCGATGATCTGGTCGACCACGGGGTCGGTGTTCGCGCAGTCGAAAGGCCCGCCGGTGACGGATGGATCCACCTCGGTCAGACGGTTGCACAGCACCTGGTAGCGTCCGTGCACGAAACGGCCGACGACGACGGCAGCGTCGCCGACGCCGTACAGCGGAGCCGTGGTAAAGGCCGTCGTCGGGCTGAGCGGGTTGTAGGGCGCCGATGCGGCATGTTGCACGGTGAAGCTGCCGCCGGACTCGGTCGGAGTCTGCGATACCTGCATCAGGGTGCAGATCTTGTTGCCTTCGCGCCCGGCAGCGATGAACAACTCGTTTTTGTCCAGCCCGATCCGGCTCTCCGTCGTGATTGCCGCAGCGGCATTGGTCATGTTCCGGACGATGCTCACCGGGATGGCGCCAAAGCCGGTGTCGGCGCGAACGACCTCGATGGCATCGGGGCCGGAGCCGCCATCGTGGATGAGCAGCGGGCGCAGCAGGCCGGCGTCAGAGGAGGTGCTGCCGCTGTGGTGGATGTTGATGCCGAGCGGGCACAGCGCGCCTTCCCCGGTGAACAGGCCATAGCCGGCCTGGCGGATTTCGCGCTCGAGCGTGAACAGCGCAACGGCACCGTTGACCTGCGCGTCTGCGCCACCGGTACTCGAGCGCTTCTGTCCTTCGAACACGGCCATCACCTGCTGGATGGCCAGTACGGTGACCGCACCGATCACCAGTGCGACCATGAGTTCGACCAGGGTTACGCCTTTTTGCGCCGAGCGTTTCATCGAGAGGCCGTTCAGTTGGCGATGTGGATGTGAGCGGTGGCGCTGAATTCGTGTTCCTCGCCCGGCGGTGCCTCCCAGCGGATCGTCACCACCGCCTGCTGACCGTTGATTCCGATCGTGCGCTTGCCGTTCGGCAACTCGGGCACACTGACATCGCTTTCGGCCTGGCTGGCCAGATTGGTCGGGTCGCCCCAGAGCCGGCCGATCGCCTGATTGGCCAGAAAGCTCGCGTCGGCGCGATATTTGGCATCGGTGACCGCACCGATCGAGAAGGCCTGCATGCCAACCACGGCCAGAATGCCGATCGAAAAGAGCAGGACGGCCACGAGGACTTCGACCAGGGCGAAGCCCTGTTGCGGGCGCACGGCTTTTTTCATGGACATTTCCTGCTGTCGTTCGT
>DAIUFU010000112.1:0-7029 GCA_036844405.1 Burkholderiaceae bacterium | reverse complement strand
CAGTGGTACGTTCGTCGCCATGGAGTTTATTACGAAGACGTTCATGCCGATGTTCGGCGTGATCAGGCCGGCCTCGACGACGATGAGCACGATGATGCCGAACCAGATTGCCGTATGTTCGGCCGACAGGCCGAAATCCAGTCCCATGATGATCGGAAAGAGCACCGGGATCGTGACCAGGATCATCGACATCGAGTCCATCACGCAGCCCAGCGCCAGGTAGAAGAGCAGGATCAGGATGAGCACGGTCATCGGCGAGAAGCCGCTGGACGAGATCGCTGCGGCCGCCTGCGCCGGCATCTGCGTGATCGCCAGGAAGGCGTTGAACAGATCGGCACCGATCAGGATCAGGAAAATCATCGCCGTCAGGCTGGCGGTGCCGAGCAGGCATTCGATCAGGCCCTTGATGCGCATGCCGTTGACGGCGGCGAGCAGGCCGGTCGATGCCGCGCCGACGGCCGCGCCCTCGGTCGGCGTGAAGAAGCCGCCGTAGATGCCGCCCATGACGACGACGAAGATGATGATGACCGGCATCAGTTCGCCGAGCGTCTTCAGGCGTGTGGCAAACGAGGCTTTCGGTGCGGCCGGGCCGGCTGCCGGGTCGAAGCGCACGACGATGGCGATGGCCAGCATGTAGCCGAGGGCGGCAAGGATGCCGGGGACCATGGCGGCCAGAAAGAGCTTGCCGATCGATTGCTCGGTCAGGATCGCGTAGACGACAAGCACGACGGAGGGCGGGATGAGGATGCCCAGCGTGCCGCCGGCGGCCAGTGATCCGGTGGCCAGCCGGCCCGAGTAATTGAGCCGCTTCATCTCCGGCAGCGAGACATGCGCCATCGTCGCGGCCGTGGCCAGCGACGAGCCGCAGATCGAGCCGAAGGCCGCGCTGGCGCCGATGGCAGCCATCGAGATGCCGCCACGGCGGTGGCCGAGCCAGGCCGCAGCCGCGTTGAAGATGCCGGTCGACAGTCCCGAGCCGGTGGCGAACTGGCCCATCAGAATGAACAGCGGGATAACCGACAGCGAGTAGTTCGCTGCCTGGAAATACGGTGCCGAATTCATGTAGTTGAGCATCGGCTCAAAGCCGGTCACCCAGATGTAGCCGGCACCACCGACCAGCAGCAGCGTGAGCCCGACGGGAATGCCGATCACAAGCAGCATGACGAGCACGCCGAACATCGTCAGCGAGATGGCCATCCCGCTCATGGCAGGACCTTTGTGCGTTTCCGGGTCATGGTCAGGAGAATTTCCGGCCTCCGCGCAGGGTACGCATCAGGCAGACGAGTGTGAGCAGGACCATCGAGACGACGACCGGCAGAAAGATCCACCAGGTCGGGATCAGCAGCATCATCGAGATGTCGTTGAACTCGTACTGGTTCCAGCCGCCCAGCGCGAGCCGCCAGGTCATCAGCGCGGCCACGATGGTGAAGATGGCATCGCTGGTGACGGCGAGAGAACGGCGCAGCGGCGACGGAAACATGCCGACGAATATGTCGACGGCGACGTTGCCGCCGCGCAGGTGGCAGTAGGGCAGCATGGCGAAGACGGCGATCGCCGTGCCGCGTTCGACCAGTTCGAAGTCGCCCACCAGCGGCGAGTTGAAGAAAGCGCGACCGAGAATGCTCAGCACCGACACAATCGTGAAGGCGAGCATCACGACGCCGCCGGCGATCGCCAGCCAGGTGCACGCCCGCTCGAGCGCCCGTTCGGCGCCGGAACGGGCGGGCGCTGCATCCTGGATGCGGCTTTCTCCTTCGCTCATGCTTTTTCGTATTTGGCGATCAGCGCCCTGGCTTCCTCGAGAAGCGCGCCGCCGTTCTGGTTCGCCTTGACCCAGGCATCAACGACCGGGCGGGTGGTGTCGATCCAGCGCTGCTTTTCATCCGGCGAGAGCGTGGTGATCTGGTGTCCGAGTTCCTTCGCCTGCTCGAGGCCCGGCAGCTCGGCGGTATCCCAGGCCTTGCCAACCTCCTGGATGAAGTTGTCGCCCGAGTTCTTGTCGATGACTTCCTTCAGGTCGCCGGGCAGGCTTTCGTATTTCTGCTTGTTCATCGCCATCAGGAAGACGTTCGTGTACAGGCCGGTATACGTGTGGAATTTCGTCAGCTCGTTCAGGCGCTGCGGCTTCATCACCTCCCAGGGAACGGTGACGCCGTCGGCCACGCCGCGGGAGAGCGCCTCGTAGGCTTCGGGCAGCGGCATGCCGACCGGTGTCGCACCCATCAGCTTGAGCGCGTCGCCGACCGGCTTGGTTGGCAGGCGCAGCTTCTTGCCCTTGAGGTCTTCCATCTTCGTGATGAGCCCGTCCTTCATGTGCACGAGACCGGGGGCGTGGCAGTGCAGCACGATCGGATGCACGTCCTTGAATTCGTTGCGCAGGTGGAGCTTGTAGAAATCCCAGATCGCGCGTGCGGTCGCCTCGGCGGTATCACCGACAACGAAAGGCAGCTCGAACAGCGCCGCCGTCGGGAAGCGCCCCGGCGTGTATCCGGGCACGGTCCAGATGACGTCGGCCACGCCGGTGCGGCACTGGTCATAGAGCTGCGGCGGCTTGCCGCCCAGCTGCATGGCCGGATAGATCTCGCACTTGATGCGACCGCCGGAATCGCGCTCGACGCGCTCGGCCCAGGGCTGGAACAGCATGGTCTGGGCCGGCGCCATCGGCGACAGGAAATGCGACATGCGCAGCTTGATTGGCTCCTGCGCGCGCAGGACCGTCGGCGCCAGGCTGCCGACGGCGGCCGTGCCGGCCACTGCCAGAGAGTTTTTCAGAAAGGTTCTTTTTTCCATGTCTACCTCCTGTCGGGAAAAGAAAATCATGCCTTGTCGAATCGTCTGATCGGAATCCGCACCTCTCGACACAGCCTGTCGTCAGCAGGTGTCGTGTGGATCCCGCTGCCCCGATCCGTTCATCGATCACGGACGGTACTGCATCCGGTCGGAATTGCCGCCTTTGTGCTGCGAACTCCATCCCGTGCAGTCGTCTCTATTTTCGTCAGCTTACCGTTTTCGCGGTGAAAGCTTCATACGTTTTCGCTGCGATCACGAGTTTCTGGATTTCACTGGTGCCCTCATAAATGCGCAATGCGCGTATTTCCCGATACAGCTGCTCGACCGGCGTGCCGCAGACGACGCCGGTGCCGCCGAACAGCTGCACCGCCTGGTCGATGACGGTCTGCGCGGACTCGGTCGCGAACAGCTTGGCCATCGATGCCTCGCGCGTCACGCGCTCGCGCTGCGTGTCCTTCGTCCAGGCGGCGCGATAGATGAGCAGGGCGGCGGCGTCGACGGCCAGCGCCATCTCGGCGATCTTCGCCTGCGTGAGCTGAAAGTCGGCGAGGCGATGCCCGAAGGCCTCGCGTTCCTGTGTGCGCGCCAGCGCTTCATCGAGCGCGCGCCGGGCCATGCCGAGTGCGGCCGCGCCGACGGTCGAGCGAAAGACGTCGAGCGTGCCCATCGCGATGCGAAAGCCGGCGCCCACGTTTTCGAGCAGCGCATCGTCGCCGACCCGGCAACCATCAAAGCGCACACTGCCGAGCGGATGCGGGGCGATGACGTCGATGCGCGCCGACGCGTCCAGCCCGGGCGTGTCGGCAGGGACGATGAAGGCGGCGAGGTTCTTTGCGCCGGCTTCGTCGCCGACCCGCGCGAACACCGTGTAGAAGTCGGCGATGCCGGCGTTGGAGATCCAGGTCTTTTCGCCTTCGATCCGCCAGCCGTCACCGTCGCGCACGGCACGCGTGCTCATTGCCGCCACATCCGAACCGGCGTGCGGCTCGGACAGCGCGAAGGCCGCGATCGAGCGGCCCTGTGCCACGTCGGGCAGGAAGCGTTTCTTCTGCTCGTCCGAACCGGCCAGCGTGATCGGCGCGCTGCCCAGCCCCTGCATGGCAAACGCGAAGTCGGCCAGTGCGTCGTGGCGGGCGAGGGTCTCGCGCGCCAGGCACAGGCCGCGCACGTTCAGACGATCGTGCCGGCCGCCGAAGGGTGCCGGCACCGTCCACTGCAGCAGACCGGCTTCACCCAGCGACACAACCAGACGCCGGCAGGCCGCGTCGAGTGCATCGTTGTCGCCATCGTGCCCGATGCCCAGGCCGGGCAGCCGGTCGGCGGCCCAGGCTTCCAGCGCATCGAAAAGCGTGCGGTGGCCGTCGTCGAGAAACGGCCAGTCGAGAAAAGTGCGGTCTGCCATGTCCTGCCTGTCTGCCTTCGGCTCAGTGGCGTTCGCTCAGCTGTGTCCAACTGGTTGCGTTCGCTCAGTTGTGTTCAACCGGTTGCGTTCAATCAGTTGCCTTCGAACTTCGGCGTCTGCTTGGCGACGAAGGCGTGATAGGCGCGATGGAAGTCCTGCGTCTGCATGCAGATTGCCTGCGCCTGCGCCTCGGCTTCGATGGCTTCTTCCAGACCCATGTTCCATTCCTGCAGCAGCATCTTCTTGGTCATCGCATGCGCGAAGGTGGGGCCATCGGCCAGCGACTGCGCCATTTCCTTCGCACGCGCGGCCAGGGCATCGGGCTCGACCAGCGAATTATAGAAACCCCAGCGCTCGGCTTCTTCACCTGGCATCACGCGTCCGGTGAAGAGCAGCTCGGAGGCGCGGCCGTGGCCGACGATGGCCGACAGCAGCGCGCAGGCGCCCATGTCGGCACCAGCCAGGCCGACCTTGACGAAGAGGAAGGCGACCTTGCTCTTGGGCGTCCCGAGGCGGATGTCCGAGCCGCAGGCGAGCATCGTGCCGGCGCCGGCGCAGATGCCGTCGATGGCGCAGACGATCGGCTGCGGCATGTTGCGCATGGCGCGCACGACGTCGCCGGTCATGCGCGTGAAGTCGAGCAGACCGCCCATGTCCATCTTGGTCAGCGGACCGATGATCTCGTGCACGTCGCCGCCCGAGCAGAAATTGCCGCCGGCACCGGTCAGGACGACGGTCTTGATTTCCGGGACGTAGGCGAGCTTGCGGAACAGATCGCGCATCTCGGCGTAGGACTCGAACGTGAGCGGGTTCTTCCGATCGGGGCGGTTCAGCGTGAGTGTGGCGACCTTGCCCTCGACCTCGAAGAGGAAGTGCTCGGCCTTGATCTCGCTGGCGGGAATCGTGTACATCCGGTGTTCTCCTTGCAATTCTGTGGTTGCGGTGCCTGCGGCGGCGGATTCGCGGCCGCTCGCATCGGTTCGTTCAACTCCGGCGGTGCCGGTGTTGTCAGCGCATTGTGGCGGACCTCTTCAGCCGACCATGCTCAGGCCGCCGCTGACGCTCAGGACCTGGCCGGTGACATAGTCCGAGCGGCTGCTGGCGAAAAAGACGACGGCGTCGGCGATCTCGGAGGGCTTGGCAAAGCGCTTCATCGGAATGGCGCGCTGGAAGGCGTCGCGGTGTTTCTCCGGCACGGCCTGCAGCAGCGGCGTGTCGGTCGGCCCCGGGCAGACACAGTTGGCGGTGATTCCGTTGCGCGCGGTTTCGCGCGCCAGCCCCTTGGTGAAGGCGATGACGCCGCCCTTGGCGCCGGAGTAGACGGTCTCGCCCATGCTGCCGACACGGCCGGCATCGCTCGAGACGTTGACGATCTTGCCGCTCTTGCGTTCGACCATCTGCGGCAGGAAGGCACGCACGATGCGTACGGTCCCCATGAAGTTCAGTTCGACCACCTTGGTGATGAAAGCATCATCGTTTTCGAGAAACGGCTGGATCTTGCCCCAGCCGGCAACGTTCGCGATGATGTCCACGCGGCCGTGTTTTTGCAAGGTCGCATCGCGGAATGCCTGTACCGAGCCGTCGTCGGTGACGTCACAGCGCACATAGTCGGCGCGCAAGCCGGCCTTGCGCAGGTCGTCTGCGGCCTGCTCGCCGCGGGCGTCATCGATATCGCCGAGGACGACGGTTGCGCCGGCCGCAGCCAGGCCCTGCGCCGTGGCCAGTCCGATGCCCGAGGCAGCACCCGTGATGATGGCGATGCGGTCGTCGAGTTTCATGAGGGACTCCGTTTTGGGTAGAGGGTGGGAGATCGGGAGATTGATATGAGGTTCCAGACCGCACCGGATCAGCGTGCCAGGAAGGCGGCCACGCGGCGGCGCGTTTCGGGATTGGTCATCAGTTGCCGGGTAGCGCTCAGTTCGCGCTCATAGCCCTGATCGCCGGGGCGGGTTGCGAGTTCGATGCATGCCTTGGCTTCGGCCAGTGCGGCCCGTGGCAGCCGGGCGACGCGGGCCACCAGCTCCTGCGCGCGCGCCGGCAGTTCCGCGCGTGGGCAGGCCCAGTGCAGCAGCCCCAGGCGGGCCGCTTCCTGTCCGTCCAGCGTTTCGGCGCCGAGAATCAGGCGCCGGGCCAGGGAAGGGCCAAGCAGGCGCGTGAGCCGCTGCGTGCCGCCCGCTCCGGGTACCAGTCCGAGTTCGACTTCGGGCAGTCCGATGCGTGCTTCGGCTGCGCCGATGCGCAGGTCGCAGGCGAGCGCCAGTTCGAACCCGCCGCCCAGCGCATGTCCGCCCACTTCGGCAATGCTCAGTGCCCCGAGCGACTCGATCCGGGCAAAGACTTCCTGCAGGCGGCGCACGAACACGAGTTGCTGTTCGAGTCCGGCGTCGTCGGCGAAGCCGGCACGCATCTCGCTCAGGTTCGCGCCTGCGCAGAAGGCGCGCCCGGTGCTGCGCAGATGCAGGATCGAGATCGTCCCGTCGGCAGCCACCGTTTCAGCGACTGCGGCCAGTGCTTCGAGCAGCGCGCGGCTGAGCGCATTCACCGGCGGTTCGTCGAGTGTTGCACACAGCACATTGTCCTGGCGCTGCACCTGGATCGGGTCCATCAATATTCCTCTTTGGCGCGCAAAACCGGATGGATCTGCGATTGAATGAATCGTCATTCAATCACGAAAAACGCTCCTTGAGCAAGATCAAGAATCTCCGGTGTACTGGCCGGATCCGTCGGCGCTCCGGAATTTGTGTCCGGTATACAGTCAGAGGAGTGCCGATCAGGACTTCGACAACCATTCATGATCTGCTGTATTGCAAAATGATATTTCAGAATATGAAATTACC
>DAIUFU010000111.1:0-7089 GCA_036844405.1 Burkholderiaceae bacterium | reverse complement strand
TCAATGTACCCGACCGGCTGACGCGGGCCTGTCGCATCGTCGGCAAGGCCTGGCGTGCCGGGTGCACCGTGCTGGTGTGGTCCGACGATGAAGGGCGGCTTGCCGCCTTCGATCACCTGCTCTGGAGCGAGCCCCGGGCGGCCTTCATCCCGCACGTGCGCATGCATGACCCGCTGGCGGCGCAGACTCCGGTCCTGCTCTCGCACGAATCGACCGATGCGCCGACACCGGACGTGCTTGTCAACCTCGGCGAGCGCACCCCGCCACAGTTCGCACGCTTCGAGCGTGTCATCGAGATCGTCGGGCTCGACGAGCAGGAGCGTGCCGCCGCGCGCGAGCGCTGGCGACTGTACCGCGATCATGGCTATCCGATGCACCGGCACGACGCCGGTGGAGTCGAGCCGACATGAGCGCATCATCGGAATCCGGCGCTCCGCCCGGCGGCGAACTGGAGCAGTTGATCGCGCAATTGCGGGCCGCTGAAGAGGACGACGATGCATCTGCACATGCAGACGCATCGATTCCGCTGCTCACTGAAATCATCGATCTGCCGCGCTATGATGCGGGCGAACTGCCTCCGGCCCTGACCGACATCGACTGGTCGCAGCTGGCACTGCGTGTCCAGGAAAACGTGCTCGAACGCCTGCTCGGAGACTCGCAGACGCTGATCGACGAGCCGATGCACGATGCATTGCACGCCCTGATCGAACGGGCAAGTGCGTCGCTCGCGGCCGAATTGCACCTGGCCCTCGCCCCCCTGCTGCGCGAGCGGGTCGCCCGCGCGGTGACCGACGAACTGACGCGGGTCCATGACGAGATTTCCCGGGCACATCCGTCCGCCGACTGAGTGACCGTGTGAAGCTATAGCCGACACCCGCTCTGCCCGGCGGGAAACGGCCGATGCCTCCACGCCTTTCCGATTCTTCACGCGTTCCGAGCCCTCTACACGATCCATCACAATGACCCCAAGCCGCCCGGATTCCCGCTCCGCCCTGCCCGCGACCTCACCTTCGCCCGCTTCCGAGACGGCGCCAGACAGCCTGGCGCGCAGTTACGAGCCGGCGGCGATTGAAGCGTTCTGGTATCCGTTGTGGGAGTCGCGCGGTTATTTTGCGGCCGGCAACGCACCCGATGCGCCGGCGTTCTCGATCCAGCTGCCGCCGCCGAACGTCACCGGCACGCTGCACATGGGCCACGCGTTCAACCAGACGGTGATGGATGCGCTCACGCGCTATCACCGCATGCGCGGCGACAACACGCTGTGGCTGCCCGGCACCGACCATGCCGGCATCGCAACGCAGATCGTCGTCGAGCGCCAGCTCGATGCGCAGGGCGTCTCGCGCCACGATCTGGGCCGGGAGGCATTCATCGAGCGCGTCTGGGCCTGGAAAGAGGAATCCGGCTCGACGATCACCCGCCAGATGCGGCGTATCGGCGCCTCGACCGACTGGTCGCTCGAATACTTCACGATGAATCCGGTGCTGTCGGCGGTCGTGCGCGAAGTCTTCGTGCGCCTGCACGAGCAGCGGCTGATCTATCGCGGCAAGCGGCTGGTGAACTGGGATCCGGAACTGCTGACCGCAGTCTCCGACCTGGAAGTCGTCGCCGAAGAGGAAGACGGCCACCTGTGGGAGATCCGCTATCCGCTGGCCGACGGCAGCGGCACGATCACGGTCGCGACGACCCGGCCCGAGACGATGCTCGGCGACACCGCGGTCATGGTCCATCCGGACGACGAGCGTTACGCCCACCTGGTCGGCAGGACGGTCCTGCTGCCGCTGTCCGGAACGGCTGACAAAGTCGTCTTCGACGCGCCGGCCGGCAATGGGGGCAGTACCAATGGCGGCAGTACTTCCGGCAGTGCTGCCCAAGTCGATGGCGTGCCTGTCGGAGACAGGCACGCCGACACGGCAGACGGAACGGTACTGTCGCTGCCCGAACTGGTTGCCCGTGGTGCCGCCTGCGGCTGGCGCGAGATCCCGATCATTGCCGATCCCTACGTCGACCGCGAGTTCGGCACGGGCGCCGTCAAGGTCACGCCGGCACACGATTTCAACGACTACGCCGTTGGCCAGCGGCACGCGCTGCCGATGATCGGCGTCCTCACGCTCGACGGTCGCATCAACGACGAGGCGTCGCCGCGCTATCGCGGACACGGCCGCTTCGATGCACGGCGGATGATCGTCGCCGATCTCGAAAGCCTCGGACTGCTCGTCTCGGTGCGCGCACACAAGATGATGGTGCCGCGCGGCGATCGCACGAACGCGATCATCGAGCCGATGCTCACCGATCAGTGGTTCGTCGCCATGAGCGATACGGCACCGGCCGGCTCCCCGATTGCCGGGCGCAGCATCGCGCAGGCCGCGCTCGACGCCGTCGCCGACGGGCGCGTGCGCTTCGTGCCCGAGGGCTGGCGCGCCACCTACGATCACTGGCTGAACAACATCCAGGACTGGTGCATCTCGCGCCAGCTGTGGTGGGGTCACCGCATTCCCGCCTGGTACGAAGCCGATGCCGACGGCCAGGCACGGCCGGACGCGCGCACATACGTCGCGCGCAGCGAGGAAGATGCCCGTGCGCAGGCGCGCGCCGCCGGCTGGGACGGTGCGCTCGTGCAGGACAGCGACGTGCTCGACACCTGGTTCTCGTCGGCACTCGTGCCTTTTTCGACGCTCGTCGACCCGGTCGAGCCATTCCGCGACGGCCGGCCGCATCTGCTGCCGGCACTGGCGCGCTATCTGCCCTCGTCAGTGCTGGTCACCGGCTTCGACATCATTTTCTTCTGGGTGGCACGCATGGTCATGATGACACTTGCGTTCACCGGCAAGGTGCCCTTTCACGAGGTCTACGTGCATGCGCTGGTACGCGATGCCGAAGGCCAGAAGATGTCCAAGAGCAAGGGCAACACACTCGACCCGATCGATCTGATCGACGGCATCACGCTCGACGATCTCGTGGCCAAGCGCACGTACGGGCTGATGAACCCGAAGCAGGCGGCCATCATCGAAAAACGCACGCGGCGCGAATATCCGCAAGGCATTCCGGCCTTCGGCGCCGATGCGCTGCGCTTCACATTTGCGTCACTGGCCGGACCCGGACGCAACATCAATTTCGATCTCGGGCGCTGCGAGGGCTACCGCAACTTCTGCAACAAGCTGTGGAACGCGACGCGCTTCGTCCTCATGCACTGCGAACCGTCACAGGCGGACGGCGGTGCGAACCGGATTCCGGATACGGGCCCGGATTCCGGTCTGGATGCGAACCCGCGCAGCAACGACAGGTCGGACGATACGGTGGTCACGGCTGCTTCCGACGATGGCGCCATTGTCGCCGGCACCGGCATGGCAGAGCGCTGGATCGTCTCGCTGCTGCAGCGCACGATCGCCGACGTCGAGCGCCATTTCGCCGAATACCGCTTCGATCTCGCGGCGCGCGCCATCTACGAATTCATCTGGGACGAATACTGCGACTGGTATCTGGAACTGGCCAAAGTAACGCTGACACCGGCCGGCCCGACACCGGAACGCGCCGGCGATGCACAGACCGAAGGGAGCACGCCTGTCGGCACCGACGGGGCCGGAGCATCGGCCGGGGTAACGACAGCACAGGCGCACGCGACCCGCACGACGCTGCTGGAGGTGCTCGAAGCCGTGCTGCGGCTCGCTCACCCGATCGTGCCTTTCGTGACGGAGGCGCTGTGGCAGAAAGTTGCGCCGCTGGCGCAGCGCTATGGCGAGCCGGGCCAGGCGCAGGCGAGCGGTGCAGCGCTGGATGCGGCACTGACCGCCCGGCGCCACTCGATCATGACGCAGCGCTACCCGCAGACCGATGCCACGCGCATCGACGAAGCCGCCGAAGCCTGGGTCGGTGAACTCAAGTCGCTCGTTGCCGCCTGCCGTACGCTGCGCGGCGAAATGGGCATTTCGCCGGCGCAGCGTCTGCCGCTGGTACTCGCCGGCGAGCGCAGCCGGCTGGCCGCCTTCGTACCCGGACTGCGGGCGCTGGCGCGGCTGGAAAAGGTCGAACTCGTCGACACCCTGCCGACCGGCTCACTGGCACCCGTGCAGGTCGTCGGCGAGACGCGGCTGATGCTCGAAATCGAGATCGACGTCGCCGCCGAATGTCAGCGGCTGGACAAGGAAATCGGACGCCTCGATGGCGAGATCGGCAAGGCGGAAGGCAAACTCGCCAATGCGAGCTTCGTCGCGCGCGCGCCGGCCGCCGTCGTCACCCAGGAACGCGAACGCCTCGCATCGTTTCGATCGCCCCGCGACAAGCTGCGCGAGCAGCGCGCCCGACTGGCCTGACGTGCGTCCGTAACGGGGACGGCGCACGCCGGCAACGCAAAGACGCGCTCAGGCCCGCACGGCGCAAGGGTGGAGGTACCGGGGCGAAGAAAGACGAAGGAAAGGCGCAGAGAAGGCGCTATCGGCGACAGACCGGCTCCGGCCCGCTTGTTCAGCGCCGCCGGATCCAGAACGTCCAGTCGCCGGCGCCCTCGTCGGTGCGCAGCAGTTCATGCCCGGTCTGGCGCGCAAACGCCTCGAAATCACGCTTCGAGCCCGGATCGGACGACAGCACCTTGAGCACCTGGCCGCTGGGCAGATCGGTCAGCGCCTTCTTGGCGCGCAGGATCGGCAGCGGGCAGTTCAGGCCGCGCGCATCGACTTCGCGATCGAACTGCAGGGCGGTTTCTTCCGACATCGGACGTTCTCCCGGGAAAATGAATTTCGAATGCGTCGAGTCTAGCGCAGACCGATCCGGTCGCCGTCGAACGCGGATCAGTCACCCGCCGGCTGCGGCCGGATCGGCAGATCGACGAACTCCACCGGCAGGCCGCGCGCGCGCAGCCAGTCGGCCACCGCCTGACCGGTGCCCGAGCGCCACGGCCTGAGCCGCTCGGGCGCGAGCATCCGGTATTCGACGAGTTCCTCCGAGAGGCTGACGCGGCCGGTGGCGATCGTGTGATACGCGATGATCAGCTCGTTCTTGCGCATGAACTCGTAGACGCCGATCAGGCTCGTGCTCTGCACGTCGAGATCAGTCTCTTCCTTGACCTCACGCGCGATGCCTTCCTCCGGCGTCTCGCCGGCTTCGAGAAAGCCGGTGATCAGCGCAAAGGTCTTCGGTGGCCAGGCCGCATTGCGCGCCAGCAGGATTTCCTCGCCAACCTGCACGATCGCCGCCACGACCGGCGCCGGATTGTTCCAGTGCGTGAAACCGCAGGCCCGGCAATGCCGGCGCTCGCGCCCGGCGACCATATCGGCAGCCAGCGGCTGCGTACAGCGTGGGCAGAAACTGTAATCAGGGTGCAACATGCGACGAATCTTCTGCGCCTGCGCGGATCGGCCAGATCAGCGCCCGCGCGAAAGGCTCTCCACCAGTCGTTCGAAACCGGGGTAGCGATCGTGCGCGATCACGTACTTGCGGGCGTGTGACCCCCACGACTCGCCACGCGCCACGGCATCGGCAAACCCCTGACGATCAACGATACTCGTGCCGCCGAGCAGGGTGACGCCGCGCGCAAAGAGATCATCGGGCAGGCAACCACCGCCCGGACCAATGAAAGCCAGCCAGCGCGCACCACGCACGCTCGCGAGCACGGCATCGAGCGTGTCGTTGAGCAGCACCGTCGTCGTGCACAGCACTTTCTCGCAGCCGGCCAGATCGGCCGGATCGAGCGTCACGCGCCAGCCGTCGCGTTCGCCGGCCAGCTCGCTCTTCAGTTCGAGCACGGTGAGTGTCGCACCGGCATCGACGATGCGCGGCACGAGCGGTCCGAACAGGCCGATCATGCCGATACGCTCGCCCGGACGCGGATCGAGCGAACCGATCGAGTCGCTTGCGGAGTCCGGCTCATACCCGGCCACCCGGAAGAAATGCTGCGAGATCGCGTTGATGGCGGCCAGACCGAGCGCGCGGCGTACCGGATCCGTTTCGAGCCAGGAGCGGGCCAGATCGATTGCCGCCATGCCGGCGATGGTCTCGTCCGGGCGTTCGCGCCGCAGCCGCTCGAAGGTGTCACCAAGCAGCAGAAACGACAGGCCGATCGAGCCGTCGGCCAGTTCGACACCGCAGAATTCGGCCTCGTGCGAGCCGGGCTCGGCCGCCAGCGGCAGATGCAGCGTGGCGATCGGCGGCAGGCAGACGAGCCCGGCGATCCGTTCGATGCGCGCGATCAGTTCGTGCGCAAAGCTGCGTTCAGGCACTTTTCTGTGCCCGTACCCAGTCGGCCACACCGGCCAGCGCCGCAGGCAGTTGTGCCGGATCGTTGCCGCCGGCCTGCGCCATCTCGGGGCGTCCACCGCCCTTGCCGCCGACCTGGCGGGCGACGAAATTGACCAGATCGCCGGCCTTGACGCGGCCTACCGCATCCGGCGTGACGCCGGCGATCAGGCTCACCCGGGCGCCATCGACCGTGGCCAGCACGATGGCTGCGCTCTTGAGACGATCCTTCAGACGATCCATGGTCTCGCGCAGCGTCTTCGCATCGGCGCCGTCGAGCGTGGCCGCCAGCACGCGCAGGCCGTCGATCTCGACCGCCTGGCCGGCCAGATCCTCGCCCTGTGAACCGGCCAGCTTCGACTTCAGGCGCGCGATTTCCTTTTCCAGCGTGCGCGTGTGGTCGAGCGTCTGCGTGATCCGCCCGGCGAGTTCGGCCGGCGCTGTCTTGAGCAGCGCAGACGCCTCCTTCAGGCGTGCGTCGGCCGTCTGCACCCAGGCGACAGCATTGGCGCCGGTGATCGCTTCGACGCGGCGCACGCCGGCGGCGACACCGCCTTCGGCAACGATCTTGAACAGGCCGATGTCGCCGGTGCGCGCCACGTGTGTGCCGCCACACAACTCGCGCGAACTGCCGATGTCGAGCACACGCACCTCGTCACCGTATTTCTCGCCGAACAGCGCCATCGCACCGGCACTCACGGCATCGTCGAACGCCATGACGCGCGCCTGCGTCGGCACATTGGCCAGCACCTCGTCATTGACGATCACCTCGATGCGCCGGATTTCGTCGTCGGTCAGCGGCGCGTGATGCGCGAAATCGAAGCGCGTGCGCTCGGCATCGACGAGCGAGCCACGCTGCTGCAC
>DAIUFU010000110.1:0-7150 GCA_036844405.1 Burkholderiaceae bacterium | reverse complement strand
GTCCGGGCCGCCCGCGCCGTCGGCATGCCGGTGGCGATCATCCGCGGCGGCGAATGCAGCGAAGCTGATTTCGCCGATGATCCGCCCGATCACTTCATCACCGGGCTGATGGAAATCGCCTCGCTGGCTGCCTGAAAAGCGGACGTTCCGCGATCGGAAGTCCGCGCGACGTCCTCATGCGCTGGCAAACGTCTGCAGCACACGCTTGCGCAGCCATTGCTGCGCCGGATCCGTATCGAGGGCGCCGTGCCAGACCATGCAGACATCGTAGCGCGGCATCGGCATCGGGATCGGCCAGGTCGCCAGCAGTTCGTTGCCTTCGCAGACCATCGTCGCGAACATTTCGGGCACGATGGCCACGAGCGCACCGCGCACAACGAGGTCGGGCAGCGGCGAGAAATGGCGCGCGCGCACGACGATGCCGCTGTGCAGTCCGATGCGCTCGACGCGCTCGGTGATCTCGCCGTGATAGGTCGCCGTCGGCGAAGCAACCGCGAGCGGCGCATCGGCGAAACCGCGCTTCGTGCGCCAGGCGGGTGGCGCATCGCGCCGGCTCAGCGCGACGTAGCGCTCGCGAAACAGGACGGTGGAGCGCAGTCCGCGCTGCTTCGGATCCATGATGCCGACCACCAGGTCGATTTCACGATGCGCCAGCGCATCAGCCACGCGCGCCACCGGCACCGACGCATTGGTCAGGCGCGTGTGCGGCGCCTCCCGGCGCACGGCTTCGACGATCGCCGACAGAAAGACGATCTCGCCCAGATCGGACAGCGACATGCGCCATTCCTTGGTGCTGACGCCCGGGTCGAAGCGCCCGGGCTCGGTCAGGGCCGTTTCGAGTTCGTCCAGATGGTGCGCGACCAGCGGCGCAATGCGCATGGCCAGCGCGGTCGGTCTCAGCGCGCCTGGAGCACGAACGAACAGAGGATCGCCGAAGGCCTCGCGCAGGCGCGCCAGCGCATTGCTCGTGGCCGGCTGACTGAGCGACAGATGCCGCCCGGCATCGGTAACCGAACGAAAGCGCGCAATCGCCACCAGCACGCGCAGCAGATTGAGATCGAGGCGCGCGAAGAAGCGCGGATCCGACACCGGATCGGCGCCGGCGTGCGCGTCCCGTCGATTCTCATCCGGTCCGGGATCTGCTCCCTGTGCAATCCCTGGATTGGCGGCCGCTTTCATCGGTCAAGACCCTGGCTCGGACATGGCCATTGTGCTCCGGAAGAGCCTGCGAATCGACAGTCTCCGATACTGCCGGCCGGCGGTCCGTTCCCGAGGGCGGACGAGCCTGCGGCAGAATCCGGTCCTGGCCTTTTGACATTCATGAAATCAATTCTGCAAATCTGAATAATCCATTTGACCAATATACACCCGGTCGCTAAGGTACCGGGTGCCCAAGAGTGGCCGCGACTGTGCCTGCGACCGTCGCACAGCTGCCACTCCGGGACCTGCAGTCCGTCGGGCCCTGCCCCTGCAGTGGGCGCACCGGCAGATCCGGTGTTCCGCCCGCTCGCGGTCCGACCCTTTGATTTCACGGGAGAATCTGGTGGAAATCTCATTTACCAACGAGATCCGCTCCTTGGCGCTCGGCAACGGCGAAACCTTCCACGGCGAAGGCATTCTTGCCGTGACCAAGGCGCTGCTGCAATCCGGCGTCACCTATGTCGGCGGCTACCAGGGCGCGCCGGTCTCGCACCTGCTCGACGTCATGGTGCAGGCGCGCGATTACATGGATGAACTCGGCGTGCACGTCGAGGCGTGCAGCAACGAGGCGTCCGCCGCTGCGATGCTGGGCGCATCGATCATGTACCCGGTGCGCGGCGCCGTCACCTGGAAGGCGGTGGTCGGCACCAACGTGGCCTCCGACGCGCTGTCCAACCTGGCTTCGCCGGGCGTGATGGGCGGTGCGCTGATCGTCGTCGGCGACGACTACGGCGAGGGCGCCAGCGTCGTCCAGGAGCGCTCGCATGCGTTCGCCGTGAAATCCGGCATCTGGCTACTCGATCCGCGCCCGAACCTGCCGACCATCGTGAACATGGTCGAGCATGGCTTCGAACTGTCCGAAGCATCGAATACCCCGGTGATGCTGCAGTTGCGCATCCGCGCCTGTCACGTGCGCGGCAGCTTCACCTGCAAGGACAACCGCAAGCCGCGCATCTCGACGAACGACCTGCAGATGCAGCCGGCCGACTTCGATTACGGCCGCCTGTCGCATCCGCCGTCCACGTTCACGCACGAGAAGCTCAAGCACGAAGTGCGCCTGCCGGCGGCGCGCAAATACATCGTCGACGCCGGCCTGAACGAGCTCTTCGAGGGTCCGCACGACTCGCTGGGCATCGTCGTGCAGGGCGGCCTGTACAACAACCTGATCCGGGCGCTGCAGACGCTCGGCCTGGCCGACGCATTCGGCAAGACGCAGATCCCGATCCTGAACCTGAACGTCACCTATCCGCTCGTCCCCGAGCAGATCACGGACTTCTTCGTCGGCAAGCGTGCCGTATTCCTGCTCGAAGAGGGACAGCCCGAGTTCCTCGAACAGGAAATCAGCACGATCCTGCGCCGCGCCGACGTGCAGACGAAACTGCACGGCAAGGATCTGATGTCGTTGAGCGGCGAGTACACGGCCGAGCTCATTCTCAAGGGCATGTCGCGTTTCATCGCCGAGCATGCGCCCGAGCTGCCGCGCAGCGGTGCCGACGAGTTCCTGCGCGAGATCGACCTGCTGCGCACGCAGGCCAGCGAGGAATTCAAGGATCTCCTGCCCGGGCGTCCGCCCAACTTCTGTACCGGCTGCCCGGAGCGGCCGGTGTTCTCGGCGCTCAAACTGATCGAACGCGAAATCGGCAAGCTGCACATCTCGACCGACATCGGCTGCCATTCGTTCGCGACCTTCGCGCCGTTCTCGTTCGGCCAGTCGATTCTCGGCTACGGCATGAGCCTGGCCAGCAGTGCCGGCGTGCAGAACTTCCTGTCGTCGCGGCCGATCGCGATCATGGGCGACGGCGGCTTCTGGCACAACGGCATGATCTCCGGCGTCGCCTCGTCCGTGCTCAACAAGGGCGACGGTGTGCTGATCATCCTGAAGAACGGCTACACCTCGGCCACCGGCACGCAGGACATCATCTCGACGCCGAGCGTCGAGGCGCGGCGCGAGGCCGGCGGCACCAGTGCCACGCCGACCGAAGTGACGATCGAGAACACGCTCAAGGGACTGGGCGTGCGCTGGATCCACTCGGTGAACAGCTACAAGGTCGGGCGTGTCCGGAAGATCGTCAAGGACGCACTGAGTTCCTCGTACGAGGGCCTGAAGGTCATCATCGCCGACGGCGAGTGTCAGCTCGAGCGCCAGCGCCGGGTCAAGCCGCAGCGCGCGAAGATGCTGGCCGAGGGCAAGCGCGTCGTGCGCACCCGCTTCGGTGTCGACGAAGACACCTGCACCGGCGATCACGACTGCATCCGCCTGTCGGGCTGCCCGACGCTGACGATCCGCACGCCGACCGACCCGCTGAAGGTCGATCCGGTGGCCTATGTGACGAATGACTGCGTCGGCTGCGGCCTGTGCGGCGAAGTGGCGCACGCGGCGACGCTGTGCCCGTCGTTCTGGCGCTGCGAGATCATCACCAACCCCAGCCGCTGGGACCGGATCAAGGCACGCCTGCGCCAGATGATCATCGGCCCGCTGCAACCGGCCTGAAGACATGAACGAAACTCGTCCTTTCACGATCCTCATCGCCGCGCTGGGCGGCGAAGGCGGCGGCGTCCTGAACGACTGGATCGTCACCTGCGCGCATCACCAGAACCTGCCCGTCCAGGGAACGTCGGTGCCGGGTGTCTCGCAGCGCACCGGTTCGACCAGTTACTACATCGAGCTGATGCCGACGCCGGTGCCGGACGGTGCCCAGCCGGTGTTCGCACTCAACCCGATGCCCGGCGGCGTCGATGTCGTCATCGCCAGCGAGCTGGTCGAGGCGGCGCGCATGGTCGAGCGCGGCTATGTGCATCCGAAGCGCACGACGCTGATCTCGTCGTCGAGCCGCGTCTACACGACGCAGGAAAAGATGCAGATGAGCGACGGCCGTTTCGACGAGTCGCTCGTGCATGCTGCGGCTGCACGGCTGGCCGCCAAATACCTGACGCTGGACATGGCCGAACTGGCCGCCGAACACCGCACGATCATCAGCGCCGTGATGTTCGGTGCGCTGGCCGGCGCCGGCGTCCTGCCCTGGCCGCGGGAAGTCTGCGAACAGGTGATCCGTGATGGTGGCCTCGGCGTCAAGAGCAGCCTGGCCGGATTCGCCGCCGCATACGACGCGGTGACGATGGGCTCGGCACGAGAATCGTTCAAGGCGGCCCAGCCGGCCGCAAAGATGGTTCCTGAAGTCTGGACGCCGCTGCTGGCGACCCTCCCGGCCGCCATGCGCGACATGGCGGCGCACGGCGTCGTGCGCGTGCTCGATTATCAGGATGCAGCCTATGCACGGCTGTACATCGAGCGCCTGCAGCGCCTCGTACGCGCCGCCGGCGATGCGCAGAATCAGCCGGTGGTGGGCCAGGGACTGTCGGAAGCCGCCCGCTATCTCGCCTTGTGGATGTCGTACGAGGATGTGATCCGCGTGGCCGACCTGAAGTCGCGGCGCAGTCGCGTCCAACGGATCTCCAGCGAAGCGCGGGCCCGTGATGGCGAGATCATCCGCATCGTCGAATACTTCAAGCCCGGCGTCGACGAACTCGCTTCGGTGCTGCCCGGCACGCTCGGCAAGCGGCTGCGCGACTGGGCCGTGAAGAACAACAAGCTCGACACGCACAACCGCGGCATGTACCTGCCGAGCACGCACGTCACGGGCTTCCTGATGCTGCGCTTCCTCGCCCGGATGCGTGGTCTGCGGCGCGGCTCGCTGCGCTTTCGCGAAGAGCAGGAAGCCATCGAGAGCTGGTTGCAGGCGCTGGAGAAGATGCTGCCGGTTTCGCCGGTATTCGGCGCTGCCCTGGCCGAGGTCCCGCATGTCCTCAAGGGATACGGCGACACGCACCGGCGCGGAAAAGCGAATTTTGATCGCATTTTCGAGACACTGGTCACCCGTGCCCTGAAGGCGGAAGTCCCGCCGACCAGCGATGCCGCACAGGAACTGCGCGGTGCCATCAAGGCTGCGCTGGCGGAGCCGGAAGGTCGCGAACTGGAAAAGGCGCTCGAGGCAGCGGGCATCACTCCGCGCGCGCCGGCACCGAAGCCGATCTTCTGGATGAAGAAGCCGCGCAATTCGCGTCCGAAGAGCGCTGCCGCGACACACTGAGCGCGGCCGGCTCGTTCACAGCGGCCAGCGCAGCAGCGCAGCCGCCGTGAACAGCCCGAGCAACAGGGCGATCATCCAGCGGCTGGCGACGTCCTGCATCAGGAACACCAGCGGGTCGTCATGCATGCGCCCACGCGCCGTCGCCAGCCACAGGCGTCCGAGCAGGATCAGCAGCCCGGCAAGAATCAGCCAGAGCATTTTCGGCGACCCGTAGCGCTGCAGCACCTCCGGTATCTGCGTATACAGCGCGAGAACGACCAGGGCGGCGACGGACGTCGACACCCCCAGCATCTGCAGCACCGGCAGATCGCCCGGCAGATAGCTGCGCCCCTCGGCCGTGCGCTCGTTGCGCTCGCCCTGCGCCACCAGTTCGGCGCATCGCTTGACCAGCGCAAGCGAAAAGAACAGAAAGACCGAGAAAGCCAGCAGCCAGAACGACACCTCGACCGGGATCGCGGCGCCGCCGGCCAGCACACGCACGGTATACAGGCCCGCCAGCATCGTGACGTCAAGCAGGGCGATCCGCTTGCCGACGGCCGAATACAGGCCGGTCATCGCCAGATAGACGAGCACCCACGCGGTGAACGCCGGGCCGATCAGCAGCGCCAGCAGAATGGCCGCGAGAAACAGGAGCGCCGCCGCGCCGAAACCATCGCGCACCGGCAACTCGCCCGCCGCGAACGGGCGTGCCCGCTTGCGCGGATGCTGGCGATCCGAGGCCAGATCGAGCAGGTCGTTGAGCAGATAGCCGCTGGAGGCCGCCAGACTGAAGGCCACGAACGCGAGCACTGCACAAGCCAGTGCACGCGCTTCGTCGAAATGAAACGAAGTGATCAGTGGTACCAGGACGAGGAGGTTCTTCAGCCACTGGTGCGGGCGCACTGCGCGCAGCCATGCGCGCAGACGTTCACCGGCCGAGGGGCGCGGATCATGGACCGCCAGTACCTTCGCCGCGCGCTGTGCCGCCGCAAGCGTGCGGCGTGCGGCACCAACGACAATCGCGCCGCGGGCGGCAGCAAAAATGACGAGATCCTCCGGGCCGTTGCCGCAGTAATCGAATGGCCGATCACCGGCATCGGCACGAATTGCTGTCAGCTTGGCAGCGCCCTTGAGATTGCTTTGTCCGTCACTGGACAAAGCGGCGGCAAACAGGGGCTTGCCCTGGTCATCGCGAACCTGGTCGAGCACCTGAGCGGCAATCAGGGCGTCCGCCGCCGTCGCCAGAACGATCCGACGACCCTGCGCATGCTGCCCGAGCAGCCACTGCCGGAACTGACGATGCGGTGGCATCGAGGTGATGTCGAGCCGACCGATCATCGCCAGCCGATGCTTCAGCGCGGCGCGACCGCGCACAAGCGAGCACAGCGCAAGAAAGGCCAGGACCGGCCGCGCGCGCAACGCCGCCGCAAACGACTCCCACAGTGTGTCGGTACGCAGCAGACAGCCATCGAGATCGACGTACAGGGGAATCTCGGGATCCGGACTGCTCATCGGGACAGGCTTGTCATTGACGCAGGCAAAGTCGGGGTGCCGCCAGCGAAGGGCGCGCGCATTCTCGCATGCTGCATACTGGCAGAGTGTGAAGTAACCGTGACGGATACCGGCACGCTGATGCAGACGACCTCGCAGACGCCGAGAAACGCAGGCGAGCAGCGCAAGCTGGAAGACGCGCTGCGCCTGCTGTTCGAAGAACAGATTCCCTTCAACAGGCTGCTGGGCATCAGGATCCGCTCCTTCGACCCTGCGGAGGCGCGCCTATCGTTCTCGATGCGCCCCGATCTGGTTGGACACTTCCTGTCCGGGCGCCTGCACGGTGGTGTGATCTCGGCCGTCCTCGATGCAGCCGGCAGCTTCGCACTGAT
>DAIUFU010000109.1:2739-7179 GCA_036844405.1 Burkholderiaceae bacterium | reverse complement strand
ATGATCTCGATGCGCGAGCCATTCATGGTCCAGCGTGTCGGTAGCCACAGGTGGGTGCATCGTACGCGATGCGGCCGGCAGACGTGCTGCCCGAACCGGACGTACATCCAGTCGGGGACAGACTGGCCCCATCGCCCCCGCACACCACCATGCCAACGGTTCCGTCCCTCGGCGGACACGCCCGTGCCTGGTGCGCAAAAAAAAGCCCGCGAGGGTGTCGCGGGCGTAAATCCACCATGCGGTGGAGGAGGAGACTCCGTGGAGCGTCGCTCTTTCAGCGCCGCTCGCCTGTCTGGTTACGGGCCGGTCTGACAGGTGACCGACCCGGATGGTTCACAATGGCGACTCAGTAGTCACCGCTGGCGCGGGCAGCTGCCGCTTCGACCTCGGCGCGGACGCGCGGATCGAGTTCCATCAGATAAGCCAGTGCGCGTTCCTGTTGGCGCGCCTGAAAGTTCTCGATCCAGCGGGCGATCCAGGCAGCGACGGGGCCGCGTTTCGCAGCAGTGTTCGCTCGGCCGTGCGTGGCGACGTGCCCGAGACCCCCATGGGTGGTAGCAAGCGTTGTCATGATCGTTTCCTCTGGTTGAATCCGTTGCGTTGAATGAATTATGGCGATGTTCGATGTATATTTCCAATTGATGTTACGGATGAAAACTATTCACAAACAACATGTCTGAGCGCCCGAGGCAAATCAACTTCCGCACGCTCGATCTCAATCTGCTGCGTGTGTTCGACGAGGTCATGGCGGAGCGCAATCTCACTCGTGCGGCCGACAATCTCGCCATGACGCAACCGGCGGTGAGCAATGCGCTGCGCCGCCTGCGCGATGCGCTCGGCGACGAACTCGTCGTGCGCGCCGGCTACGGGGTGCAGCCGACCCCTACGGCGCTGGCCTGGTGGCCGTCGGTGCGCGAGGCACTCGAACAACTGCGCGAAACCTTTGCGCCGGTCGAATTCGATCCTTCGGAGACCACGGCAACCTTCACGCTGGCAATGGCCGACGCAACCGCCTCACTGCTGATCCCGCCGCTGGTCGCGGTCGTCGAGCACGAGGCCCCGGGCGTGTCGCTGCGGATGATTCCATTGACGACGCGCGACCCGCGCAAGCTGCTGGCCGAGGATGATCTGGATCTGGCGATCGGTCACTTTCCGGCGGCGATCGCCGCGCTCGGCATGGAAGAGATGCGCTCGGACATTGCATCCACCTACCGCCATCAGCGCCTGTACAGCAGCCCGCACGTCTGCGTGATGCGCCTGGGCCATCCGCTGACCGAGCGCGAACTGACGCTGGACGACTACTGCGATGCACACCACCTGCTGGTGAGTTTTTCCGGCCGCCCGTTTGGCCACGTCGACGAGGCGCTGGCCGCGCTCGGGCGCTCACGCCGGATTCTCGTGACCGTCAACCAGTTCTTCACGGCCGGCATCATCGTCGCCAATTCCGATCTGCTGACGGCCCTGCCGCGCCATTTTCTGGCGTCGACCGGCACGACCGACAAGGTTGCCGCGCGGCCGCTGCCGTTCGAGCTGCCCACGGTCGAGGTGCACGCCATGTGGCATCGGCGGCGCGAAACGAAACCGGGCCACGCCTGGCTGCGCGAGTCGATCCGGCGGGCGGCAGCGACGCCGCTGCGTGAGCGGGCGACACCGAAACTGCGCGCGCCGGTCCGCTGAGGATCGGCGCACGAGCCGGCCATCAGGCTGGGCCTCCGTCTGGAAGGCAGTGCGCTCAGGCGAAGGAAACTGCGAAAGACCGAGGGCGCCGAAAACAGAAGTCGAAGGTAAACGGGGGGACAGATCGTCGCGACCTGTCCCCCCGCTGGTGGTACGGCTGGCCGGATTCAGGCGGCCTTGCGCTCGGCCCGTACCGAATTGTCCGGTCGCGGCATCGTCGACTGATCGCTGCGCGTGGGTGCTGCGAACTTGCCGGAGCCGCGCTGCGGCACCTTGCGCAGATCGAAGCCCTGCATGTAAGACGCACGCACGATCACGGTGAACTTCCAGGCCGCGCCACCTGCGACGGCGGCCACACCGGCCAGTGCCAGCGGCACGCTGGCCGCAGCCGGCGGCAGGAACCAGGCCAGAATGGCCAGCAGGGCCGGGGCAGCGTGGCCGAGCACGTGCAGCGTCGGCGTGAAGCCCTCGAGCACCTGGCGCGACAGCGGCGGAATGCCGTTGGCCCGGGCGCTGCCGACGTAGCTGCGCCACAGCGATGCATTCAGGACGACGAGCACGAGCAGCGTCGACACGGCCAGTGGCGTCCAGAACGGCGTACGCCAGGACGCACCGAAGAGCATCAGCACCGCCAGCATGCCCGTTCCTTCGAGCAGCGCGGTGGCCAGCAGCATCCCGGGAATGAGCGACACACGCCAGGCCGGAATGCCGCGCGCCATGTGCAGGATCTTCGCCTGGCAG
Organism: Burkholderiaceae bacterium; assembly: GCA_036844405.1. GTDB lineage: Bacteria > Pseudomonadota > Gammaproteobacteria > Burkholderiales > Burkholderiaceae_E > Zeimonas. Next base: position 4,761 of record DAIUFU010000109.1, on the reverse strand, counting down.
ACGATGAACAGCGCCGCCGCGATCGCCGCACAGGCAAACGGTATCGGCCCTGGCGCCAGCAGGCTGGCCAGCACCGACGGGAAGAAGAGCACGGCGGCATACAGTTCGCGCGTCATCCACGAACTCTGCCAGCGTGTCGCTGCCCGCCAGAAACGCAGCTGGCGACCGATCTTCAGAAAGACGAAGAACAGGCCCAGCGCCACCAGCGTCGCCGAGACGAAGAACAGCGGCTGCCCGATATCGGTGCCGATCGCGCCCATCGCCATTGCCGCCGAGCCGGCCAGCGCCAGTCCGGTGCCGATCCCGCCAAAGATCCAGTTCATCGCCGCACGCCAGTCCCAGAAGGTCTGCAGGCGGCCGACGAGCGGGTTGGCCGGATCGGAGCGGCGGTCGTCGTCGAGATCCTCGGCGGCGGCGTCACGTCCGGGTACGGCCGGCGTGCTGTACAGATACTTGATCTGCGGATCGGTGCCGACTTCGGCGTTCAACTGGAGATACTCGTTCTCGCGCGTCAGGCGCGAGACGTTGCTCTCCGGATCATTGAAGTCGCCGAACTGGATCGCCTGCGAAATGCATGACGCAGCACAGGCCGGCGTGGCCTCCATGTCGACGCCCGGCTTGAGCCCACGCGCGAGTCCGTCATCGAGGCGACCGATGCAGAACGTGCATTTCTGCGCGACGCCGACGCGTTCGGGATGTGCCGTGGCCAGTTCCTGCTTCGTGCGCTCCTTGCCGTAGTAGCCGACGGTCTCGTGCACGATCGTGCGCGCATCATACGGACAGGAGACTGCACAGTAGGCGCAGCCGATGCACACGTCGTAGTCGATCGTGACCAGCCCGTCTTCGCGCTGCTGCGTGGCCCCGGTCGGGCAGACCGGCACACACGGCGGTTCGTTGCAGTGCTGGCAGCCGGTAACCATGAACAGCCGCTCGACGTTCGGGAACGTGCCCTGCTCGACGTCGAGCACCTTGCGCCACTGCACGCCGGGCGTGGTGTCGTTCGCATGCTTGCAGGCGATCGTGCACGTCTGGCAGCCGACACAGCGGTTCAGGTCGATGACCATGCCCCAGCGCGGCGTATCGGTGCCGCGCGGAGCCGGCACCGTCCGGTAATCATCGGTACGCGGCCCCTTGAGGACGTTGCCGAGTTCGGCATCGCGGATCGTGCTGGCCAGCGCCGTCTCCAGCCCGCGGATATCCGGTTGTGCGCCTTGCATCACCCCTGTATTCATACCGTCAGCCCCTGCTTCGAAACCTGTTGTTGCATCGGCGGCACCTGCGGCACCGCGCCGGGTGCGCCGAGCAGTTCCCCGTTCGATGCGCGCCGCAGGCGGATGCGCATCACGTCGGCGCCACTGCCGGTGCCGTCGGTGAGTTTCAGGGACAGATCGGTGACCGAATTCAGACTGGGCAGGTTCAGGTCCTTGGCGAACGGCGTCTTCCAGTGATCGAACTGACCGATCATCAGTACGGTATCCGGACGAATGCCCTCGCGCAGCACGGCGCTGCCCTCGGTATGGCCGGAAACCGATTCGAGAATGATGCGCTCGCCCTCGGCGATGCCGAGACGGCGTGCAGCCGTGCGATTGATGATCACGCCCTTGTGGCCGGCAACGTTGTTGGCGACTTCGTTGATCAGCGGCAGACCGACGTTGGCCCCCCAGCTGTACTGCATCGAACGCGCGGTCAGCGCCCAGAACGGGAACTCGTCCGGATCGCGCCCGTATTCGCGCGCATATTCGATCCAGATCTCGGGGAAGGGCTCGTAGGTCGGCATGTACTCGTACTCGGCGAGCTGATGCTCCCACCACTCGACGCCGATTTCGTGCAGACGGTTGGCCAGCTGGCGGCCGTGACGCACGATGCGCTCCTGGTACGGCAGTTCGAAGCGCAGGTTCTGCCGCTCCAGCGCCGGGTACAGATACCAGTCGATCTGCGGGAACGGGCGCAGCATGAACCCGGCTTCCTTGAACCAGTCGAGGTCACGCACCTCCTCGCCCCGGGTCAGCTCGTGCCTGGCTG
>DAIUFU010000109.1:0-2664 GCA_036844405.1 Burkholderiaceae bacterium | reverse complement strand
CCATGATCACCGACTTCACGTATTCCGGCAGGATGCCGGCGCGCTCGGCCAGAGCGGTCGAGATATCAGTGAAGTCCATCACGTCGCAGTGCGACTCGATCAACGGCTGACGGATCGCCCAGCCCTCGTGCTTCCAGAACTGTTCGGTGAACTTCGTGCTGCCGATACGAATGATCTGCAGACTTTCCAGATCGGACGCCTCGGGCAGCAGGATGTCGGCAAAGTGATTGGTTTCGTCCTCGGTATACGAGAACGCGACGATGAACGGGAACTCGGCCAGCCGCTCGGCTACCTCCGGTGCGTTCCACGACGAGATCGCTGGATTCGTGCGGTAGCAGATCCACATGTCGGGCGGCGTCACGCGCGGCCAGTTCTCGGGTGCCTTCTTCTGGAACAGCCACGGCAGATGCGCCGGACCGAGCGCCGGCGACCACGGCGAATCGGACACCAGCGGCACCAGCGTCTTGTAGGCGTTGCGGATGTGCGGCTGCCTCATCCAGCCGTCGCGCGACGTCTCGTTGAACTGATACTGCATCAGGCCGTCGGGACCCGGCAGTACCGAGCCGACGCGCGAAATCGCCGGACGCACGAGCTTGACCGTCGTGCCGAGTGTGCCACCCGGCACTTCGAGCGCACCGACCAGGACGGCGAGCATCGTCCGCGCCCAGCAGGCGTGGTAGCCACCCCAGCCGTTGTTGACCGACTTGCCGACCATGACCGCCACCGGCCGGAACGGCAGGGTGTGGCCCTCGATCTCGATCGTCTCGCCAATGCAGGCGTGCGCCAGATATTCATCGGCGATACGCCGGATCGTGTCCGCAGGCACGCCGCACTCCTCGGCCGCCCAGTCGGGCGAATAGCGCTGCATGTGCTCGAGGAAGACCGCGAACGAAGGCCGTGCCTTCGCCTGCTGGTGTTCGATCACTTCATCGTCGGGACCGTGCTCGACGCCAGCCAGTGTGTATTCGCCGTCCAGCGCAGGATCCTTCAGGCCCGGATCGTCGTAGACCTTGTTCTGACCGTCGGCCAGATCGTGGATCAGCGGCTTGCCGCTTTCCGGGTCGCGCAGGAACCAACCGTTCGGGCCGACCAGATACGGCGAGCTGCTGCGGTTCTTCAGGAACGCAACGTCGCACACCTGGGCCCAGCCCCGCTCGTGCACCATGCGGTGAATCAGACCGTAGAGAAAGGCAGCGTCGGTCTTCGGACGGATCGGCACCCACTCTGCCGACAGCGCGCCGGTCACCGACAGATGCGGCTCCACCTGCACCCGCTTGGCACCGCGCACGCGCGCATCGGCCTCACGCCAGATGCCGACCACGCCGCCGGAGGCCTCGACGTTGTTGCCGCAGTTGATGATGTAGTTGACGTACGGAGTATCGGGCGACACGATGAACGCCCGGTGCCACAGTTCACCGTACAGGTGCTCGGAGTGATAGCACTTCACTCCCTGGCCGGCACCGTATCCCTGGTCGATCGGTCCCCATGCCGCCATGAAGGCAGGGAAGGTTCCCATGTACTGCACGGGCGTACCGCCGCCACCGGTCGTGGTTGCCAGGCGCGGTGTGCCCTCCTCATTCAGCAGGCCCTTGGCCCGAATCTCGCGCAGTTTTGCGCCAACGATGTCCAGCGCCTCGTCCCAACTGATCGGCACGAAACCGGGATCCTCGTTGCGGCCCTTCTTCGGGTTGGTCCGCTTCATCGGCTGGCGGATCCGGTTCGGGTTGTACGTCTTCTGGATCAGGCCATAGGCCTTGACGCAGACACGCCCCCCACCCGGATGTCGGTCACTGATGTCGTAGTTCGACTCGATGCGCTTGGCCACGCCATCCTCGACTTCGACCTTCATCAGATCGGGGCCAGCCACGCACTGGTAGCAGTACATCGGAACTTTCTTTACAGCCATGCGGATCCCTCCTGCGATCGCTGATTGTCCTGCCCGGAAGATAGCCAAACCTTAATGCGGCTCAAGAATGAGCAGCCGCACGGACGTCGCCGCACCTGGCCGCCGCTCCACACGCTGCCCGAAAGCCGTCCGCACGCCGTCCGGCAAGATGCTGCGTGCCGCCGGGAAACGCACCTTGAACATGGCCACGTCCCGGCGCCGCCGGCCAGGCGCTGCCCCGGGAAACGGGCAACACCCCGGATTCTCCCCCAAAGGCTTCCGCCCCACCCGCACCCATCCCGACTTCGAGGAAGCGGACGGAAAACGTGGACGCAAAAAAGCCACCCCGCAGGGTGGCTTCCTTGCTTTGAAAAAGCCTGACGATGTCCTACTTTCGCGAGCGAGATGCTCACTATCATCGGCGCTACGGCGTTTCACGGTCCTGTTCGGGATGGGAAGGGGTGGTTCCACCGCGCCATGGTCGTCAGACATAGCTGTTCGCCTGCCCGCCCCCTTCACGGGAACGGAAAGGCCAATCCGGAAAGAAGATATCGCGTCAATCGATCATGATCGATCTTGTCATCCGGCGGGTACCGGACAACGGGTTGTGAGGCGTGTACACAACCATGCGACATTCACAGAACTTGTTCGCAAGATTATGAGGTCAAGCCTCACGGGCAATTAGTACCAGTTAGCTAAACGCATTACTGCGCTTCCACACCCGGCCTATCAACGTCCTGGTCTAGAACGACCCTTCAGGGGGATCGAGTCCCCAGGGA
>DAIUFU010000108.1:0-7307 GCA_036844405.1 Burkholderiaceae bacterium | reverse complement strand
GCGGCATGATCTGCCCGCCCATGCTCGACGTCGCTTCGACGCCGCCGGCAAAGGCGGCACGGTAGCCGAAGCGCTTCATCAGCGGAATCGTGAATTGTCCGGTCGTCACCACGTTGGCCACGCCCGAGCCGTTGATCGTGCCCATCAGCCCGGAGGCCACGACCGAGACCTTCCCCGGTCCACCGCGGGTGTGGCCCACGGTACCCATCGAGAAATCGGTGAACAGGCGGATCATCCCGGCCTGTTCGAGAAAGGTGCCGAACAGGATGAACAGGAAAATGTACGTCGACGAGACGTAGGTCGGAATGCCGTAGACGCCCTCGGTGCCGAAGGCCATCTGGTTGATGACCTGGTCGAGGCCGAAGCCGCGGTGGGCGAACGCACCCGGCAGGTACTGTCCCCAGAGCGCGTACGTGAGAAAGAGGGCGCAGATCAGCGGCAGGGCGATGCCCATGATGCGCCGGGTCGCCTCGAAGACCAGTACCAGCGTGGCGATGCCTACGACGATATCGAGCTGCGTCAGCTCGCCCGAGCGCAGGATCAGCTCTTCTTCGAAGATCCAGTGATAGAAGCCGAGTGCAAACCCGACGATGCCGAGCAGCCAGCCCAGCGCCTTGACACGATCGTGGCGCTTTCCGAGTCCGGACAGCATCACGAAGGTGAGCAACATCAGGAAGCCGACGTGCAGCGAGCGCATCACCATGCTCGACAGTGGCGCGAAGGCGGCGGTGTAGACCTGATAGGCGGAAAACGCCACGCCGATCCAGTAGATCGCGCGGCGTTCCCCGGGACCGGCGCTCTCCGGGATGTGGAGATCGCCGATCGAGTCGCCCTGCGCGGCGGGCAGTGCTCCGGCCGCGCCGGGTTCAGCCATGCCCGTGCCCGTTCAAGGTGAAGTGCATGGCAGCGTGGTGCCCGTATGCATCCCGGTCACGGATTACTTCAGGACGCCTTTTTCCCGATAGTATTTTTCGGCGCCCGGGTGCAGGGGAACGGGCATGCCGAGCACTGCCTTGTCAATGGAAATCTGTTTGGCCGCGGCGTGTGCCGACACCATCTGTCCGAGGTTCTCGAACAGTTCCTTCGTCATCTTGTAGGCGATGTCGTCGGAGACGCCTTCGTGCGAGACGAGGAAGTTGTTGATGGCCACGGCCGGCACGTCCGCACTCTGGCCTTCGTAGGTCCCCGCCGGGATCGTCGCTACCTGGTAGGCCGGATCACCCACCCTGGCCACGACTTCAGCGGGAATGGGCACGACGACGATCTTCACCGAACTGGCCAGATCGCGGATCGACGCGACCCCCAGGCCGGCCGATTGCAGCGTCGCGTCGAGCTGGCGGTTTTTCATCAACTCGACCGATTCGCCAAACGGCAGGTATTCGACCTTGCCGAAATCGTCATAGCTCATGCCGGCGCCGCGAAAGATTGCGCGTGCGTTCAGCTCGGTACCCGATTTCGGTGCTCCAACCGAGATGCGCTTGCCTTTCAGGTCGGCCAGCGTGCGCACGCCCGAATCGGCCAGCGCAACGATCTGCACATAGTTCGGATAGATCGCGGCGATCGCGCGCAGCTTCGCCAGCGGTTGCCGGAAGCCGACCTCCTCGACGCCTTTCCAGGCATCCGACAGCGAGTCACCGAGCGTGAAGGCAATCTCGCCGCGACCGGCCTGCAGCAGGTTGAGGTTCTCCACGGATGCCTTGGTCGCCTGGACCGACGATTTGGCCTCCGGGATGGTCTTTGCGTAGATCTGCGAGAGCGCCACACCCAGCGGGTAGTAGACCCCGCTGGTACCGCCGGTCAGGACGGTAATGAACTGTTGCTGGGCAAGGGCGGCACCGGTGGTGCCGAATGTCAATGCACAGGCGGCAGCAAGAATTCCGAATAGACGTCGCATGCTTCGTTCCCGGATGGAGGTGAGTCGGTGCAGTGCCTGCACTGCACCGGAAACAGACCGGCGATCATCGGAAGAGACAGAATGTGCGGCGGAATCCGCAGCGATGGCGCCGGTCAACTGGCCGGAAGATAACGCACGGACAGCACGCCGTCTATTTTTTTGATTGCACCGATAGCTTCGGCCGATATCGCACTGTCGACGTCGACAATCGTGTACGCCATGCCGCCGCGCGACTTGTTCAGCATGTTGTTGATGTTCAGATCGGCATGGGCCATCGCCGTGGAGATCTGCCCGAGCATGTTCGGCACGTTGGCATTGGCGATGACGATCCGGTAGGCCGATTCGCGCGGCGCGAAGGTGTCCGGGAAATTGACGGCATTGCGCACGTTGCCGTTTTCCAGGTAGTCACGCAACTGGTCGGCGACCATGCGGGCGCAGTTCTCCTCGGCCTCGCCGGTCGACGCCCCGAGGTGCGGCAACGCGATGGCGCGTTCGTGCGCGTCGACCGCCTTGCCGGGGAAGTCACAGACGTAGCGCAACAGCCGGCCGGCATCGAGCGCGGCCAGCACGGCAGCTTCGTCGACCACGCCTTCGCGCGAGAAGTTGAGCAGAACCGAACCTTCGCGGGCGTTTTGCAGGACGTCGGCGCTGATCAGTCCGCGTGTCGCATCGACCAGCGGCACGTGCAGTGTGACGAAGCGCGCCGCGCGCAGCGCCTCGCCGACGGAATAGGCCTTGCGCACCTGCGCCGGCAGGCTCCAGGCGGCATCGACGGTGATCTCCGGGTCGTAGCCGATCACGTCCATGCCGAGCCGGATGGCGGCGTCGGCCACCAGGCAGCCGATACGCCCCAGCCCGATGATGGCGAGCGTCTGCCCGGCCAGTTCGAAGCCGGAGAACTGTTTCTTGTTCTGTTCGACGAGCTTGCCGATGTCGGGGCAGTCTGCTTCGATCGACCGCACGAAGCGCAGCGCCTCGGGCAGGTTGCGCGCGGCCAGCAGCATGCCGGCCAGCACCAGTTCCTTCACCGCGTTGGCATTGGCGCCGGGCGCGTTGAACACGGGCACACCGCGCGCGCTCATCTGTGCCACCGGGATGTTGTTGGTGCCGGCACCGGCGCGGGCAATCGCCCGGACCGTAGCCGGAATCGGCGTCGAATGCAGGTCGGCCGAGCGCAGCAGGATGGCGTGCGGCTCGGCGACTGCGCTGCCCACCTGGTAGGCCGGTGCCGGCAGGCGCGCCAGTCCGCTTTCGGCGATCTGGTTCAGGACCAGGATGCGGAAGGCCCCGGGGAAGGCCTCGGGAGAAGCAGCGGGCAGGGCTGCAGACATCGTGCTCATCGTCTCAACCATGTTCCTTCTCGAATTCGCGCATCCAGTCGAGCAGTGCGCGCACTCCCTCGATCGGCATCGCGTTGTAGATCGAGGCGCGCATGCCGCCGACCGAGCGGTGTCCCTTGAGCTGCAGCAGTCCGCGTTCTTTCGCCCCTTTCAGGAACGGCTCGTCGAGCGCGGCGTCGGGCAGGCGAAACGGCACGTTCATGCGCGAGCGATCGGCCGGCTCCACCGGGTTGGTATAGAACGGCGTCGAATCGAGGTAGTCGTACAGCAGCGTGGCCTTCTCGACGTTGCGCTGCTCGATGGCGGCGACGCCGCCCTGGCGCTGCAGCCACTGGAAGACGAGCCCGGCGACGTAGATCGCCCAGGTCGGCGGCGTGTTGAGCATCGAATCGGCGTCGGCGTGCACCTGGTAGTCGAGCATCGTCGGCGTGTCCACGCGGGCGCGCCCGATCAGGTCGCGACGCATGATGACGATCGTCAGCCCGGCGGGGCCGATGTTCTTCTGTGCGCCGCCGTACAGGATGGCATGGCTGGCGACATCCACCGGACGCGACAGGAAGTTCGAGGAAATGTCGGCGACCAGCGGCACGTCGCCGCTGTCGGGTGTGAAGCCGAACTCGACGCCGCCGATCGTCTCGTTGGCGCAGTAGTGCAGATACGAAGCGCCGTCGAACTCCTTCCACGAAGACTGTGCCGGCACATAGGTGAACTTGCGGTCTTCGGCCGAGGCGACGACGTCGACTTCGCCGAAGCGGCGCGCTTCCTTGATCGCCTTCTTCGACCACTCGCCGGTGTTGACGTAGGCGCCGTAGCCGTTCTGGCCCAGCAGGTTCAGCGGCACCATCGCGAACTGCAGCGTGGCACCACCCTGCAGAAAGAGCACGGCATGCGAGTCGGGAATGCCCATCAGCGTGCGCAGATCCTGTTCGGCACGCTCGTGGATGCTCATGTACTCCTTGCCGCGATGGCTCATTTCCATCACCGACTGGCCGCTGCCGTTCCAGTCGGACATCTCGGCGGCGGCCTGAGCGAGCACTTCCTCGGGCAGGACGGCCGGCCCGGCACTGAAGTTGAACACCTTGCGCATGGTTCTCCCCGGTGAAAGGGCGGATTCTAGCGCGTCGCTTGCACCGGTGAATCCGGAGTATCTTCGGCGGATGGATATCGAAGCAGCCGAACCCGGCGCCGCGCGCGCGGGTCTGTCGATCGAGGCGCTGCGCCGGTGGCTGCAGGCGGCCACCGGTGCGGCGGTCGAACTCATCGAAACGCACATCTCCTGGGTGCTGCTGGGGAATACCCACGTCTGGAAAGTGAAGAAGCCGGTGCGCACCGGCTTTCTCGATTTCACGCACATGCAGACGCGGCGCGCCTGCTGCGAGGAGGAAGTCCGCCTGAACCGGCGCATGGCGCCCGAACTGTATCTCGGCGTCGTTGCCATTGTCGGCAGTGCACGGTGCCCGCGGATCGCCGGAGAGCCCTGCGAGCCGCTGTCAATCGGTGACGGTGACGCCGCTGACGCGCGTGACGCGACTGACGACGTGCCTGGACCGGTGATCGATCATGCCGTTCTGATGCGGCGCTTCGCTTCCGGTGCGCTGTTTTCCGAGCGCCTGGCCGCCGGCGCGCTCGACGCCGCGACCGTCGGCCGGTTTGCCCGGCGCCTGGCGGCGTTCCAGCGCGAGGCGGCACGCATTGATGCGACGATGCCCTGGGGCACGGCAGAGCGGATCCGGGCCGATACTGCGCTCGCCCTGCGTGGAATCGCCGCGGCGGCGCCGGCAGAAGCTTCCTGGGTCGACGCGCTCCGTACGCATTTCCACGCATGGGAAGAGCGGCTTGCGCCGACATTCGACGAGCGCAGACGGCAGGGTCTGGTGCGGGAAGGACACGGCGACCTGCATCTGGCCAATGTGGTCGTGCTGGAGAGTCAGGTCACCGCCTTCGATTGTATCGAGTTTGACCCCGGATTGCGCTGGATCGATGTGCAGAATGATGCCGCCTTCCTGGCGATGGATCTGCTCGCGCATGGACGCGCGGATCTCGCCTGGGGTTTCATCGACGACTGGCTGGCTGCCCTTGGCGACTACGAAGGCGTGGCGGTGCTGCGTTATTACCTGACGTATCGGGCAGTCGTGCGCAAGCTGGTAGCGACACTTGCGGCGACCGCACAGCCGGATTACGCGCAACTTATCGGCACGCTGCTTGAGCCGGTTCAGCCGCGTCTGCTGATCACGCACGGTGTCTCGGGTTCGGGCAAAAGCCACGTCGCGCGGGCGCTGCTCGGGCATGCCGGCGCGATCCGGTTGCGCTCCGACATTGAACGCAAGCGTCTGCAGGGGCTGGACGCGCTGGCCCGGTCGCAGTCTGCACCGGGCGAGGGTCTGTATGCCGATACCGTCACGACGCAGGTTTACGAGCGCCTGCTTGCACTGGCGGCACTGGCGCTCGATGCCGGCTGGCCGGTGATCGTCGATGCGACTTTCCTGCGTGCCGCCGATCGTGACCGCTTCCGCCGGCTGGCGCACGAACGCGGGGTGCCCTTCGCCATCCTCGAATGCCGCGCCGACGAGCCGGTGTTGCGTGATCGGGTGCAGGCGAGGCTGGACGCCGGCCTCGATCCGTCCGAAGCCGATCTGGCCGTGCTGGAGCGGCAACTGGCACAGCGCGAGGTGCTGCGCGGGGACGAACCGGCGCATGCGCTCGTCGTCGATACCACGCACGGGCCGTTCGACGCCGCGGCCATCGCCCGGGCCTGGCGGTGAGTCACCTTTTCAGGCGGCCGGCAGCGAAAGAATGACGCGCAGACCGCCCAGAGGCGATTCGAACAGCTGGACGTCGCCGCCGTAGGCGAGGGCCAGGTCGCGCGCGATCGACAGGCCCAGCCCGGAGCCGGGTACGCGTTCGTCCATGCGTACGCCGCGTTGCAATACCTGTTCACGCTGGGCGGCGCTCAGCCCCGGACCATCGTCATCGATGACGATGGTGAGCATGTCCGCACCCTGCGGCGACAGGGTGATCCGCAGCGTGCCGCGGGCCCAGTGAAAGGCGTTGTCGAGCAGATTGCCGAGCATTTCCTGCAGGTCCTGCGGCTCGCCCCGGAAAGCGTATCCGACGACCATGCCGGACTGATGTACCTGCAGGTTCCGGTCGGCGTGCAGTCGGGCCAGCGTACGCAGCAGCGCCGCGACGACCGGTGCGACTTCGGTGCGTTGCCCCGGCCGGCGATGCACGGCAGCGGCACGTGCCCTGGCCAGATGATGCTCGACCTGTTCACGTGCCAGGCCGGTCTGCTCGGCGACGAGGCGGCCCAACGACGAATCGTCGGTGCGCGCAGCATTGGCGAGCACGGACAATGGTGTCTTCAGTGCATGTGCCAGGTTGCCGGCCTGGGTGCGCGCACGTTCGACAATTTCGTCGCTGCCTTGCAGCACCGCGTTGAACTCGTCGACCAGCGGCTGTATCTCCGATGGAAAGACACCTTCGATGCGTGCCGACCTGCCGGCGCGGACTTCCTGCAGGGGCGCACGCAGGAAGGCGAGCGGGCGCAGTCCGATGACGACCTGCATGATTGCGGCCGCGGTCAGACCGAGCGCCAACAGCCCGAGCGACAGTGCCAGCATCCGGCGAAACCGGGTCAGCGGCTCTTCGAGCGCGTGTTCGTCGATGGCGACGATCATGCGCCAGGTATCGTAGCCTTCCGGCGTGGTCACGATGCGTACCGAGGCCAGCAAGCGATCGTTGCGTGGTCCGGCGATCGATTTCGCCGCCGTCGTTCGTGCAGCGTCTCCGGCGGTATCGGTGAGCGGTGTTGGCGGCACAGCGAGCTGCTCGTCCCAGAGCGAACGGGAGCGAAAGACGGCTGTTACCGGATCCTTGCCGGGTTCCAGTCGGTCGATCTGCCAGTACAGGCCGGAGAACGGCAACTGCAGGCGCGGGTCGGCCGGCCCGGAGGTGATGGTGGCGCGGCCTTCTTCGTCGACGGTGAACGCCGCCACCAGTTCATTCATGTGCAGGGCCAGTTCGCTTTCCAGTTGCCGTTGCAGATGAGCCCGGAAGAGATCCGAGAGCAGCCA
>DAIUFU010000107.1:0-7330 GCA_036844405.1 Burkholderiaceae bacterium | reverse complement strand
GCATCGACCGGCTCGGCTATTTCACCGAGGTGCGCATCGATTCGCATCCGGTGGCTGATGCGCCTGACCAGATCGATCTGGAAGTGGTGGTGACCGAGCGCCCGACCGGCAACATCACGCTGGGCATCGGGTTCTCCAGTACGGACAAGGTGATTCTGACTGGCGCGATCGAGCAGCAGAACTTCCTCGGCACCGGAAAATCGCTGGCACTGAGCGTGAATACCAGCCGTCTGGCACGCACGGTGGTGCTGTCGCACACCGATCCGTACTTCACGCCGGACGGCATCAGTCGCAGCGTCGATCTGTACACACGCAGTTTCGACGCCTACGAACTCGGACTCGGTGACTATCGCACCCGCAACAGCGGTGTCGGTCTGCGCTTCGGCATTCCCTATACCGAGTTCGACCGCATCAGCCTGGGCATGTCCTTCGAGCGCAACGACGTGAAGCTGGGCAAGAATCCGCCGAACCGCTATCAGCAGTTCGTCGACGATTTCGGCGATTCGACGACAGCGTGGCTGGCCAACTTCGGCTGGGTCCGCGACAGCCGCGACAGTGCGCTGGTGCCGACCAGAGGGCGACTGCAGACGGCCACGGCCGAAATCACGCTGCCGGCCGGCGAGCTGCGCTACTGGCGTGCCAATTACCAGCATCAGTGGTACTACCCGCTCGGGCGCGACACCACGTTTGCCCTGAACGGGGAAGTCGGCATCGGGCGCGGTTTCGGCGGCAAGCCCTATCCGCTGTTCAAGAATTTCTACGCCGGCGGCATCGGTTCGGTGCGCGGTTATTACCCGAGTTCACTCGGCCCGAAGGAAGAAGACGAGACGATCAGCGGCAAGTACATGGTTCCGCTGGGCGGACAAACGCTGCTGGTGGGCAATGCCGAATACATTTTCCCCTTGCCGGGAACCGGCCGGGACCGCACGATACGCACGTTCGCCTTCGTCGACGCCGGCACGGTCGTTCCGCGATCGGGGTCCTTCAGCCTGAGCGATCTGCGCTATTCCGCCGGGATCGGTCTGAGCTGGCTGTCACCGATCGGGCCGCTGAAGCTGAGTTTCGCGATTCCCCTGCGCAAGCGTCCGGAAGACCGCACGCAGCGGGTCCAGTTCCAGATCGGCACCGGTTTCTGAGCGGAGTGCCTGTGCGACAATCCCCTCCATTCGTTCAAACAGGAATTACCGAATGAAGTTGCTCGGTTGGCTTGTCGCTTCCGTGTTGGCCGTCACCTCGATTCCTGCCATCGCCCAGCAGGCGACGAAGATCGGTTTTGTCAGCACGGAGCGGATTCTCCGTGATGCGGTTCCGGCCAAGGCCGCGCAGGACAAGCTCGAACAGGAGTTCAGCAAGCGCGAAAAGGAGCTGCAGGACATGGGCGCCCGCCTGCGTTCGCTGGGGGAACGGATCGATCGCGATGCCGCGGTGATGAGCGATGCCGACCGGCTGCGGCGCCAGCGCGAGTTCACCGATCTGGACAAGGATTTCCAGCGTCGGCAGCGGGAATTCCGCGAGGATCTCAATCAGCGCCGCAACGAAGAACTGGCGCATGTCATCGACAAGGTCAACCAGGCCATCAAGCAGATTGCCGAGCAGGAAAACTATGACCTGATCGTGCAGGAGGCGGTCGTGGCGAGTCCGCGCGTCGACATCACCGACAAGGTCCTGCGCGCGCTTGCCGACGGCAAGCCCTGAGCACGTGTATCGCTTCGATCCGCCGCTGGCGCTGGACGAAATCGCCCGGCGCGGCAATGCGCGATTGACCCGGGGACCGAAGACTCTCGCCATCCACGCCCTTGCAAGCCTGGAGAGTGCGCCGACGGACGGACTCTCGTTCCTGGCTTCGACCCGCCTGAGCCGCCGCGCCGGCACTACCCGGGCAGGAGCAGTCATCGTTACGCCGGCGCTGGCTGGCTGCCTGCCGGCGACGACGGCAGTGCTGGAAAGCGATGATCCGCAACGCAGCTTCGCCGCAGTTGCCCGCCACGTGCTGGCACGCAACGACACGCGCGGCCGGCCGCCGGGAATCGATGCACGCGCAGTCATCGGTGACGGGGTACGGCTCGGGCGCGATGTGACCGTCGGCCCGTTCGCGACGATCGGTGATCGCGCCGTGCTGGCCGATGGCGTGATCGTGGAGGCGGGCGTGCACGTCGGCACCGGCACGGCGATCGGCGCCGGTACCCGGCTGCGCGCCAATGTGGTCGTGGAGCATGACTGCCTGCTCGGCCGCGAATGCGAGGTGTTCGCGGGCAGCGTCATCGGCGCCGACGGTTTCGGCTTCGTCGAGAGCGCCGACGGGTGGGAGAAAATGCCGCAGCTCGGCCGCGTCGTCATCGGCGACCGGGTCGAGATCGGCGCCAATTGCACGATCGATCGCGGTGCGCTCGATGACACCGTCATCGGCGACGGCTGCAAGCTGGACAATCTGATCCAGGTCGCGCACAACGTGCAGATCGGCGAGCACACGGCCATCGCCGGCTGTGTCGGCATCGCCGGCAGCGCCCGTATCGGCCGTCGCTGCCGCATCGGCGGCGGTGCCGGGATCCTCGGCCATCTGGACATCTGCGACGATGTGACGATTTCGGCGATGAGCCTGGTCACGCGTTCGATTCGCCGCCCCGGTTTCTACTCGGGCGTGTTTCCGCTGATGGACAATGCCGATTGGGAGAAGGCGGCCGCACTGGTGCGCCGCCTGCCACAGGCGCGGGCGCGCGAGCGCGCGTCGGGGCGCAACAGCAACAGGACAGAAGAATGACCGTGCTCGATATCCACGCGATTCTCGAACACCTTCCGCACCGTTATCCACTCCTGCTGATCGATCGAGTGGTCGAGCTGGAACTGGGCAAGCGCATCGTGGCGATCAAGAACGTCACGATCAACGAGCCGCACTTCATCGGGCACTTCCCGCATTACCCGGTCATGCCCGGCGTGCTGCAGATCGAGGCGCTGGCGCAGGCGGCCGGCGTGCTCTCGTTCCAGACGATGGGGCGCACCTCCGATTCGGGGTCGGTCTATTACTTCGTCGGCATCGACAGCGCGCGCTTCAAGCGCCCGGTCGTGCCCGGCGATCAGTTGCGGCTTGAAGTGGAGATCGTGCGCATTGCGCGTTCGATCTGGAAATACGCCGGCCGGGCGACGGTCGACGGCCACGTGGCGGCCGAAGCCGAACTGATGTGCACGCTGCGCGAGATCGGGCCGGGCGGCAACACGACCGCGAAGGCGCCGGCGGCGCAATGACGCGCGTGCACCCCAGCGCACTGATCGACGCCACGGCCCGGATCGACGACGACGTCGAGATCGGGCCGTTCAGCGTGGTCGGGCCGCAGGTGCACATCGGCGCGCGCACGCGCATCGGCGCCCACGTCGTCATTCACTGCAACACGAGAATCGGCACCGACAACCGCATCTTCCCGTTCGCCTCGATCGGCGCCGATCCGCAGGACAAGAAATACGGCGGCGAGGAAACCTGGCTGGAAATCGGCAACGGCAACACGATCCGCGAATGCGTGACGCTGAACCGCGGCACCGTCCAGGACCGTACCGTAACGCGCATCGGCGACGACAACTGGATCATGGCCTACGTGCACGTCGCGCACGACTGTATCGTCGGCGACCACACGATCTTTGCCAACAGCACCAATCTGGGCGGGCACGTCGAGATCGGCGATTGGGCGATTCTCGGCGGTGCGTCACAGGTGCACCAGTTCTGCAAGATCGGCGCGCATGCGATGACCGGCACCGGGACGGTGGTGCTGCACGACGTGCCGCCGTATGTGATGGTCTCGGGCAACACGGCGGCGGCGCACGGCCTGAACAGCGAAGGCCTGCGTCGGCGGGGCTTTTCGCCGGCGCGCATCGAGGCCCTGCGGCGCGCCTACCGGACGCTGTATCGCAGCGGACTGACGCTGCAGCAGGCGATCGAGGCCCTGCGGGCTGAGCGTGATGAAGTGACATCGACGCCGGAGGCGGCACAGGGGCCGGCACAGTTGGCCGACCTGGAACTCCTGGTCGGCTTCCTCGGGCGCGTGGAGCGCGGAATCGTGCGCTGATGCCTGAGCGAGCCCCCCCCCGCCGCGGCCCGATTTCGCTCGGAATGGTGGCCGGCGAGGCATCGGGCGACGTGCTGGCCGCGTCACTGCTGGCCGGACTGCAGACCCGGATCGGGCGCTTCGAGGCTGCGGGCATTGGTGGTCCTTCGATGCAGGCGTGCGGCTTCGATGCGTGGTGGAGCATCGATGCGCTGTCCGTCAACGGCTATCTCGAAGTGCTGCGCGAGTATCCGCGCCTGCGCCGCCTGCGCCGCGATGTGCGCGAACGCATGCTGCAGTGGCGCCCCGATGTGTTCATCGGCGTGGATGCGCCGGACTTCAATTTCGGACTGGAACGTGCGCTGCGCGAGCGTGGCCTGACCGTGATCCATTTCATCGGCCCGTCGATCTGGGCCTGGCGCCGCGGCCGGATCCGCCGGATCGGCGCCAGCGTCGACCACATGCTGCTGCTGTTTCCGTTCGAGGAGGCTCTCTACCGCGAGGCCGGCATCCCGGCCACCTTCGTCGGGCACCCGCTGGCCGACGTCATTCCCGAGCAGGTCGATGTGGCGGCGGCTCGCCGGCGGCTCGGGCTGGGCGCGGAGGTGCCGGTGATTGCGTTGCTGCCGGGCAGCCGCGGCTCGGAAATCGAGATGCTGGCACCGTCCTTCCTGGAGACAGCCCGCTGGCTGCATGCGCGCCGGCCGGATCTGCATTTCGTGATGCCGGCGGCCTCCGAAAAAGCGTTTGGCCGCCTGCAGCAGCTTGCCGCGCCCTTGCAGACGGACGCGGCGCTGCCGCTGACCATCGTGCAGGGGCGGGCGCACGACGCACTGGCCGCAGCCGAGTGCGTGCTCGTCGCCAGTGGTACGGCCTCGCTCGAGGCGGCGCTGTTTCGCAAGCCGATGGTGATTGCCTACCGGATGAACGCCATCACCTACCGGATCATGAAGCCGATGGCGCTGCAGCCGTGGATCGGTCTGCCGAACATCCTGGCCGGACGCTTCGTCGTACCCGAGTTCGTCCAGGACGCGGTGCAGGCGGAAGCGATGGGTGCAGCCTTGCTGCAGCAGCTCGAGGATGCCTCGCTGCGGGCAGAGATCACCGAAACCTTCGCATCGATGCATGAAAGCCTGCGCCGCGGCTGCGCCGGACGGGCTGCGCAGACCGTGCTCGACGTGGTCGATGCGCGGCGCTGAGAACGATAGCAGCGGATGAGGGGAGACGGATGAAGGACACGCCGATGGCACCCGCGCAGGCCGGCGTACCCGCCGGCAGGGTCGTGAGTGCCGGGCCGGTATGTGGCGTCGATGAAGCCGGCCGCGGTCCACTGGCCGGTCCGGTGTTCGCCGCAGCGGTCATTCTCGATCCGCAACGTCCGATCGACGGGCTGCGCGATTCGAAGCGGCTGAGTGCGGCCCGACGCGAACGGCTGGCGATCGAGATCCGCGCACGCGCACAGGCCTGGTCGCTGGCCGCCGCCAGCGTCGAGGAGATCGAGCACCTGAACATCCTGCACGCGACGATGCTGGCCATGCGCCGGGCAGTCGAGACGCTATCGGTCAAGCCGGTGCTGGCCCGGATCGACGGCAACCGCGCACCGCAACTGCCGTGCATGGCGCAGACGATCATCGGCGGCGATGACAGTGACCCGGCCATCGCTGCGGCGTCGATCCTGGCCAAGGTGGCACGCGACGCCGTCATGCTCGACCTGCATGAACGCTTTCCGCAATACGGCTTCGACCGGCACAAGGGTTACGGCACGGTGCTGCATCTGGAGCGTCTGCGCGAGCATGGCCCGTGCGGCGTACATCGGCGCGGATTCGCTCCGGTGCGCCGCTGTCTCATGAATGATGATGAGCGGAAATGAATCGTGATGAGTCGTGATGCTCATCGATGACTGATGATACAAGGCGATGATGGGTAGTCACAGACGCTGGAGCGATCCGTGAACCGGAGCCCGGGCAGTAATGTGCCATCGGTCATCCGCTCGGCCGCCAACGCGCAGTTTCGTCGTCTGCTGGCACTGAGCGGTTCGGCCCGGGCGCGCAGCCAGGCGGGCGTCGTCGTGCTCGAAGGGCTGCATCTGCTGCAGGAGTGGCAGGCGGCCGGTGTGTACGCTGCGGAGAGGACGAAAAGTCCGGGGGCGGCGGCGGACCCAGAGCGGATGGCAACTCCCGCACCAGAAGCGTCGCCCGGATTGCTGGCGATCTATTTCGCCGAGCGGAGCATGCACGAAGAGCCGTTTGCCGGCTGGCGGGTACGCCATGCAGATCGTGCCTTCGTTCTGGCCGATCGGCTTTTCGAGCGCGTGAGCGACGTCGGCCACGGTGTCGGGCCGATCGCCGTCATCACGCAACCAAGCGCCCCGGCACTGCCGACGGCGGGTTGCGACATCGTCTATCTCGACCGGATCCAGGATCCGGGCAATGTCGGCACCATTCTGCGCACCTGTGCCGCCACCGGCCTGCGCGAAGTCTGGTGCGCGCCGGGTACGGCGGCCTGCTGGTCGCCGAAGGTATTGCGGGCCGCAGCCGGTGCCCATTTCCGCCTGTCGATCCGGGAAAGCGTCGTACCGGATCCCGGCGGTCCGGTCGCATTGCCGCCGGCCTGGGCGACAGTGGCCGCCGGCGGACGCTCGCTCTACGAATGCGACCTGCGCGACCATGCCCTCTGGCTGTTCGGCAATGAAGGGCAGGGGCTGGCCCCGACATTGGCCCGGCACGCCCGGTCGGTCACGATTCCGCAGGTCGCGGCGATCGAGTCGCTCAACGTGGGGGTGGCGGCGGCGCTGTGCCTGTACGAGCAATGGCGCCAGCGCGGCTTTCCGCGTGCCGCCACCGGCTGATCCGCAGTCGGTGCATCGCTGATCGGCGTGTCATGCGTTTCTCACTGGCATCTCATGATGCAGCCTGTCCGCGTTCAGGCCAGATCGAGCTCATGCAGCACCGTCATGGCGATCTCCTCGATCGATTTCGTCGTCGACGACAGCCAGCGGATGCCTTCGCGGCGCATCAGTGCCTCGCCCTGCCTGACTTCGTAGCGACAGTTCTCCAGCGACGCGTACTGGCTGCCGGGACGTCGCTCATGGCGAATTTCGGCCAGACGCTCTGGTGCGATCGACAGGCCGAACAGCTTGTTCTTGTTGCGGTAGAGGATCTCGGGCAGGCGCCCGCGCTCGAAGTCATCGGGGATCAGCGGATAGTTGGCTGCCCGAATGCCGTGCTGCATGGCCAGATACAGACTGGTCGGCGTCTTGCCGCTGCGCGACACGCCGATCAGGATGACGTCGGCGTGAT
>DAIUFU010000106.1:0-7378 GCA_036844405.1 Burkholderiaceae bacterium | reverse complement strand
CAGGCCGGGCCCGGATGAACCCGACGGATGCATCCGGACGCGGCAGCCGCTGCGGTACTGCGATCAGCCGAAGTTCTTCGCGGCGAAATCCCAGTTGGCCAGATTGGCGAGAAAGGTCTCGACGAATTTCGGCCGCGCGTTGCGGTAGTCGATGTAGTAGGCATGCTCCCAGACGTCGATCGTCAGCAGCGCCTTGTCGGCACCGGTCAGCGGCGTGCCGGCATTGCTCGTGTTGACGATGTCGACCGAGCCGTCGCCCTTTTTCACGAGCCAGGTCCAGCCGGAACCGAAGTTGCCGACCGCGCTCTTGCTGAAGGCATCGCGGAACGCATCGAACGAGCCCCATTTCTTCGTGATCGCATCAGCCAGTGCACCCGTCGGCTGACCGCCGCCGCCCGGCTTCATGCAGGACCAGAAGAAGGTGTGATTCCAGACCTGGGCGGCGTTGTTGAACAGGCCGCCGGATGCCTTGCGGATGATGTCCTCGAGGCCCTGATTCTCGAACTCCGTGCCCTTGATCAGATTGTTCAGGTTGGTCACATAGGCCTGGTGATGCTTGCCGTAGTGATATTCGAGCGTCTCCTTCGAGATGTGTGGCGCCAGTGCATCCATGGCATATGGCAGGGCGGGCAGTGCGTGTTCCATTCGGCTTCTCCTGGTCGTTGTCGTTTCGGCATCGTCAGGGTGTGACGGTGCCGGTGCGGGCCGGCCTCCGGGGCCAGGGCGGCGGGAGGTCCGACAGTGAGGAAATCGGCACGAGGGCCGGTGCGGCGCGCTCAGTGTCTGGATGGCAGAAGCGATCCAGGCTGCATGAGCCCGTCGGACAATAGATCTCTCTAATGATAGAGCAGCAATCGATCAAGGCAATCATTGCCGAGCCATTCCATCGGGTGTTTCGCGGGAAGGCACCGACGATTCCGTCTCGTCCGGCCGGACGGTACGCACCTGCGCGTCCAGCAGACCGTCGCGCATGCGCACCTGGAGGTCCGCTCCGGGCTGCGTCTGACCGACCGACGACACGACGGCACCATTCGCGTCCCGCACGATGGCATAGCCGCGCTCGAGAACGGCCTGCGGACTGACGAGGTCGAGCGCCGCGGCCGCGCGCTCGAGCCGCTCCCGGCAGCGCTGCCACTCGATCGTTGCCGCCTGCGCCAGGCGGGCGCTGCCATGCTCCAGCCGCTGACGGGCGAAACTCGTCGACGGGGCCTGCAGCCGGGCGCGCAGGGACGCGAAATGCACGCTCCGGTGCTGCAGCAGACCCGTGCCGCAGATACCCAGACGCCGTGCGAGCGACTGGAGGTGCTGGGCGCGCATCTGCCACTGCGCCGATGGCGGGCGCAACAGGCGGGCCGCCGTATCCAGTCGCTGCTCGAATCCTTCGAGACGGCGGTCGCGGGCCCGGGCCAGGCGAACATTCGTCTGCGCCAGCTTCGCACCCAGTTCCGCCCGGTCGGGAACGGCCCGAACGGCAGCCCCGGTCGGCGTCGGTGCCCGCTCGTCGGCGACGAAATCGGCAATCGTGCTGTCGCTTTCGTGGCCAACACCACTGACGACCGGAATCGGACTGGCCGCGATCGCGCGCGCCAGTGCCTCGTCGTTGAAGGCCCACAGATCCTCGATCGATCCGCCGCCGCGCACGAGCAGCAGCACCTCGCATTCGGCGCGCTGCGCCGCCCGTTGCAGGGCGGCTCGCAGGGCCGTCGGCGCCTCGCTGCCCTGCACGAGCGCCGGATAGATGATGACGTTCACGGCGGGAGCCCGCCGGCGCAGCGTGATCAGCACATCGCGCAGCGCCGCGGCACGCGGCGAAGTGATGATCCCGATCGTGTGCGGAAACGACGGCAGGGAGCGCTTGCGCGCGGCATCGAACAGCCCCTCCGCCTGCAGTTTTTCCTTCAGTTGCACGAAGCGCCGGTACAGATCGCCCTGACCGGCCGGGCGCATCGCCTCGACGTTCAGCTGGAAGTCGCCCCGCGGTTCGTACAGGTTGACCAGACCGCGCGCTTCGACGCGATCGCCGTTGCGCGGCGCGAACGACAGGTATTGCGCCCGTCCACGGAACATCACCGCCCTGAGCTGGGCGGACGCATCCTTCAGGGTGAAGTACCAGTGACCGCTGGGTGCACGGGTCAGATTCGAGATCTCGCCGAGCACCTCGACCGGCGGAATGTTGCATCGCAACATGTCAGCAACGACGCGGTTCAGCTCGGCAATTGTCAGGATTTCCCGCGTCCCTGCGTGATTTGCGTTTGCAAAACCAGTATTCATGCGGGTTTCCGGGGCGAATCTATCCACATACCGATGGCGGCCCACCGGACTGCGGCGTGCGCTGCATCCCGACCCGAGCACAAAACACCCGGCCTCGTCAACTGTTTGATTTCATTTGGCATTTCGTATCAATGCAGATATTTGCCAATAGCGTCGCTATCGAACCGGGACAGGACAGCGGGTGACCGCGGCAAATTGTTCACAGAGTTATCCCCAGGAAACGCGTCTGCAGGCGTGCCGGCGGCCCGCCGACCGCATCCGACCATTCAGCGGCTGCGCTTGCCGGCCGGCAAGGAAAAAAACGACAATGGCGCGGCTTTCGGCTCCACCGGTTTGCGGAGAGATGTCTTGCTGTCCCTGATCCAGGCGGCCGGTTGGCCGATATGGTTTCTCATTGTCACCTCGATTGCCGCCGTTGCGTTGATCATCGAGCGCTCGCTGAGCCTGAAATCGACACGCGTGCTGCCGCCCGGCCTGCTCGATGAAGTGCTCGAATGGCAGCGCACGCATTCGCTCGATGCCGATCTGATCCGCCGCCTCGAAGCCAGCTCGCCGCTCGGACGCGTGCTGGCCAGCGGCCTGCGCCACCGGCGGGCCGGCCGCGAAGAGCGCAAGGATGCGATGGAAGCCACCGGGCGCGTCGTCGCGCACGATCTCGAACGCTACCTGTCCGCGCTGGGCACGATCGCGGCCATTGCGCCGCTGCTGGGCCTGTTCGGCACCGTGATCGGGATGATCGAGATCTTCGGCGCCCAGGGTCCGGGCACGACCGATCCGCAGCAGCTCGCACACGGCATTTCGGTCGCGCTCTACAACACCGCCCTGGGCATCCTGATCGCGATCCCGGCGATGATCGCCTTTCGCCACTTTCGCGCCCGCGTCGACGGCTATCTGGTCGAGATGGAGCAGCAGGCGACACGGCTGGTCGAGCGGGTCGGCCCGGGCGACCGGCGAACCGGTGCCGGTGAGCGAAATCCGCGGAAATGAATTTCCGGCGCAACCTCCGCAGCGATGACCCGGAGATCAACGTCGTCCCGTTGATCGACGTCCTGCTGGTCGTGCTGATCTTCCTGATGGTGACGACCACCTGGACGAAGATCACCGAACTGCAGGTCGAACTGCCGGCAGCATCGACCGCCGAATCCGCCGCGCACTCGTCGGACATCAATCTCGGTGTGGGGGCGGACAGTCAGTTCCGCATCCTCACGGCCACCGGCGCGCGCGTGATCGCGCACGAGCAACTGGCCGCCGAGCTGCACCGCGTGGCGGCCGCCATCGAAACACCCGTGCTCGTCATCCACGCCGACGCCAACGCCCGCCACCAGGATGTCATCACCGCACTGGCAGCCGCACGCGAGGCCGCGATTGCCCGCGTGACCTTTGCGGCGCGCACCGACACGGGCGCTGAGGCGGCACCGACCGGTTCCGGCGGCAGGCGCTGAGCGCGCATGCCGGCTGATCCGGAGCCCCGCCGCGAGAGGTCGACGACGCCACGTGCGCCCCGGTCCGCAGCCGGCGAACCGACACGCGCCACCGGTGCGCGCGCACGCATCGAGGCCTGGCTGCAATCCCTGTGGTTCACGCGCCGGCCCTCGCCGCGCCAGCGCCTGATCGGCGCGCTGCTGGCGCCGCTCGGCCGGCTGACCGGCCGGATCGCCAGACGCCGGCGGGCGGCCATCGAGGCGCTGCCGCCGGCAGCGGTTCCCGTCGTGGTGATCGGCAATCTCGTCGTTGGTGGTGCCGGCAAGACCCCGCTGGTGCTGGCGCTCGTCGAGGCGCTGGTCCGCGACGGCTGGAAGCCCGGCATCATTGCCAGCGGATACGGCGCCCGCCTGCGTGCAGCGCGTCTCGTGCCGCCCGACGGCGATGCGCTCGCGCACGGTGACGAGCCCGTCCTGCTCGCGCGTCGCAGCGGCCGGCCGGTGGCCGCGGCACGGGCACGCGCCACTGCCGTCGAGCTCCTCCTGCAGGCGCACCCGGACATCGACGTCATCGTCAGCGACGACGGCCTGCAGCACGCGCAGTTGCCGCGCGACCTCGAAATTGCCGTTTTCGACGAACGCGGCATCGGCAACGGCCGCTGCCTGCCGGCCGGGCCGCTGCGTGCACCGCCGGATCAGGCGAGCGCCATGGACGCCATCGTGACCAACGGCACCACGCGTGCGCCGCTCGATCATCCGCGTCACTTCACGTCGCGGATCGAGGCCCGCGAATTCATCGCGCTGAGCGGCTCGGCCGCGCCGGTTCCGGCGTCGCAGTTCGCCGGCCGCCTTGCCGGTGCGCGCGTTGCCGCCGTGGCCGCCATCGGCGTTCCCGAGCGCTTCTTCGGCACGCTGCGCGCGCTCGGCATCGAAGCGGAAACGATCGCTGCCGCCGATCATGCCGTGCTCGATGCCTCCTTTCTCGCAGCCATCGATGCCGACATCATCGTCATGACCGAAAAGGACGCCGTAAAATGCGCCGGTTGGGCCGACGAGCGCTGCTGGGCACTGCTCGTGCACGCAATTCCCGCGCCCGGCCTCATCGACTGGTTGATCGGAAGACTGCATGGACTCTCGTCTGCTCGAAATTCTCGTCTGCCCGGTGTGCAAGGGCCCGCTGCAGAAATGGCAGGGCGGCCAGGCCGCTGACGGCACCACTCTCGACGCCGAACTGCACTGCCCGGCAGACCACCTCGCGTTTCCGGTTCGCGACGGCATCCCGGTCATGCTCGAAGAGGAAGCGCGCAGGACGGCCCCCGAAGCACCGGCCGGAGCGATCGACGAACCGGATGCGCAGTGAAACCGGCACGGGCGAAAGCAGTCGGGTCGACGGCGCAGCCGACGTGAAACCGGCGCCGGCCTTCGTGGCAATGATTCCGGCACGGCTGGAATCGACCCGACTGCCGGAAAAGGCGCTGGCCGACATCGGCGGGCAGGCCATGGTCGTGCGTGTGGCCGAACGCGCTCGCGCCGCCGGAGCGGCCCGCGTGATCGTCGCCACCGACTCGCCACGGATTGCCGACGTCGTGCGCGGCGCCGGCTTCGACGTGCAGATGACGCGCGCCGATCATCCGAGCGGCACGGATCGGCTCGCCGAAGCGGCCGAGGCACTGGCCCTGGCCGACGAGGCCATCGTCGTCAACGTGCAGGGCGACGAACCGCTGATCGACCCGCAACTGATCCGCGCCGTGGCGCAATGCCTGCACGACAATGACCGCTGCGCCATGGCCACGGCCGCGCAGCCGATCGACGAGGTCGCCGCCTGGCTCGATCCGAACGTCGTCAAGGTGGTCTGCGACCGCAACGGGCAGGCCCTGTATTTCACCCGCGCACCGGTGCCCTTCGCGCGCGACGCGATGCCCGGCTTTCCGGCCGTACTGCCGGCGACGATGCCGCACGCACAAGCGCCGGCACTGCGCCACATCGGCATCTATGCCTGGCGGGTGCGGGATCTGCGCGCCTGCGCCGCACTGGAGCCAACCGCCCTCGAACGGGTCGAAGCACTCGAACAGTTGCGCGCCCTGTGGCATGGCCTGCGGATCGCGGTTCACGTCTGGTCGGCAGCGCTGCCCGGCGGTGTCGACACCGCTGCCGATCTCGAACGCGTGCGCGCCCACTGGAGCGGAATGCAGGCGGAACCGGGAATCGACCGGCCTGTCTGATTGACGCACCGGCGGGTTTGCCGATATGCTCTCGGGCTTTGCAGGCGGCAGGCAACCCGATATGCGGCTGATCCTCCTTGGCGCGCCCGGCGCGGGCAAAGGCACGCAGGCTTCGTTCATCACGAAGAAATACGGCATTCCGCAGATCTCCACCGGAGACATGCTGCGCGCTGCGGTCAAGGCCGGCACTCCGCTGGGCCTTGCCGCGAAGAAGGTGATGGACGCCGGCGCTCTCGTCTCGGATGACATCATCATCGGACTGGTCGAGGAGCGGCTGCGCGAACCCGATTGCGCCAACGGCTATCTCTTCGACGGCTTTCCGCGCACGATCCCGCAGGCCGACGCGATGAAGAATGCCGGCGTGCGCATCGACTACGTGCTCGGCATCGAAGTCCCGGACGAGGCCATCATCGAGCGCATGATCGGACGCCGCGTGCATCCGGCCAGCGGCCGCACCTACCATCTGCAGTTCAACCCCCCCCGGGTGGCCGGCAAGGACGACGAGACCGGCGAAGACCTGATCCAGCGCGACGACGATCGCGAGGAGACCGTGCGCAAGCGTCTCGAGGTCTACCACGCGCAGACCCGGCCGCTCGTCGACTACTACGGCGCCTGGGAACGCTCGGGCGACAGTGCCGCGCCACGCCTGCGCCAGGTCTCGGGTATCGGCAGCGTCGACGAAATTACCGCTCGTGTTTTTGCAGCGCTGCAGTAAACTCGCAGCGCTCCGGGACATGCCGCACCGCCGTTTCCGGGCGCGTGCAGCCATGCTCCAGGCCCTCGCTTCACCCTGTCTTCTCATCTCTCAACAACATCATCGGAACCGGATGGAGGTCTACTCATGACGGCTACAACGGGGGGCCTGTGGCTCGCGCTGGCCTGTGGTCTGGCGGCTGTGATCTACGGCATCGTGTCGAGTCGCTGGATCCTGTCGCTTGACGCGGGCAACGCGCGCATGCAGGAAATCGCCGCCGCGATCCAGCAGGGGGCAAAAGCCTATCTGAACCGGCAATACCGTGCGATCAGCATCGTCGGCGTCGTCCTGTTCATCGCGATGTGGCTGATTCCCGGGCTGGGGCTGTCGACCGCCATCGGTTTCGCCATCGGCGCCATCCTGTCCGGCGCGGCCGGCTACATCGGCATGAACGTGTCGGTTCGCGCGAACGTGCGCACGGCGCAGGCCGCCACGCAGGGCATGGGCCAGGCGCTGGCGGTGGCCTTTCGCGGCGGTGCCATCACCGGCATGCTCGTCGTCGGCCTGGGCCTGCTCGGCGTGGCCGGCTATTACGGCGTGCTCGTGGCCAATGCGCCGCAGGACGCCGGACTGAGCCTGCACGACATCATCCGCCCGCTGATCGGCCTGGCCTTCGGATCCTCGCTGATCTCGATCTTCGCGCGGCTGGGCGGCGGCATCTTCACCAAGGGTGCGGACGTCGGCGCCGACCTCGTCGGCAAGATCGAGGC
>DAIUFU010000105.1:0-7543 GCA_036844405.1 Burkholderiaceae bacterium | reverse complement strand
TGTCCGGGCCGACCGCCAGGGCCGGGAAGTGCAGCTCCGTGAAGCCTTGCGCCTGGAAGGCCAGGGCATCGGCCGGATTGGCCACGTCCTTTCGTTCATGGGCGATGCCGCGATGCACGAGCCAGGCTTCGCCCAGTTCGCAGGCAGCACAGTCCGCCGTCGTGAACAGCGTCACCGGCTGGCGCCGGTTCGGGGATGTTCGCGCCGTCGTTGTCGAAGGCACCTGACCGGATGCGGACGGTGCAGCGGGCGCCACCGCAGCGGGGTCGGTGCCGGTCGGCTGGCTGCCGACCTCGCGCAGGGTCATGCCGCGCTGGTGCAGGGGCTGGCGATCACCGTAATGCACGCGTCCGCTCGCATCGGTCCACTTGACGATCCGGTGCGGAGGGTTCGCCGTCTGGGTCGCCGCAATGGCCGGCAACGCCAGAGCCGCAGCCAGGAGCGCCGCGGTACAGGCGGTGACGGAGGGATGCTGCCGGCCCGACGCTCTTGCTTGCCGCGCTTCAGGCGGGAACGGGAGAATGATCATCGGAAGACTCACCTGACACTTCTTCGATCATTCCATTGTGGCGCAGCAAGGCATCGATTTCGGGGTCCCGGCCCCTGAACGCGCGAAAAGAGTCGATCGCCGGTCGACTGCCGCCGACGGACAGTATCTCGTCGAGGAAACGCCGGCCCGTGCGCTGCACGGCAGCGGCTGCGTCCGGCTCCTGCATCGCTTCCTCGAATGCGGCGTAGGCGTCGGCCGAGAGCACCTCGGCCCATTTATAGCTGTAGTAGCCCGCCGAATAGCCGCCGGCAAAGATGTGCGAGAAGCTGTTCTGGAAGCGGTTCCAGGATGGCGGAGTGAAGACGGACACTTCACGCCGTACCTCGTCGAGCACTTCCTGCACGGATTGACCGGTGTGCGCCGGGAATTCGCTGTGCAGGCGCATGTCGAACAGCGCGAATTCGATCTGCCGCAGGGTCGCCATGCCGCTCTGGAAATTGCGCGCGGCCAGCATGCGCTCGAAAAGCGCGCGCGGCAGCGTCTGGCCGGTGTCGACGTGCGCGCTCATCGATTCAACGATCGTCCAGTCCCAGCAGAAATTTTCCATGAACTGGCTCGGCAGCTCGACCGCGTCCCACTCGACGCCGGCAATGCCGCCCACGCCGGGATCGTCGATACGGGTGAGCAGATGGTGCAGCCCGTGACCGAACTCGTGAAAGAGGGTGGTGACGTCGTCGTGCGTGAGCAGCGCCGGACGCTCGCCGACCGGCGGCTGGAAATTGCAGGTCAGCCAGGCGATCGGCGTCTGCAGGCTCGCGCCATCGCGCCGTCGCGGTCGGGCATCGTCCATCCAGGCGCCGGGCCGCTTGCCCTCGCGTGCGTAGAGATCGGTCTGGAAGTAGCCGATGGTCTCGCCGCCGTCGCCTCCACGCGCGATGCGAAAGCAGCGTACGTCGGCATGCCAGGCCGGGGCGTCGGCGGGCGTGATCGTCACGTCGTACAGGCGTTCGGCCAGACGGAACAGTCCGTCAAGGACGCGCGGCAGGGGAAAGTACGGCTTGACCTCTCTGTCCGAGAACGCAAACCGGGCCTCCTTGAGCTTTTCACTTGCCCAGGCGAGATCCCAGGCCTGCAGATCCGGCAGTGACAGGGTCTGCGCGGCGAATTCGCGCAGGTTCTCCAGATCGCGCTGTGCGAACGGACGCGCACGCACAGCCAGCTCACGCAGAAACTCCTTCACCTGCTGCGGCGATTCGGCCATTTTCGGCACCAGCGAGACTTCGGCGAAGTTCGCGTAGCCGAGCAATTGCGCCTCTTCCCGGCGCAGCGCGAGCAATTCGTCGATGACCGGCTGGTTGTCGAGCGCCAGTGCCTGCTCGCCTTCCGGTGCCTGCGCAGCCGATGACGCCCGCGTCACATAGGCCCGGTACAGTTCCTCGCGCAGCGTGCGGTCGCTGGCGTACTGCATCACCGGAAACCAGGAAGGGAAGTGCAGTGTGAATTTCCAGCCTTCGATGCCATCCCGTCGGGCCGCCTCGTGCGCCGCTTCACGTGCGTCCTCCGGGAGTCCTTCGAGCTGTGCCGGATCGGTGACGATCTTCGCGTAGGCATTGGTCGCGTCGAGGACGTTTTCCGAGAACTTCTGGCTCAGTGCGGCATGGCGCTGCTGGATCTCGGCGAAACGCTCGCGCGCCGGCGAGACGAGTTCGGCGCCGCCGAGGCGAAAGTCACGCAGCGCGTTGTCGACGATGCGCCGGCGCACGGGCGTCAGCGCAGCGAAGTCAGGCGATGCGGCGAACTGCCGGTAGCGGTCGAACAGTGCCGTGTCCTGCGCCAGCGCCGTCCAGAAGGCAGTGACCGCGGGCAGATTGTCGTTGAAGGTCTTGCGCAACTCCGGTGTGTCGGCCACCGCGTTCAGGTGCGCGACCATGCCCCAGGCACGCGACAGGCGCTCGACAGCTTCGTCCAGTGGTTCGATGAAATCGTCCCAGCGCAGCGCCGTGCCGGCATCGGTGGCATGAACAAGCGCGGCCTGCGCCTCGGCGATCAGGGTTTCGACCGCCGGCGTGACGTGTTCCGGACGGAACGCGTCGAAGCGCGGAAAGCCGGAGAAATCGAGCAGCGGATTGGCGATTGCCGCGCCTGCGGAAATGCCGGGCTGTGCGTCCGGTGCGCCGTGTGCGGTCCCCACAGTCCCGTTTCGTGCCGCGTCCTGCATGGCTGCCTGATCTGTCCCTGAATGCTCTGTCATCTTCGTATCCATCCCTGATGCCCCGGCACCGTTTCCGGGCTTTCGCGGTCTTCCGGCCGCGGCGGCGATCTTCGACGACCGGGCGGGGGTGCGGCGCCCGCTGCGGTCACCCTCGACCGGGCCGGCGTTCAGCCGCCTCGATCGTGTTGACGAGCAGCATGGCCCGTGTCATCGGGCCCACACCGCCCGGCACCGGCGTGATCCATGACGCGACCTGGCGCGCCGACTCGAAATCGACATCCCCGCACAGCTTGCCGTGCTCGTCGCGATTCATGCCGACGTCGATGACGATCGCGCCGGGCTTGATCATCTCGCCGCGAATCATCCGGGCACGCCCGACCGCGGCGACAAGCACGTCGGCGCGGCGCGTGTGCGCCGCCAGATCGCGCGTC
The DNA here is from genome assembly GCA_036844405.1 of Burkholderiaceae bacterium. Lineage (GTDB taxonomy): Bacteria > Pseudomonadota > Gammaproteobacteria > Burkholderiales > Burkholderiaceae_E > Zeimonas. Next base: position 4,410 of record DAIUFU010000105.1, on the reverse strand, counting down.
CTGCTGTGACAGATGGTGACGGTGGCGTCGGCTTGCAAGAGCAGCAGCGCCTGCGGCTTGCCGACGATGTTGCTGCGTCCGACAACCACCGCCTCGGCGCCGCGCAACTGCGCGCCGGCGTGTTCGAGCAGACGCATGACACCGTAGGGCGTGCACGGCAGAAAGCCCTTCTGTCCGGTCAGCAGCGCGCCGGCACTGGCGACGTGAAAACCGTCGACGTCCTTGGCCGGGGAAATTGCCTCGATGACCGCTGCCGGATCGATCTGCGCCGGCAGCGGCAACTGCACGAGGATGCCGTCGACCGAATCGTCGTCATTGAGTGCCCGGATGCGGGCCAGCAATGCAGCCTGGGTCGTGTCCGCCGGCAGGCGTTCGAGCAGCGAGCGCATGCCGGCCTCCTCGCAATCCCTGACCTTGTGACGCACGTAGATCGCCGAACCGGGATCGTCACCGACCAGAAGAACCGCCAGGCCGGGCGTGCGGCCGGCTGCCACACATCGGGCCACGCGCTGCGCCACCTCGGCGCGGATCGATTTCGCCAGGGCGGCACCGTCGAGAATGTCTGCACTCATGTCTGCAAGGGAGAAGTCGGGTGGAGGAAGGAGTCAGGTGGAGGAAGGAAAGCGGAATGGAACATGATACCGACAGAGGAGCAGCGTACCGCTTGCGCCGTGGCGCGATCGCCGATATACTCACCGGCTCTCTGGGGGTATAGCTCAGCTGGGAGAGCGCTTGCATGGCATGCAAGAGGTCAGCGGTTCGATCCCGCTTACCTCCACCAAAGAGTTTCGGAAAGAAGAACGCAGTCCCGTTCGTCTAGAGGCCTAGGACACCACCCTTTCACGGTGGGTACAGGGGTTCGAATCCCCTACGGGACGCCATCATCTTCCCCGGATGATGGGCCGCAGCAGAAAAACAGGAAAAGAGTGGTCAAGCCCGCTGCTCATGGCACAGGCATGGCGGTGCCGTTGCGCGTGTGCTCGTGACAGCGTCCGGTTCCGGTCAGACCCCTACTGCATGCGTTTCGGCGCATGCGGGTACCGGGAACGGCAGTGCCCGGTCGGCCGGCATCGGTCGGGACAGCAGAAAGCCCTGGACTTCGTCACAGCCACTGGCCTGCAACAGTTCGAGTTGCCGGGGGGTTTCCACGCCTTCGGCAATCACCTTGAGCTGCAGTGAGCGGGAGGTGGAGATCAGCGAGCGCATGAATTCCCGCGCCGGTTCGTCTTCGGTCAGGGCCTGGATGATCGGCAGGTCGACTTTCACGGCGCGCACGGGCATGTGCGCAAGTTCGATCAGCCCGGAGGGGCCCGGGGCAAAATCGTCCAGATGCAGGCGAAATCCGAGAGCGACGAGTTCGATGACTGTTCTGCTCATCTGCTCATCGTCGATCGCCAGTGCCCGTTCGGTGAGTTCCAGTTCGAGCCATGCAGGCAGTTCCGGATCCCGGGCCACAAGTTCGTGCAGCAACGGAACCAGCGCCGGATCGCGCAACTGGACCGGCGACAGATTGACCGATATCGGATAGCGCAGGCCGGCTCGCCGCCAGCGGGCACTCTGATGGGCTGCCGTGCGCAGCACCCACTCACCGAGCATTCCGATGAATCCGCTTGCTTCGGCCGCGGCAATCACCTCGGCCGTACGGCCGCGACCCTCGGGAGTCTCCCAGCGCAGCAGGGCCTCCACCCCGGTACAGACGTTCCGCGCCAGATCGATCTTCGGCTGGTAGTGCAGCTGGAATTCACGCCGTTCGAATGCGTGGCACAGATCCTGCAGGGAAGGGCCGGACTCCGGTTCCCGCCGCACGATCCATGGTGCCGGTGTGGAGACGGGCACCGGCACATCGGCGATGGCGGTGGGGATCGGCAGATCGGGTACGGCCTCTTCGTCGCCGACACTGGCAATGCTGCGGGCAACGCCGAGCACTTCCGGCTCGCCGGAGCGGGACACGCTGTGGCGGAATTCGGCTTCGACCCAGATGTAGCCGCCATCACGGTTGCGCAGCCGAAACAGCACGGGAGCCGCCTGCCCGTCGAGGTGGGCGGCGTGGATCGATGCGAGCAGGGCCGGCAGGTCGTCGTCGTGCACCAGGTCTCGGCCCTGACGGCCAATCAGTTCCTGGCGCGAATAGCCGGTAAGTTCCAGCAGCGCATCCGATGCGTATCGGACCATGCCGTCGGTATCGTGCAGGGACACGAGATCGCGCTGGTCGTCATCGAGCATCGTCAGGATGCCCGTGGCACGCTTTCCTTTCCTTTTCGCCGTCGGTCGTGGCGCGGGTTCCTGTTCCGGTGTCTCGCGCAACGACGTCTCGTGCAGAAAATGACGAACCGTTTTCGCAAGGACGGCGATACCGAGGCAGGCTGCCAGAAACCATCCGGCCATGACCGGCGAGAAATTCATCATGCGTGATACTGCTGTTGCATCGGGCCGGCGCGATGTGCCATCGGATGTCGGAGCCGGGCCTGCGAGTCATCGCCGTCCATCTGCAGCGGCCGCTCACCCGGAATCTGGTACTTCGGGGTCCATCTTTCGCGCGATTGTCCGCCGGTATCCCCGGTTTCCCGGCACTCGATCTGCCCGAAGGCACGGCCGGACCGACGAGCGTCACCGACAATGGACAAACGGCCGGATTCCGGGTTGTGTCGGCAGGCCATGCCTGCACGCGTTTCCGGCAGACGGCTCGGGTGCCCGGTTCAGCCGGTCACCCAGGACTCGATTGCGTCGGTGCTCATGGCCCCGGCCTGACGACGGACTTCCTGGCCGGCGCGAAACAGCATGAGCGTCGGAATGCTGCGGATGCCGAACCGCCTGCCGAGTTGCGGATTGGCATCGCTGTCGACTTTCAGGAACTGGATGCGTCCGGCAAGCCGCCGGGCGGCCTCATCGAATTGCGGCGCCATCATCCGGCACGGTCCGCACCATGCGGCCCAGAAGTCGATGACGACCGGCAGATCGGTGCGGCGCAGATAGTCGTCGAAGCGGGCGTCGTCCATGGCCAGCGGTACGCCCGGGAAGAGCGGCTTCCCGCAGGCACCACAGTCGGGTTTTTCGCCGGCACGTTCCGCCGGCAGGCGATTGGTCTTGCCGCAGTGCGGGCAAACGACACGGATCGGTTCGCTCATGGGAGCCCTCCATCATGCATCCTGGTGCCTGTCCCCGGATATCGGGGCGGGCTGCCGGTGTTGCAAGCGGGCCGGGCCGTCCGGACGCAGGCGGGAAGACCCGGAACGCACCAGGCCATCGGCCGCAAGCGGGGGCCTTGTCCGTTCCGGCTCTCAATCCGGTGTGCGAATGCCGAGCTGGCTGGCGGCAACAACGACCTGGGTGCGATTGCGTACGCCCAGTGCGCGCAGGACCGCACTGACATGCACCTTGACGGTGCCCTCGGCGAGGTTCAGCTGACGACAGATCAGCTTGTTGGGCAGACCGAGCAGCATCAGACGGAAGACGTCGTATTGCCGTTCGGTCAGCCCCAGTTGATGAAGCTTGCCGCCGGCCGGAAACGGGCGCATGGGTTCTTTCACATCATGGCGCGGGTCGACGGCGCCTCGCGGAATGTGGGTCTCGCCGGACAGGACCAGTTGCATCGCGTGCCGGATGGCGTCCGCGTGGTAGGTCTTGGGGATGTAACCTCGGGCACCGAGCGCCAGGCAACGCAGGATCTTTGCCCGGTCGTTCTCGGCCGACAGGACGACGATCGGCTTGTCCGGATACTTGTCGCACAATGTGGCCAGGGCGTCGAAGCCGGACCGGTCGGGCAGATTCAGATCCAGTAAGATGGCGTCGCAGGAAATGCCGCCAGCCAGCAACCGGCTTGCCTCCCCGTAACTGGCGGCCAGATGCACCTGCGCATTCGGCGAAATCGACTCGAGGGTCGTCCGAAGAGCATTGCGGATCAGCGGGTGATCATCGATGACGAGCAGGTGTGCAGTCATGACAGTTCTCTCCATTCGTCCGGGCATGCCCTCCGCTTGTCCAGACTCGCGATGTTCCATTGGTCGGGTTGTACGGTCCGCCGAGCGGTTCCGTCAAGACCTTGTGCTACCGAAGTCGTGGCGGTTCGACCGAAGGATCTAGGGGAAGGAGCCGGGAGGCTGGTTGTCACCCATACCCTCATGAGTACCGAATCGATGGCGCCCGGCAGCGGGCATTGCGGGGAGTCAGTGACGGCGGAGCGGGTGCCATTCCGTTCGTCCCACCGGTTTTGCGTGGCGCCCATGCTCGACGTTTCCGACCGCCACTTCCGCTTTTTTGCGCGTGTGCTGTCCCGGCGTGCGCGTCTGTATACCGAGATGATCGTGGCGCAGGCGCTGCTTCAGCATTCCGGCGGGCGGCTGCTGGCTTTCGCCGAAAGCGAGCATCCGGTCGCCCTGCAACTGGGCGGCAGCGAGCCGCAATGGCTCGCCC
>DAIUFU010000104.1:0-7611 GCA_036844405.1 Burkholderiaceae bacterium | reverse complement strand
GCGCGCCGCACGAACAGGTCGCGCGCGGCACGCATGCGCCGGGCGCTGCCGCGCTGACTGCTCCCGAAGACGCTGTGCGAGACGAAGGCCACCTTGGGCGGGATGCCGAAGCGCTGCACTTCGGCCACGGCCATCAGAGCAATGTCGGCCAGTTCCTCGGCATCCGGCGTCTCATTGACGAAGGTGTCGGTGAGAAACAGCGTGTACTGCGGCAGCATCAGTGCATTGACAGTCGCGAAGGTGCGCGCCCCCGGTGCCAGGCCGATGACGTCGCGCACCTTCTCCAGATGCGCATCGAAGCGCCCGACCAGCCCGCACAGCATTGCATCGGCCTCGCCGCGGCGCAGCATCAGCGACGAGATCAATGTGTTGCTGCGACGTACGGAAGACTTGGCCACCTCGGGCGTCACGCCTTCGCGCGCCATCAGGCTGCGGTAGAGCTCCCAGTACTCGCGAAAGCGTGCGTCCTGCTGCGGATCGCACAGCTCGAAATCGCGGTCCACGTCGAGCCGGAGCCCGGCTCGTTCGATGCGCTGGCGCACGACCTCGCGCCGGCCGACGACGATCGGTCGGGCCATGCGCTCTTCGAGTACGACCTGGACCGCCCGCAGGACACGCTCGTCCTCGCCTTCGGCGTAAACGACACGCGCCGGCTGCGCGCGGGCGGCGGCAAACACCGGCTGCATGAACATGCCGGTCTGGTAGACATAGCGCAGCAACTGGCGCCGGTAGGCCTCGGGATCGGCAATCGGACGCGTGGCGACGCCGGACTCGGCCGCCGCGCGCGCCACGGCCGGCGCGATGCGCAGGATCAGACGCGGGTCAAACGGCTTGGGAATGATGTGTTCGGCGCCGAAGCGCAGCTCCTGGCCGGCATAGACGCCGGCTACCTGGTCGCTGACATCAGCCTTGGCCAGTGCCGCAAGCTCGCGCACACAGGCCAGCTTCATCTCGTCGGTGATCCGGGTGGCGCCGCAATCGAGTGCCCCGCGGAAGATGTACGGAAAGCACAGGACGTTGTTGACCTGGTTCGGATAGTCGCTGCGTCCGGTGGCGACGATGCAGTCAGGCCGCGCCTCTTTTGCCAGTTCGGGCCGGATCTCGGGTTCGGGATTGGCCAGCGCGAGAATGATCGGCTGCGCGGCCATGCTGCGGACCATTTCGACAGTGAGGACACCGGGCGCACTGCAGCCGAGAAAAACGTCGGCATCCCGCACCACGTCGGCGAGCGTACGCGCCGCGGTGCGGCGGCTGTAGCGCCGCTTGCTTTCGTCCAGGCGCGCAAAATCCTCGCGCTCGTCGTGCACGACGCCCTTGCTGTCGACGATATGGATGTTCTCGTGCCGCACGCCCAGTGCCACCATCAGATCCAGGCAGGCGATCGCTGCGGCACCGGCACCCGAGGTCGCCACCGTGACGTTCGCGATGTCCTTGCCGACCAGTTCCAGACCGTTGAGCAGGGCAGCGGCGCTGATGATGGCGGTACCGTGCTGGTCGTCGTGGAACACCGGGATGTTCATGCGCTCGCGCAACTGCTTCTCGATCTGGAAGCACTCGGGCGCCTTGATGTCCTCCAGATTGATGCCGCCCAGCGTCGGTTCGAGCGCGGCGATGATCTCGACCAGCCGCTGCGGATCGCGCTCGGCCAGTTCGATGTCGAAGACGTCGATGCCGGCGAATTTCTTGAACAGGCAGGCCTTGCCTTCCATCACCGGCTTGCCCGCCAGCGGACCGATGTCGCCCAGACCGAGTACCGCCGTGCCGTTGGTGACGACGCCGACGAGATTGCCGCGGCTCGTGTATTCGGCCGCGAGCACCGGGTCTTCCTCGATCGCCAGACAGGCGTACGCCACGCCGGGCGAGTACGCGAGCGACAGGTCATGCTGGTTGGACAGCGGTTTGGTCGGTGCCACGGAGATCTTGCCGCGCGTCGGCACGCGGTGATATTCGAGCGCCGCGGCGCGCAGTTCCTGTTCGACCGCTGCGCGTGCCTGATCCTTGCCTTGCATCCTCCCGTCTCCTGTCAACATGGGCAGGAGCGCAAGATTACGCCACTGAGCGCCACCCCGTTTCCGGCTCCTTCCGGTTCGCACGATCTACAATAGCGCCCTTTCGCCTCCGTTTCGCGCGATGCTTCGTCGCATCGGCCGGAACGAACCCACGGTTGCACCCTCGATGACGCAGTCAGCCCAACGCCTTTCGGTCCCCAAGGAGAAACTCAAGGTGGTTCTCCTCGAGGGCATCCACTCGTCGGCCGCCGATGTCTTTCGTGCGGACGGCTACACGAATATCGAGACCTGGAAGGAGTCGCTGTCGGGAGCAGAACTGGCACAGGCGATCGAGGGCGCCCATTTCGTCGGTATCCGCTCGCGCACGCAACTGACAGCCGAGGTGCTCGGCAGCGCGCCGAAACTGACAGCGATCGGCTGCTTCTGCATCGGTACCAACCAGGTCGATCTGGATGCGGCGGCGCTGCGCGGCATTCCGGTCTTCAACGCCCCGTTCTCGAACACGCGCAGCGTTGCCGAACTGGTGCTGGGCGAAATCATCATGCTGATGCGCGGCATTCCGCGCAAGAACGCGAACCTGCACCGCGGCGTCTGGGAAAAGAGCGCTGCCGGCTCCTGGGAGGTTCGCGGCAAGATGCTCGGCATCGTCGGCTACGGGCATATCGGCACGCAGATCGGCGTGCTCGCCGAGCAGCTGGGCATGAGCGTCGTGTTCCACGACATCGAGAGCAAGCTGCCGCTGGGCAATGCGCGCCAGGCCGCCTCGCTCGAAGAGGTGCTGCGGCTGGCCGACGTCGTCACCCTGCACGTACCGCAGACGCCGGCCACGCGCGACATGATCACGGCGCGCGAACTGTCGATCATGAAACCCGGTTCGTTCCTGATCAACGCCTCACGCGGCAACGTCGTCGTCATCGACGACCTGGCGCAGGCGCTGGAAAGCGGTCATCTGCTGGGTGCGGCCATCGACGTCTTTCCGGTTGAACCCAAGGGCAACGACGGGGTTTTCGAGTCGCCGCTGACACGCTTCGACAACGTCATCCTGACGCCGCACATCGGCGGTTCGACCTCGGAGGCGCAGGCCAACATCGGTGGCGAAGTCGCGGCCAAGCTCTTGCGATACAGCAACAACGGTTCGACGGTATCGGCGGTCAATTTTCCGGAAGTGGCGCTACCCGAGCACATCGGGAAATCGCGGCTGCTGCACATCCACCGCAATGTGCCGGGCATCATCGCCAACATCAACAAGCGCTTTTCCCATGCCGGCGTGAACGTGTCGGCGCAATACCTGCAGACCAATCCGCTCGTCGGCTACGTCGTGATCGACATCGACAGCGACGCCAGCCAGATCGCACTGGACGAACTGTCGGCGATCGAGGGAACGATCCGATGCCGGATCCTGTATTGAAGGGCTGCGCATGGCCATGGCCGGGGTCGACGTCCCGCGCGGACGGAATTGGCGCGACCGGCGGCATGGTCTTCCGGCGCTGCTGACGGAGCAGGCATGAAAGAAACCCCGGTGCAGCGTCCCGGCCGTGCGGCGGCTCCCGTTGTTCCCGACTTCGCCTTGTGGCAACTCGGGTTCCGGCCACTGTATCTGGCCGCGGCGATCTTCGCGCTGTTCGACATCGCCGTCTGGGCGCTGCAGTTCGGCGGCAGCGTGCAGCATCCCGTGCTGGCCGGCCCGATGTGGCATGCGCACGAAATGATCTTCGGCTACGCGCTGGCCGTCATTGCCGGATTTCTGCTCACCGCCGTACGCAACTGGACGGGACGGCCGACACCGACCGGCGCGCCGCTGATGGGGATCGTCGCCATCTGGCTGCTCGCGCGCGTGCTGGCATTCACGCCCTGGCCGCTGGCGACGGCGCTGGCCAATGCCGGTTTTGCCATCGCCGTGGCCATCGGCATCGGTGTGCCGATCGTGCGCGCGCACAATCGGCGCAATTATTTCTTCATCGGCCTGTTCGGTCTGTTCGCGCTGCTGGCCCTGCTGGCACAGGCAACACTGCAGGGCATCGTGCGGATCGATCCGCTGCCGGCGCTGCGTCTGGCCCTGGACCTCGTTCTGTTCATCATGGTCGTCATGGCGGGGCGGGTGGTGCCGATGTTCACCAACAACGGCATACCCGGTCTGGCCGCGCGCCGTCACCCGCTCGTCGAGAAAGTTTCGCTGGGTGCGGTCATCGCGCTTTTCCTGGCGGATCTGCCGGCGCTGGCCGACTTGCCGGCGGCCGGACTGCTGGCAGGTCTGATTGCACTGATCGCGGCTCTTGCGCACGGCGTGCGCCTGGCGCTGTGGCAGCCGTTGCGGACTTTCTCGCGCACGACGGCACTTGTCTGGGTGCTGCACGTCGCCTATGCCTGGATCGTCGTGCACCTGCTGCTGCGCGCCGGCGCAGCGTTCGGGCTGGGCACGCACTCGCTGGCGGTGCACGCGCTGACAGCCGGGGCGATCGGCATGCTGACACTTGGCATGATGACGCGCACGGCGCGCGGGCATACCGGAAGGCCGCTGCGTGCCGATGACTTCGAGATCGCCATGTTCGTGCTGGTCGGGCTGTCGGCCGCGCTGCGCGTGTTCGGGCCGTTGTTCGAGCCAGCGCGACTGGTCGGTTATGTGCAGCTGTCGGCACTGTTCTGGGTTGCCGCCTTCGGCCTGTACCTCGTGCGCTACTGGCCCGTGCTGACGCGGCCAAGGCTCGACGGCAAGCCGGGCTGAACCCGGCAGCCGGGTGCAGCGTCCCCGACCTGTTTTCCTGGCCCGTCGCTTTTTTTCGTTCCTCGTCTTCTTTCGTCCCTTTCGTCTTTCACACCCTTTTTGCCCATTTCTGCCCCGATTCCCATGAACCCTGCTGCTACCCGTACCGAACACGATCTGCTTGGCGATCGTGAGGTTCCCGCGGATGTCTACTACGGCGTGCACACCCTGCGCGCGCTCGAGAACTTCCCGATCAGCGATACGCCGATCTCGATCTATCCGGAACTCGTGCGCGCCCTGGCGGCCATCAAACAGGCGGCGGCACAGGCCAATCACGCACTCGGCGTACTCGATGCGCAGCGTGCCGGTGCGATCGAACGCGCCTGCGAGGAAATCCTCGGCGGCGCCTTCCATGACCAGTTCGTCGTCGACGTCATCCAGGGCGGGGCAGGGACGTCGACCAACATGAATGCGAACGAGGTGATTGCCAATCGCGCGCTCGAACATCTGGGCAAGGCGCGCGGTGATTACCGGACGCTGCACCCGATCGAGCACGTCAACATGAGCCAGAGCACGAACGACGTCTATCCGACGGCCGTGAAGCTGGCCGCCTGGTCCGGGATCGGCCAGTTGATCGAAGCGATGGAGCAACTGCGCCAGGCGTTCGCGACCAAGGCGGAAGAATTCGCCGACGTCCTGAAGATGGGGCGCACGCAGATGCAGGATGCCGTGCCGATGACGCTCGGGCAGGAGTTCTCCACCTACGCGACGATGCTCGGCGAGGATCAGGCACGTCTGCGTGCGGCCGTCAAGCTGATTCTGGAGATCAATCTCGGCGGCACGGCGATCGGCACCGGCATCACGGCGCCGCCCGATTACGCGCGGCTGGTCTGCGCAAGCCTGTCGAAGATCTGGGGCGTGCAGCTGGCGACTTCGCCAGACCTGATCGAGGCGACCCAGGACTGCGGTGATTTCGTGCAACTGTCCGGGGTGCTCAAGCGGGTGGCCGTCAAGCTGTCGAAGATCTGCAACGATCTGCGCCTGCTGTCGTCGGGGCCGCGCGCAGGACTGAACGAAATCGACCTGCCGCCGATGCAGGCCGGCTCGTCGATCATGCCGGGCAAGGTCAATCCGGTGATTCCGGAAGTGGTCAACCAGATCGCCCACGAGGTCATCGGCAATGATGTTACGGTGTCGTTCGCAGCGGAAGCCGGACAGTTGCAGCTCAATGCCTTCGAACCGATCATTGCGCACAGCCTGTTCAAGAGCATCAGGCATCTGCAGAACGGCTGCCTCACGCTGGCCACGCGCTGCGTGCACGGCATCACCGCGAATCGCGAGCGGCTGCGTGACATGGTGGAAAATTCGATCGGCATCATTACTGCGCTGAACCCCTACATCGGCTATGCAAACGCGACGTCGGTGGCGGCCGAAGCCCATCGTACCGGCGGCAGCGTCTATCAGCTCGTGCTCGAGCGCGGGCTGCTGACGAAGGCACAACTGGATCGGTTGATGCGACCGGAGGAACTGACCCAGCCGCGGCCGATCCGGATCACCGACTGACGAGGTGTCGGGGACGTTCGGCGGAACCATCCGCAAGGCAGTCCGCCAGGGAAGCATGGATTCAGGTGACACGATGCCGACCCGCAGCCCGGCATCGACGGGAGTACGCAATGACCATCACGATGTATCAGATCAGCGTTCCGCGCCTGGCGAACGTTCTCGGCAACCTGTCCGGCATGCTCGACAAGGCACAGGCGCACGTCGATGCCGGCCGGATCGAACTGGCCGCATTGATGCAGTACCGTCTCGCACCCGACATGTATCCGTTCGCCAAACAGGTGCAGATCGCCTGCGACAAGGCGCGCAGCGTGGCGGCCCGGCTGGCACGCATGGAGGTACCGCATTACGTGGATGATGAGCAGACGCTGGGTGAACTCCAGGAGCGCATCGCCCGCACGATCGAATTCCTGCACAGCATTCCGGCAGCGCGCATCGACGGCACGGAGGACGATGACGTCGTCCTGCCGGTCACCGGGCAGGAGACCTGCTACAAGGGTCTTCAGCTGCTGCTCGGTCATTCGTTGCCGAACGTCTATTTCCATACGATGACCGCCTACAACATCCTGCGCCATCTCGGTGTGCCGGTCGGCAAGCGCGACTTTCTCGGGAATCCCTGAGCTCATCTCCCGGTGTCGCCGCGGCGGCACCGTCGAATTCCAACCCACAACAAATGCCTGCGAAGCGACTCCGGCAGAAAACGCCCGCCGTTTCCTGCCATTGGCGGGAGCAATCCCGCTTCGCTCCGGGCGCGGTCCGATCCGATGTCATCCTCTCCTGCTGAATCTTCCCCGTGTGCTTCGCCGCCGGCCGACGCCACTGTCGTCACCGAAGGCGCGCCTGCCGGTCAACCGGAGCGGCTGTTGCAGACGCGCCTGCAGGCGCTCGCGCCGCAGTGGCTGCGCGGGCTGCGCCGCGGCATCGAGAAGGAGAGCCTGCGCACGCGCCGCGACGGTTTCCTGGCGCTGACCCCGCATCCGGCGGAACTCGGTTCGGCACTGGCGCATCCGCACATCACGACCGATTTCAGCGAAGCGCAGCTCGAACTCATCACCGGCGTGCACGCCTCCGCTCCGGATTGCCTGGCCGAGCTGATCGAACTGCACCAGTTCGTCTACCGCCACATCGGTGACGAGATCCTCTGGGGCGCGAGCATGCCCTGCGGCCTGCCGGAAGAAAACCGGATTCCGCTGGCACGCTACGGCATCTCCAATGTCGGGCGCGCCAAGACGGTGTATCGGCAGGGTCTGTCACACCGCTACGGCCGGCGCATGCAGACCATCTCCGGCATCCATTACAACTTTTCACTGCCCGAAGCGGCCTGGGCGGCATTGCAGCGCG
>DAIUFU010000103.1:2327-7654 GCA_036844405.1 Burkholderiaceae bacterium | reverse complement strand
CCGCCGTGCGGGTCGACGCTCATGAGCGCAAGCGACTGGAGCAGTTGTGCCGCTAGGGCTTGTCCGGCCAGTCCGGCCACTCCGGACTGGTATTCGGTGGTCTCCGGGCGCTTGCGCTCGTGTCTTGTCACCTGCCGTTGTGTTCGGTCGGCAGCGCCTCCTTCATGTGCCGTGCCAAGCCGCAGGCCGAATCCAATCAGCCGTCAACTCTGGCGCGCTGCGCCTTCAGCGCCGAGCGCCGTTTCTTTTCTTCCAGCCGCCGGCGCTTGCTTGCCCGGGTCGGCTTGGTCGGCTTGCGCACCCACCGTGGGCGCGCGGCCTCGTCGACCATGGCCTGCAGGCGCGCCAGAGCGTTGGCCTTGTTCTGCGCCCATGAGCGACTCGTTTGCGCCTTGATCACAATCCTGCCGTCCCCGGTCACGCACTTGTCCTTCCGCTCCAGCAGGCGCTGCTTCACCTCGTCTGGCAACGAAGATCCCATCACGTTGAACCGCAGGTGCGCCGCGCTCGACACCTTGTTGACGTTCTGCCCGCCGGGGCCGCGCGAGCGGATGGGTGTCAGCTCGACGTCGGCAAAGGAAATCAAATGGCGCATGTCAGGTCGTGCTCCGAGGTGGAATCCTTGACAAAGACGTGGCACACCGCCACCGACGGTGTGGTCGTTGCCGGCACGCCCGATTGGTATCCACGTCACTTTCTGCGCCCTTGATCGTGATCCGTCCGGCCGGCTGTGCAGAACTCATGTCCGCCCACTCCTGAACGTCAAATACCACGCCATCGCTTGAATCCTGATTGCCGTTGCGCCCGCAGCGTCAATATGAAGACCCTATTGATGTCGGGCAAATAGCGATACAGCGCAACGCAACCGCGGCTGTCGCGGCCGATCACGAATTCTCGCGGGCCGTCGGGCACCAGGCTGCCAATCGGAGGGTTCTCGGTCAATATCTGTGTGGCGTTGATGATCTGCTGCAAGCGCGCTGGAACGTCTTCCACCTGAAATCGGGCCACGTGTCCAAGAAATCGCTCGAAATCGGCCAGAACCTCGAGCGCCAGCTCAATGTGCGTCATCGCCGTGCAGCGGGCAAGCGTGACTTGGGTATCTGCGGCTGCTGGCCTGCGGCGCGCGACTGCAGCCAGGTTTTTGCTTCATTCCAGGGCGCGTATTTACTGGTGGTCTGCATCAACGCGGTCCACTGCTCATTGGCCAGGCGGCGCAGGGGGGGCAGAGCAAGCGGATCGAACGGGCATGCGTGGGTGGAGGACCGGGGAAGAAGGCGAGCGATATACCACCAGCCCCAGTTGCCGTCCCTGTTTTTCAGCATGTGGGGGATATCGATCGTGCCGATATCGGTAGACTTCCCATTCCCCGAATCGATAGGTCTTTCGAGCACGAAATCTCGCTCCCCCAACTTCCCGTGCAGGTGAATTCATGCGTCGAGCGATTGATCACCCGGATTGTCATGGTTCCCATTGCGCACCTCCTTGAAAGGATTGCGTTGGTCTTGCCACCGCACTCCGGACGGGCCGGCGCCGTCCGCTTCGGACGGTACCGCCACCTCCGACGCGCACCGGGAGCAAGGGGGCACCATGAAACCAACGGGCATGCTCAGGGACGCGGACATGCGCCTGCTGGCCGCCTTGTGGCGGGAGCTGGCCGAGGCGCCGGCGGCGCAGTGCGACGCGGCGCTGCGCCATTGCCTGGCGCGGCTGGCGAGCCACGTCGGCGCCAGCAACGCCACCTGGGTGGCGGCCGACCGCGAGGGCGCGGCGGCGGGGGACGCGATGTCCGGCTGGCGCATCCGCACGGCGGAGCACCTGCACTGCCGCGACGAGCGGCAGAAGATGGCGCGCGCACTGGCCGGCGCCCTGGAGGCGGGGGAGGTCGAGCCCTACGCCGGCGCCATCGTCCGCGACGCCGGCCGCACGCGCAGCCTGTTGCGGCACGAGCTGCTGGACGACGCGGTGTGGCGGCGTAGCTGGATCGTGCGCGAGGCGCTGGCGGACGAGCGCATCGACGACCGGCTGAACGGCGCCTTCGCCGCCACGCCGGACTGCGAGGCGCACCTGGTGCTCGACCGCCGGCACGGCGAGCGGCCCTTCGGCGAGCGCGAGCGGAATCTGCTGGGTTTCTTCCTGCTCGGCAGCGCCGCGTTCCAGCGCGAGCTGCTGCTGGTGCGCGGCCTGCTCGGCGCGCAGGCGCCGCTGAGCGCGCGAGCGCGACGTGCTGGCGCAGCTCTTGAGCGATGCCAGCGAAAAGAACATCGCGCGGCGGCTGGGCATCGGCCACCGCACGGTGCACCAGCACGCGGCCAGCCTGTACGCCAAGTTCGGCGTGCGCGGGCGGGTGGGCCTGATGGCGCTGTGGCTGCGGCAGCCGCGGCGGGGGTGAGGGAGCGGAGCCGGGCGCGCGCAGGCCCAGGGGCCGCGGCAGGGGGTGGCGCGGGGAACATGGAACCGGTACTGCAACAGGCGCGGCGGCATTTCGCCGAAGGCATCGGGCACTTCGAGGCCGGGCCGCGCCTCGGTGCTGGGATGCGATCATCGTCTCGAACCACGGCGGCCGTCAGTTCGACGGCGCCCTGTCATCGATCCGCGCGCTGCCGGCGATCGTCGACGCAGCCGGCGATCGCATCGAAGTGCATTTCGACGGCGGCGTGCGCTCGGGCCAGGACGTGCTCAAGGCCGTGGCCATCGGCGCGCGCGGTGTCTACATCGGCCGCCCCTTTCTCTACGGGCTGGGCGCGATGGGTGAGCCGGGCGTGACGACGGCGCTCGAGATCATCCGCAAGGAACTCGACACCACGACGGGCTTCTGCGGCCGGCGCGACATCCAGGACGTCGATCGCTCGATTCTCGTTCCGGGCACCTGGGCGTGAGGCATCCGTCCGTCCGGCACCTCGTCACTGCTGCAGGATCACATTGCCGCGCAGACTGACCGTGACGGTCGTGCGTCCTTCGGCGCCCGGCAGCGGTACTGCTTCATCGGCCCGGGCGGCCATCATTGCGACCCGGGGCATCGGTCCGGCGTCGGGCGGCAGGGAACTGCCGAGCGTGACTTCGCCGAATTCGTAGCCGCGAAAACCCATGGCCTGCACGGCCGCGCCGGCTTTCGCGCGAAAGACCTCGACCGCCTGCGCAATCAGTTCCTGTTCGGCCGCCAGGTGCGCTTCGCGGCTGAGCTGGTAGCCCAGGGACTGGACGTTGAGCGTCGTCGCCAGTTCGCCCACGAGGGTATTGAAGGATTCCGACGGCTTGCCCGTGATCTGCAACGAGCCGCGCGTGCGCCAGCTGGTGATCCGGCCCTGTTGCCAGACCGGCTCGGTGCGGTAGCCCGAGGATTGCACCTCGACTTCGGCGATCTTCTTCAGCCGCGCCAGTGCCGGCGCGAGTACGCGGCTGACCTGCGACTGGCTGACCGCCGGCTCCGCCGACTCCTGCTCGGCGTAGAGCACGGCGACGACGCGGTCCTGGGTGACTTCGCGCGCCGCCGACGCTTCGAGGTTCAGGTGCGGGCGCAGATCGACCGGATGGCCTGCGGCACCGGCCGTCGTCTGGGCATGGGCAGTGCGCAGCAGCCCCTGTTCCGGCGGTGCGAGCAGGCAACCGGCGGCCAGGGCGCACGAAAGAGCGACTGCCGGCCTCGTCAGGCGATGAACGCGCTGCCTTTTCATGCCGACATCCGGCGAAGGCGGCGGTTTTCGGTGTTTTCCATGATTTCTCCTCGACGTGCCTGCAGGCCAGTGTACGTCCTGGCGCGGGTACCGGTCGAGGGCCCGGCTCCGGGGGGCGGACTGGCGAAGCAGCCGGGACCCCGCGGACGAACGGACTCGCCGAAGCGGGTGTCGGGCTGCGCCATCCATCTCCGCTGTACAGCGGCCCTACGGCGCCTTGTACCCGCCCAGGCGCGGATCGGCGGCCGGCCGGATGCCCGGTACATCCGCCCGACCTGAAGGAGGTCATCGACCACCATTCGGGCGATCACTTCATCCGGGAGATCGGCCGCGCCTGGGATCTGGCGGAACTGCCCGGCATCGCACAGGCCGAGGAAATGGGCCATCGGATCATCCGGCTGGATCCTGACGAAAAACGGCGCTGGCAGAAGACGACGCAGCCGGTGATCGATGCCTGGATCGCGGCGACGCCGGACGGCCGGAGGCTGTACGAGGAAGCGATGGCGCTGATCGCGCAGTATGAAAAGGCTGTCTGAGAGCGGGAGTCCGAAGGCAGGCAGATCGGAGGCACTGCCGGATCCCGGTTGACGGATCCGGTACGTGGCCCGCTGCCCGGCCCGCCATCCGATCGCGGCCGGGGGCGGCGTCAGGCAGCGTCGACTGTTTGCACCAGACGCGGCGCAAAAACGTTCAAAGATGCTGTTCGCGCCAGGCGTGCACGTCCCGGGGGTTGAGCGTCTGTTCGCGCTGCGCGCCGACGGTCGCCGCCGTTACGGCTTCGTGCGGCGCATCCGGTACCGCTTCGGTGCGCACGAAATTGACGATGGCGGCGATCTGTTCGTTCGACAGGTGGTCGAACGGCGGCATGCTCGAATCGAAGTGCTGTCCGTCGACCTCGATCGGTCCGTCGAGACCGTGCAGCACGACGAGAACCGGCAGCAGCGTGTCGCGACGCAGATCGCTGTTGTTGGCCAGCGGCGGTATGCGCCCGGGGTCGCCGCGGGCGTCGGCGCCGTGGCAGGCAGAACAGTTGCGCTCGTAGAGGGTGCGTCCGTCGAGCGCGGCCTGTGCCGTCGCCGCAGTCGCGGGCGGTGGATTCGGGCCGAGCCAGGTCGACAGATAGTGCAGGATCTGCGTGCGTTCCGCGTCGGGCAGCGTCAGGCCGTAATCGTGCATCGACTTCAGCACTGCGTCCCACTGCGCCGGCATCAGTCCGGCGGAGTCGATGAGATACTGCAGGTCGTGGCAAGTGCGGCAGCGCGCATAGACGAGATCGGCGCCAGGCCCGTCGGGCAGCTTGAGGTCGGCAGCGTGCGCCGCGGAGCTGATGGCGGTCGCGATGCCGAGCACGATCACCAGTGCCAGTGCAAACGTCGGCACCGAACCCGACACCAGTGCGCCGAACCGGTGCACGCCGTCGATCGCCGACATCGCGACGCCCGCACCGGTACCCCGATGAGCGTCGAATCGCGCCGCCATGGGCTGTCCGTGCGCGCGCACGAATCGCTCCGCCGATCTACGCTACCTGGAAGGGCACCCGGTCGATGCCGTGCCAGTCCCAGCCGCCCGGGTTCCATGTCGTCAGGCCGTCGGTTGGCTGTGTACGACCCCAGGCGTCGATGGCACGCACCCGGATCTCGTGCGCGCCGCTCGCCA
>DAIUFU010000103.1:0-2227 GCA_036844405.1 Burkholderiaceae bacterium | reverse complement strand
ATCGGCTCGCCGTTCATGCGCAGTGCGAGGATCGCGTCATCCAGTTGCGGCGCATCGAGCGGAATGCTCTTGATCAGATCGGCACCGCCCGAAACCACCGGCACGTCGCGCCCGTTCGCCGTGAGATAGCGCACCTCGTTGCTCGGGTTCAATTCGAGACTGTCGAGCAGTGCGCGCACCGGCACGCCTTCCCAGGACAGGTTGGCCATGCCGCCGTGCTGCCATCCCGAACCGGGCGTCTTCGCCTTGTCCCAGTAGTACGAACGCCCGTTGCCGGCGCACTGCATGACCGAGGTACGCTGCACCATCGGCATGCGCTGCAGATCCGCCATCGTCACCGTCTTCGGGCGCTGGACGAGACCTCCGACGCGAATGCGCCACTGCTCGATCATCGTCTGCGGCGCCGGATCGATCGTCGCATGCCAGGCGTTTTCACCCGAGACCGGGAAATGCATGCGCGTATACGCGATTTCCTTGGATGTACGCATCGACGTCCGCAATGCAGCGAGCGGCGTCTCCATCACGCCCAGCTTCGCGTTGTGCACGATCATCTTCGCGCTCTTGCCGTGGATGATCGAGTCGACGGACGCCGTCTCGGCTGCCAGCGCACTGCGCAGGAACGGCGAATCGGGAAAGTGGACGAGACCGGCGGCTCCTGCGGCGCCGGCCAACTGGAGAAATGAGCGGCGATCGATGATTCTCATGACGTGTCTCCTCCGGTTCGGTCGGATCGAGAACCCAGTCTAGAGACGCACCGGAACGCTTTGCTCAGTACATATGCCGGGGTTGTATGTATGTGGGGAGCCGTGCTTCCCCTTGCTTCCGTCTTGTTCGGGGGGGGGTAGGGTGGGGCTGTTACAGCTCCTCGTTCCCGAACAGCTCGTCCGGACCGCTGGGCGCGGTGTCGGTGAAGGGCGACTCGTACAGCACGCCCTTGTCCACAAGACCGCGAGTCGTCAGATGCTCGATGATCATGTCGACGAACTCCACCCGGACTGAAGAAAGGCGAACTGGCTCATGCCTGGCCGAGCTCCGCACACAGATCCGTCAAGGATATTGCCGTCGTTTCGCTATCCAGCGGGAACGCTTCCGTGCCACCGTACACGACGAAGCAGCGTTCCGGTTGCACCGTTTCGCAGGCTGCGTGAAATCCGCGCCCGAGCTTCGGGGCCAGCGAGCGCTTGATCTCGATTGCCCACGGCTGGCGACGCCCCGGAAGCCGCACCAGCAGATCCAGTTCCGCTCCGGCGGCGGTACGGTAAAACCAGGCTTCGGTGCCGGCCGGCGCGGACGCCAGCAGCGATTCGATCGCCATGCCCTCCCAGCTTCCCCCTGCCACCGGGTGGGCAAGCAGCGCCTCCAGTTCCCCAATGCCAAGCAGCGCATGTACCAGGCCGCTGTCGCGCACGTAGACCTTGGGCGACTTCACCAGCCGTTTGCCGACGTTCGCATGCCAGGGCGCCAGGCGTCGCACCAGCAGCAGGTCCACCAGCAGGTCGAGATAGGAGGCTACCGTCTTGCCGTCCACGCCCAGTGATCGGGCAAGGGCAGCCGCATTCAGCAGGCCGCCCTGCTGGTGCGCCAGCATTGTCCAGAAGCGGCGCAGCGTTTCGGCGGGGATGCGCGGCCCCAACTGTGGCACGTCGCGTTCCAGATAGGTGCGGATGAAATCACGGCGCCAGCGCAGGCTCACGGCATCGTCGCGGGCCAGATAGCTGTCCGGAAAGCCGCCGCGCACCCACAGGGTGTCCAGCATCTCGCGCGGCAGCTCGCCGGCTGTGAATGGCGTCAGCTCAAGATGACGTATGCGTCCGGCAAGCGATTCACTCGACTGCCGCAGCAGTTCCAGCGAGGCCGAGCCCAGCACCAGGAAGCGGCCGGTACGCCGGTTCGCGCGCCGACCCACATCGATCAGGCCGCGCAGTGTCTTGAACAGTTCCGGCACGCGCTGGATCTCATCCAGAACCACCAGCTTGCCGGCGTGCTGGCTCAGGTACAGTTCGGGCTCTGCCAGCCTGACCCGGTCTGCGGGCGACTCAAGGTCGAGATACAGAGACGGCCGCGTCTCGGCGATGGCATGAGCCAGTGTGGTCTTGCCCACCTGGCGCGGTCCCAACAGCGCCACCGCGGGCATTTCCTTGAGTGCCGCCAGGACTTCCGCATGTAGGTTACGCCTTAACATGCGTGCAATTATGGAGTGTTACTCCATGAATGCAAGGATGATTTG
>DAIUFU010000102.1:0-7729 GCA_036844405.1 Burkholderiaceae bacterium | reverse complement strand
CGAGGTCACGCGTTCGTGACCGGTGCCGGCACAGGCCGGCGATGCGTTCCTGTCCTCGCGTACCGGCAGGATCCGCGCGGCCGGACCCGTGACGCCCGGTTCAGGTACTGTCCGGCTTCGGTACCCTTCTGCCGTCGTTTTTCACGCCTTGTACCATCGGTGTCGCGTTCCGGGGTACAGCCCATGCATTTTCATGGAGACAAGATGAAACGGATGCTTCGTTACCTGTCGGTGCTGATCATTCTCGTGGCCGGATTTTCACTGGCCATCCCTGAAGCCGACGCGCGCCGCCTCGGCGGCGGCAAGTCGTTCGGCCGCCAGTCGACTGCGCCGGTGCAGCGCAATGCGCAGCCGCCGCGGCAGGCCGCGCCACAGGCACCGCAGCGTCCGGGCGCGGTACCCGGACAGAGCGGCGGCAACCGCTGGTTGGCACCGCTGGCAGGTGTGGCCGCGGGCCTGGGACTGGCCGCCCTGGCCAGCCACCTCGGACTGGGCGAAGAAATGGGCACTCTGCTCCTGCTGTTGCTGCTCGCCGCCGTCGTCGTGGTCGTGTTCCGGCGGTTGGCCGCGCGCGGCGCCGGTGCGCCGCAGCCGGCCTGGCAGGGTGCTCAGGCTGCACCGGCCGATACTGCAGCCGGTCGGGCGACTACGGCGCATTTTGCGCCGGATCGCTCCACGCCCGGGTCGGCAACGTCTTCAGGCGGCCTCGGCCAGACCGACCGGGCCGGCGAGCGTGGGGTCGTCACGGCGTCGGCCGGGCCGGGGGCATCGACCGGGGCGGCACCGATTCCGGCAGGTTTCGACGTGGAAGGCTTCACGCGCAATGCGCGCGTGCAGTTCGTGCGCCTGCAGGCAGTATTCGATGCCGGCGATCGGAACGATCTGCGCGATTTCACGACGCCCGAGGTGTATGCCGAGCTTGCGCTGCAGATCGACGAGCGCGCCGGTGCGACCAATCGCACCGATGTGCTGACGCTCGACGTCGAATTGCTCGCGATCGAATCGACGCCTGATGAGCATCTGGCCAGCGTACGCTTCAACGGAATGATGCGCGAGCAGGCCGATCGGGCGGCGCATCCGTTCGACGAAATCTGGACGCTGACCAGGCCGGTCGACGGCCCTGGCGGCTGGCTGCTGGCCGGGATCCGCCAGGTCTGACCCGGCGGATCCGGCGGTACGGCCATGTGTTCGATCGCGCGCGAGCGACACGGACTCCTGCGCATCGGCCGCCGTCGGGCGGGTGTGCGATGGAGTGGGCGGCGACGTGTGCTCGGCCTGCTGGCGAGCGCGATGTTCGCAGCACCCGTGCCTGCGGCGACGGTCGATCCCGGTGCCCTGGTTCCCCCGGAAACCCTGGCGCAATTGCGCGCATCCGGGCTCATCGGCACGGGCCACGGCATTCGGCCGTTTCGCTGGACGACGGTGACGACCCGGCCGATGCGCTCGCCGCGCCGCTATCGGGAAACCTTTGCCGGGACGCCGCCGGGCGCGCCTGCGGGACTGAGCGCGATGGTGCGCGATGAACTCGACGAAGACGGTGCGGTCAAGCGCACCGTGCAACGCGTGAGCGCGCGCGGTCTCATCCATCTGAAGCCCGGGCGTGCCGAGCCTGACGTCCGGATCGAGGGGCTGCATCTGCCGCTGTCCACGGGCGCCCGGTTTCATCTCGAATACGACGATGGTTCGGGCAGGCTGATCGAGGACTGTGTCGTCGGCGACGATCGCGCGGCTTCCAGCGTGCATCCGGCGATTCCCGGCCGGGCCACGCAGATCGATTGCTCGGGCACGGGCCGCTACATGGGCATTCCGGTGAAAGTGGAAGCAACTGTGCTCTATCTGCAGCAGCCTGGGGTGTTCGTGAGCGTCTCCCAGGAGATTCACGCTCCGATCGGTCGTCTTCGTTCGGGAACCAGCATCGTCGATTTCTCGATGAAGGAGCGCTGAGTATATCGGGAGCATCTGCCGTCGTCACCCGCATGCGGCGGGGCGGTACGACGGGTCGTGCCATGACTGGCGCGATGGTCCGTGACGGAGCGATGCGGTTGTGTACGGTATGCAACAGGCGGTCGAAGAGACAGGGACGTCCTGAAAATTTGCTACGATGAACGGTTGGCTTCGTTCAGGAGTTCCGGTGAAATACGAGTCCCCGGAAGCATTTCTCGTCGCGGTTGCGCAGCGCGACCCGGACCAGCGGGAGTACCTGCAGGCGGTCCGGGAAGTGATGCACAGTATCTGGCCGTTTCTGCGTGAAAACCCGCGCTATTGCGATCACGCGCTGCTCGAGCGCCTGGTGGAACCCGACCGGGTTGTCCAGTTTCGCGTGTCGTGGGTCGATGACAGCGGATGCACACGTGTCAATCGCGCTTTTCGCGTGCAGCACAGCATGGCGATTGGCCCCTACAAGGGGGGCATGCGTTTTCACCCGTCGGTGAACCTGTCGATCCTGAAGTTCCTCGCTTTCGAGCAGACCTTCAAGAATGCCCTGACCTCGCTGCCGATGGGCGGCGGCAAGGGCGGCTCCGACTTCGATCCGAAAGGCAAGAGCGATGGCGAGGTGATGCGTTTCTGCCAGTCGCTGATGCTCGAACTGCACCGTTATCTGGGAGCCGATACCGACGTTCCGGCCGGTGATATCGGAGTCGGTGCGCGCGAGGTCGGGTTCATGGCCGGCATGATGAAGCGGCTGGTGAACAACTCCTCCTGCGTGTTCACCGGCAAGGGCCTGAGCTATGGCGGCAGTCTGATGCGTCCGGAAGCGACCGGCTTCGGTACCGTCTATTTCGCCCAGGAGATGCTGCGTCGCGTCGGACGCGGATTCGAAGGCGCGACCGTCTCGGTCTCGGGTTCGGGCAATGTTGCACAGTATGCGATCGAGAAGGCCTGCTTTCTCGGCGCGAAAGTCGTCACGGCATCGGATTCGGGCGGCACGGTCTATCTGCCACAGGGGTTCGATGAAGAATCGCTGGCGGCTCTGCTCGTCCTCAAGAACGAACGGCGTGGCCGTCTGTCGGAGTTCGCTGCCGAGCGCGGCCTTCAGTTCGAGGCCGGGCGTCGTCCCTGGCACATTCCGGTCGACATCGCGCTGCCGTGCGCGACGCAGAACGAACTCGACGAGTCGGATGCGCGCGCGCTCGTGAACAACGGTGTGTTCTGTGTGGCCGAAGGTGCGAACATGCCGAGCACGCTCGAAGCCGTCGACGTGTTTCATGAAGCGGGTGTGCTGTATGCACCGGGCAAGGCGAGCAATGCCGGCGGCGTGGCCACATCGGGCCTGGAGATGGCGCAGAATGCGCAGCGCCTGGGCTGGACGCATGGCGAAGTCGACGAGCGGCTGCACGCGATCATGAAGGCCATTCACGAGAGCTGCGTACGCCATGGCCGGCGTGAGGACGGCACGATAAACTATGTCGACGGCGCGAATGTTTCCGCCTTCGTCAAAGTTGCCGACGCGATGCTCGACCAGGGAGTCGTGTAGCCGGGAGTCCGTGGCGGCGAGCTGAGGCTGTCCCGCACGGGGTGGCTGTCCTGTCACCGGAGTCCTGATGTCGGCACACAGCCCCCGTTCGTCCCGTCCACCCCGCACCGGGTTTCCCTGGGCGCTGCTGCTGCTTGCAGTGCTGATCGTCATTGCCGGCTGGTATTTCTGGCAGCAACGCTCGACGAGTGCGTCATCTTCGCCGTCGGCCGGGATGGAGCGATCCAGTGCATCCGGGCACGGGAATGCGGAATCTGGCGCGGCGTCCGGCGTCACCGACCCGGGTCGTGCGGCACTTGCCGGCGGAGATGCGGCCGAAGGCTCTTCGGGCGTCGGCGGGCTCGAGCCAGGTGTGCCGACCGCCGGGTTGGCTGACGAGTCGGCCGGAGCGGATTCGACACCGGCCGGGGAGGCGCCGCGCTTTCCGCTGCGCGCCGGTGACGGGGTGGCCGGCAGCGGTACGCTGCCCGAAGCCGGCGCCAGTGATCCGTCGATCCTGGAAGCGCTGCTGACGCTGGCGTCGCGTGAGACGCTGGCACGCTTCGTCAATCTGCAGGATTTCGCACGACGGTTCGTCGTGACGGTCGACCACCTTCCGCGCCAGCGGGTACCCGGACAGTGGAATGCCCTGCGCCCCGTCCCCGGGCCGCTGGTCATTGCGGACGATGACGATGGCCGGATGATCCTGCAGGAAGACAATTTCCGGCGCTACGATGCATTCCTGCAGTTCGCCGAAGCGCTCGATCCGGCTGCCGTGGCCCGGATCTACCGGCATTTCTATCCGCTGCTGCAGGAGCAGTATCAGGCGCTCGGTTACCCGCAGGGCTATCTGAACGATCGGGTCGTCGCGGCGATCGACGACATGCTGACGGCGCCGGCGGTGACCGGGCCGATCGTTCTGGTGCAGCCGCGCGTCCAGTACCGTTTCGAGGATCCGGCACTCGAGTCGCTGTCGGCGGGACGCAAGATCATGATCCGCATCGGCCCCGATCATGCGGCCCGTCTGCAGCGCATCCTGCGCGCCTGGCGTGCGCAGATCGTCGACCGGTCCTCTTGACAAGCCGGAATCGCTTGATCCAGAGCAATGGAATGTCGTGGTGTTCGCGGGCACCATAGACGTGGATTCTGGATGGCGGTCATGGACTACACGTTGCCCGAGTTTCTCGCTCATGCGGTTGCGCTCGAACGCGAATCGGCCAATCGCTATCGCGAGCTGGTGGAAATGATGAAAGCGCACGGCAATCGCGAAGTGTGGGCGTTGTTTCGCGACATGGTGCATTTCTCGGAGCTGCATCACGCCGAGATCCGCGAGCGGGTCGGCGACATGGAACTGCCGGAGCTGAAGCCGGAGCAGTATCGCTGGACCGCGCCTCCCGAAGCGGGCGGCGAGGCGACCTACGAGCAGCTTTCCGATCCGTTCCGGGCACTGCAGTATGCGCGTGCCAATGAAGTGCGCGGCATGGAGTATTACAGCTCGGTCGGCATGCATGCCACCGATCCGGATGTACGCCGGCTGGCTGCGGAATTTGCCGCCGAGGAGGCCGAGCACGTCGATGCGCTGGACGACTGGCTGGCGCATCTGCGCGCCCGCCGTCCCGGTCCGGGCGCCCGGCTCGAACAGGATTCGACGTCGGAGTTCTGGGAAGACACGCCCTCACGCCAGTTGTGAACGGCAGAACTGGCGCAGCAGGCGCGCCAGTTCCAGGGCCCGGCGCACGTCCTTGTGTCTGTGTGCAAGCCGTGCCAGCAGGGATTCGAGGTCGGCCAGACGGCCGGTCACGCGTTCGATGCGGCACAGTGCGCGGGCGACGCCGGCGCGCGGTGCGTGGCAAAAATATCGCCGCAGCAATGTCATTGCCCGTGCCTCGTCGCCTTCGAGAAAATCGAAGGCCGAGTGAAAGAACAGGATCAGATCGAAGGCCTGCATCAGGTCGAGCGGAAGCGCGTGGCCGGCGGTCTCCTCGAAATCGACCCGGTGCAGCAGTCCGTTCTTCATCGTCAGGTTGCGCAACTGGGCGGTACCATGCCAGAGGCCGCTGCGGTGAAAGCCGGAAAGATCGTCGACCGCCTGGACGAGCAGTGTCCGGCGCTCGTGCGCGGCCACCCGCCCGAGCCGGTCGGCCAGGTCTTCGCCGCAGTCCTCGAGAACGAGGAATTCAGGTTCCTCGGCGATCACCACCGGCACGCGCGCACCGTGCGTGCGCAACTGACGCAGCCGTCTGGCCTCATCGCCGAGATTGCCGGCACGCAGTCTGGCCGGATGCACGAGTTCGCGGAACAGCACGGCGCAGCCGGCGCTGAGCAGCCAGGAGCGCATGCGCCGCGTACCGCGGCTTTCCTCGCGCTTGACGATGTAGGGAACGCCGTCGTGCACCAGGCGCACGATCGGCTTGTGCCTGCGCGACGGGTCGGCGCTCAGCGACCTGCGCGCAGCGTCGACCACTTCATCCGCGGCGATCGGTGTCCGTGGTCGAACCGCTGGTGTCATCTCGCGCGCATGTTCAGCCCGTGATCGTCTTGCCGATCATGTCGAGGAAGACGTCGTTGTTGCCCCAGTGGATGCCGAAGGCGCGGATGTCGCGGCAATACCGCTCCATGGGCAGAGCCTGCGAGTAGCCGATGGCACCGTGCAGGGCGAGGCACTGATCGATGATGTGCGCGGCGGCCTCGGTGGCACCGATCTTGGCCATCCACACCGGCAGCGGCGGACCCGGTTGCGGATTTTCCACGCGCGCCAGTCCGCGGTCCACCCAGGCGCGTGCGCCTTCCAGTTCCAGCAGCACCCGCGCCATGCGCGCCTGGATTGCGCCGATCGCGGACAGCGGCTGGTCCAGAACCGTGCGTTCGCGCAGATGCGCGATCGTGACGTCGACCGCAGCCTGGGCAATGCCCGTGGCCGCCGCGGCGGCGCCGAGCACGCTCGTGGCGCCGATGGCACCGATCAGCGCCAGCGCGCCGCCGGGAGTGCCCAGCAGGCGATCGGCCGGGATACGGCAGTTCTCGAAAAAGATTTCGCGCACCGCGACGCCGCGGATGCCCATCGTCTGCTCGCGCTCGCCGAAGCCGAGGCCGGGATCGGTCTTTTCGACGATGAAGCTGCTCAGTGCGTTCGGGCCGGGATTCCGGTCGGTGCGCGCCATGACCAGATAGACGTCGCCGGCGCCGGCCTGACTGATGAAGAACTTGCCGCCGTCGAGAACGTATTCGTCGCCTTCGCGGCGGGCGAAGGTACGAATGCTCGCCGCATTCGAGCCGCCGCCGGTCTCTGTGGCCGCCAGCGCACCGCCAATCAGGCGAGCCTGTGCCAGCCCGGGCAGATAGCGCTTCTTCTGTTCGTCGGTGCCGAGCGCGAGGATGCCCGCACTCACCGTCATGTGTGCCAGCAGCGCCCAGGCCGGCGACGCGCAGGCCCCGGCAACGATTTCCAGCGCGGCCAGCGCGGTCTGGCGATCCGCGCCGAGTCCGCCCAGCTCCGCCGGTATCTGCAGCCCGGCCAGACCGAACTCGCCCAGGCTGGCCCAGCGATCGGCCGGGAGCTCCCCGGTACGATCAATTTCGGCGGCTTGCGGGGCCAGTTCACGTGCGGCAAAAATCCGGGTGCTGTCGAGGAGGCTCTGGTCAGACATGTTTTTTTCCTGGTTGCGGATTGCAGATTCGTCGGCGACATGCAGGCAGCGGGAAATGCGATCTGCACGTTGCGCCCCGGAGCATGGGTGACCGTTCGTCGCTGCCGGCAGGCAGATCGAGGGCGGGAAGAGCCAGGCTCCTGGTCGATGGCGGCGATCGCGTCGGCGTCACGCCATCGGGATCGCCACGTTCATTGTAGGCGGCGACTCTTTTTCCTTTTCGCCGGAATCGGTATCGGCGGCGCAGTGGCCGACTCTGCCAGCGCAGATCCGGCGATGTTCGGGGCAACCGTGCCGGTGGGGATCATCGCGGCATCCGGCATCGGTCCGGCCGCCCGACTCCCGTTGCCGGATGGCGTCCCACGGGTGCCCTCGGGTGTGAATCCCACGGCGGCCCAGGTGAACACCTCTTCGTCACAGACGTCCAGGCAGCGGGCGCAGCGGATGCAATCGGCATTCGTGATGAGCGGGCCCGGATCGGTGCCGGTTCCATACAGCGCCGGTGCGATCACGTGTGGTTCGGGGCAGACGCGGAAGCAGTCGCCACAGCGCGTGCAGCGGTCGCGGTGCGTTGCGCTCACGTGCACGACAGCGGCCCGTCCGAGGACTCCGTAGAAGGCACCGACCG
>DAIUFU010000101.1:0-7733 GCA_036844405.1 Burkholderiaceae bacterium | reverse complement strand
CGGTCGTTGTAGCGCGAGGACATCGCGCCCATCGCATCGAAGAGCACCGACAGCGTCCAGTCGAGCTCTTCGCCGCCGCCGGCGAACATCACGTCCTGCTTGCCCCACTGGATCAGTTCGGCGGCGTTGCCGATGCAGTGCGCCGAGGTCGAGCAGGCCGACGAGATCGTGTAGTTGACGCCGTGGATGCGGAAGTTCGT
The DNA here is from genome assembly GCA_036844405.1 of Burkholderiaceae bacterium. Taxonomy (GTDB): domain Bacteria; phylum Pseudomonadota; class Gammaproteobacteria; order Burkholderiales; family Burkholderiaceae_E; genus Zeimonas. The sequence goes on along the minus strand of DAIUFU010000101.1, from coordinate 7,533 downwards.
GGCTGCGGTGGCCGAGGTCGTCGACGACATGCAGCGCGGCACCATGTACGGACCGACCCGTTTCGGGCCGCGTTCCTGGCAGATCCGGGCGGCCTCGACCTGGTTGCGCGTGGACGGGCCGCCCGAGCCGACGATGATCCCGGTGCGCTCGTGCGAGACCTCCGCCGCGCTCAGCCCGGCGTCGGCGATCGCCTGTTCCATGCACAGATGCAGATAGGCGGCGCCATCGCCCATGAAGCGGCGCAGCTTGCGATCGATGGCCTGATCGAGATCGATCACCGGCTTGCCGGCGACCTGACTGCGAAAGCCCATTTCGGCATATTCCGGAATGAAGGAGATGCCCGAGCGGCCTTCGCGCAGGGACGAGAGCACCTGGGCCACGTCCGTGCCGATGCACGACACGATGCCCATTCCGGTGACGACGACGCGTCGCATGCGGCGCGATTCGTTCATGTCAGAGCGATTTCGGATTTTCGAAGAGACCGACCTGCAGGTCGGTGGCCTGGTAGATCAGTTCGCCGTCGGCACGGACTTCGCCATCGGCGACGCCGAGTACCAGTCGGCGATTGATCACGCGTTTGATGTCGATGCGGTAATCGACCCGTTTCGTCTCCGGCAGGATCTGGCCGGTGAACTTCAGCTGCGCCAGTCCGAGCGCACGTCCCGATCCGGGCGCGCCGGTCCAGCCGAGGAAGAAACCGAGCATCTGCCACAGGGAATCCAGTCCGAGGCAGCCCGGCATGACCGGATCGTTTTCGAAGTGGCAGGCAAAGAACCAGAGATCGGGCCGGATATCCAGCTCCGCTGTCAGGAACCCTTTCTCGAAGGCGCCGCCGGTGGCCGAGATCTGCGTGATGCGGTCGAACATCAGCATCGGCGGCAGGGGCAGCCGTGCGTTGCCCGGCCCGAACAGACGACCGTGCCCGCATTCGATCAGCTCTTCGTAGGCATAGCTCGATTGGGGGACGAAACGAGGCTTTTCGGCAGCCAGAGGAGAATTCATGCGTCGGGCGGGGCAATGAAGAAACGGGACGGGAAACGGGACAGCAAGCGGAACGGCAACACGACAACGATCGCGAAACGGCACCGAACCGCGCCAGGAATCCGGAAGGGACAGACGCGCGGCCATCGTGCCGAACCCCCAATGATACGAAATTTCGCGCCAGCCTCGCGAACGGGCCGCCGTCCGTCCGGGCGGCTCAGTCCATGCCCGCAGCCGTTTGTGCCCATGTTTACGGTCGTTTACATGGATTTGCACGTTCCGGGCTGTTCGGCAGCCAGCACCTGGCCTACTCTTTGATCTGAAGTCCCTGACATGAAGCCGGCATGCCTCGTCGTCGTGTCCGGCGGGCTTCGGGAGAACGAGATGAGACTGTCACGACTGTTGCGAATCGAAGACCGGAACCGGCATGCCGGCACAGAATGCCGGTCCGTTCGTGCCGCCCTGGAAACGCTTGATGCGGGCAGCGCGGCGGCCGGGCGGGGATCCTCCCCTGGCGGCGCGGCCCGGGTGATCAGACTTCTGGCCGTGTTGTCTGCGAGTGTGATCGCGCTGGCGGCGGTCCCGGCCCAGGCCGGTCAACCGGTCGCCGGCGCCATCATCGGCGGTGGTGCAGGCGCACTGATCGGTCAGGCGATCGGAGGCCGTGACGGCGCGATTGCCGGCGCGGCGATCGGGGCCGCCGCCGGTGCGGCTTCAGCCAGCCGGGCAGGGGTCTACGGCAGCTCGGTCCACGTCGGTGCCGGTGTCGGTTATGCGCCCCCGGCGGCTGTCATCTATCCGGCGCCGGTCTATGGATCACCGTATGGAGCGGTCTACGGACCCGTACCGCCGCTGTATGCACCGGTTGCGCCGGTCATCGTGGCACCGCCGGTCCAGTACCGCCCGCCCGTGGTGTTTGTGTCGCCCACCGTCGTCGTGCCGCGCGCGCCGACGATTGTGTACCGTTCGTCGAGGGTCATTCAGACCCGGCGGCCGCAGCAGGTCTATCGTGTGGGTAACCGCATGTCGCAGGCTGGTCCGGCCGGCGCCCATCGCGGCCATGGTCACAACGGAAGACGCCATTGAATCAGCCGCCGAAGTCGGTCCCGAACCTGACGCCGCCCACGGATTTCGCGCGCGCAACGAGCATCGCCTCGCTCGCGGCTTCGCTGGCTGACCGGTTCGCTGCGCCGGCGTCCGGGTCCGACCGGGCGCAGGTTTCGCCATCGCCGCGGGCGCAGGACGCGGGGCAGGCAGCGCTGCGCGCACCGCTGCTGGCCGACGAGACTTTTGCTGCGGCGCTGGCCGGTGCCGGGCAGGTGGTGTTCGTGCTGATGGACGGCCTGGGCGAGCAGCCGCTGGCGACCCACGCGCCGGCCGGCGTGCTGTCCCGTTTTCGCTGGCGCTCGCTCGATTCGGTCTTCCCGTCCAGTACGGCTCCGGCCCTGTCCGCCCTGTCGGCGGCAGCCCCTCCGGCGGCGCACGGCAATCCGGCCTGGTTGATGTGGTCGGAACAGATCGGCGAAATCATCCGTACGCTGCCGATGGATGTCCGCGCCGATCATGCGCACAGCGTCGCGGCACAGGACGTCTGGCACTGGCAGCCCTGGATGTCCGGCTCGGCCGCTTCGACCTTTTCGGTGCTGCCGTCGCAGACCGCCGATTCCGTTTTCTCGCGGCATGCCTATGCCGGCTCGACCATCGTCGGCTACCACAGCATGGATGACGTCTGTGACCACGTCGAGGCGGCGCTCGATGCGGCAGGCACCGCCGCCAGCGTCTTCGTCTATCTGCCACACTTCGATACCGTCAGTCACCAGTCCGGCTGCGCCAGCGACAAGGCACACACGGTGGTGCAGCGGCTCGATGCCTGGTTCGGGCAGCTCGTCGAGCGCATGCGCCGGCGTGAGGTGCTCGTGCTGGTCACGGCCGATCACGGCTTCATCGATGTCGCCGACGCCGATCAGCTGCAGCTCGAGGACTATCCCGCCCTGGCAGCCTGCCTGGAGCGCCCGCTGAGCGGCGAGCCGCGCGTTCCGTTCTGTCAGGTGCGCGCGGCCGCGCAGGCGGATTTTGCCGCGACGGTCGAGGCCGAACTGGGGGATGCCTTCGCGGTGCACACGGCGGCCGAGCTGCTGGCGGCGGGCTGGTTCGGAACGGGCGACGCCCTGGCCGGCCGGCTGGGCACGCACCTGCTCGTGCCGCAGCGCGCGGTCACTCTCGTCGACCAGGTGGTCGGCGATCCGCCGATGCGCTTCGTCGGCATGCACGGCGGGCCCAGCGAAGCGGAAATGCGCGTGCCGCTGATCGCCGCCTGGCACGGTGAGCCGCTCTCATCGTGCGGCTGAGAGGGTGTGACGTCATCATCGCCTGTCCTGTCCGTCAGGAGGGCGTCCGGGCTTCATGCAGGTCGTGTGTCGTGTGAAGAATCCTCGATTCCGCACTCCAGAGATCCATGTGACCGCGCTTTGTGCCTCGTCCGAACGTTTTCCGGTGCGCCTTCCGGATGCGGCCGGTGACTCCTGACTTCTGAACGTTTGAAGCCGCCGGCGCTGCCGTCCTGATCCGCTGACGGCACGGCTCCGCAAAACGCTCCGGCGCAGTCGTGTAGCGCCGGAACCGGACAAAGGTCCGGACGCGTCGGGATCCTGCGGGTACCATCGCTCCCGGCGCAATGTCGCGTCGCCGATCCGGCGGGCCCGCTTCCCGGTCCGTCGTCTGTTGCCGTGAATCAAGCAGACCAGTCCCGTGCCGGGCGGATTCCCAATGCCCTGACGATTGCCGGCATCGATCCCGGCGGCGGCGCCGGCATCTTTGCCGATCTGAAAGCCTTTTCCGCGCTCGGCGCTTATGGCACCGGCGTTGTGGCCGCGCTGACCGCGCAGAACACGTGCACCGTGAGCGGCGTGCATCCGGTGCCGCCGGAGTTCATCCGCCTGCAACTGGCCACGCTGTTCGACGACATCCGCATCGATGCGGCCAAGATCGGCATGCTCGGCACGGCCGCGATCGCGCAGGCCGTGGCGGAGGGGCTTACGCCCGTGGTGCACGGCGGACAGCTTGCGCATTGCGTCGTCGATCCGGTGATGGTGGCCAAGAGCGGCGATCTGTTGCTCGATCGCGCAGCGGTCGGCACGCTCATCGAAGCCGTCTTCCCGCTGGCGACGATGATCACGCCGAATCTGCCCGAAGCTGGCGTCCTGCTCGAGCAGGGCGCGCCGGAGACGATGAGCGAGCGGCGCCGCGCGGCCGAGCGCCTGCGCCGTCTGCTCGCTGACGACGGCCAGCGTTTCGTCCTGCTCAAGGGCGGGCACGCCAGCGGTGACCCGATCGACCTGCTGCACGACGGCGACCGCATGGTCGAACTGCCGACGAAACGCGTCGAGACGCGCAATACACACGGCACCGGCTGCACACTGTCGGCGGCGATCGCCGCCCTGCTGGCGCACGGCCAGGATCCGGTGGCGGCGGTATGCGGCGCCAAGGATTACCTGACCGAGGCGCTGCGTCAGGCCGATCGGCTGGAAGTGGGCAGCGGGCATGGCCCGGTCCACCACTTCCATGCCTGGTGGGGCCGATGATCGAGGCGCTGGTCGTCCTGCCCCTCCTGGTCAAGGCGGTCCTGCTCGGCATCATCGAGGGGCTGACCGAATTCCTGCCGATCTCGAGTACGGGTCATCTGATCCTTGGCTCCGCCCTGCTGGGCTTCGAGGGCGAGAAGGAAAAGATGTTCTCGGTGGCGATCCAGACCGGCGCGATGTTTGCCGTGATCTGGTATTACCGCGCACGCATCGCCGAGACGGTGCGCGGCATCGGCACCGACGCGCGCGCGCAGCACTTTGCCCGCAACGTCTTCATCGCCTTCCTGCCGGCGGCGGTGCTCGGCCTGGCGTTCGCCGGCGCCATCAAGGCGCACCTGTTCCACCCGGTGCCGGTTGCGCTGGCGTTCATCCTCGGCGGGCTCGTCATTCTCTGGGTGGAGCGCGGCCGCCCGCAGGCCGTCGCGCGCATCGACGATGTCGATGCGATGACGAGCACCGATGCGTTCAAGCTCGGCATTGCCCAGGCGTTCGCCCTGATTCCCGGCACGAGCCGCTCGGGGGCGACGATCATCGGCGGCATGCTCTTCGGCCTGTCGCGCCGGGTGGCGACCGAGTTCTCGTTCTTTCTCGCGATCCCGACACTGATCGGCGCCGGCATCTACGACGCCTGGAAATACCGCGCGCTGCTCGGCCCCGAAGACCTGCCGCTGTTCGGCGTCGGCCTGCTGTTCTCGTTCTTCGCCGCGCTGGCCTGCGTCCACTGGCTGATCCGCTACGTCGCCAGCCACGATTTCGTGCCGTTCGCCTGGTACCGGATCGCCTTCGGCGGAATCGTGCTCGCGACCGCGTGGTCCGGGCTCGTGCAGTGGAGTGCCTGACCGGCGGGCGTTTTCAGCGCGCGTGAAGCTTCAGGGCGTGTGAGCCAGGCATTCAAGCCTGCGTCTGGTTGTCCATGGTGGCCGTATCACCCGGCATGCAGGCATGGGCTGCAACCGATGTCTCGTCCGGGAATTTCCTGGCGAGCTATCCGGGCAGCGCTGGCAGCTTTACACGTTAGCCGATTGTTTTTCGTCGCCGCTGCGGCGGCGGAACACCAGATCACGCACGTCATGCCCGAGTCGCTGGCCACGCGCTTCGAAGCGGGTGAGCGGGCGATAGTCGGGCCGCGCGGCGTAGCCGCCGTCGGCCGCGGTGTTTTCCAGCAGCGGTGACTGGCCGAGTACATCGAGCATCTGTTCAGCGTACGGTTCCCAGTCGGTCGCGCAGTGCAGGATCGCGCCGGGCTGCAGCCGGCTGGCAAGCAGCGCGACGAAGGGCGGCTGGATCAGGCGCCGCTTGTGATGGCGCTTCTTCGGCCAGGGATCGGGAAAGAAGATCTGCACGCGCGCGAGTGAAACCGGCGGGATCATCTCGCGCAGGACGTCGACGGCATCGTGCTGAATGATGCGCAGATTGCTCAGCCGCTGCGCGTCGATGCGCATCAGCAGGGCACCGACGCCGGCGGGATAGACCTCGATGCCGAGGAAATCATGACCCGGTTCGGCGGCTGCGATCTGCGCCGTGGCATCGCCCATGCCGAAGCCGATCTCGACCACCAGCGGCGCCTCGCGCCCGAAGACCGTCGCGCGGCGCTGCGCATCGAGTGGCTGTGCGGCGTCGAAAGGCAGGCACCAGGGCTCGCGCAGCGTCTCGTACGCCTGGCGCTGCCCGCTCGTGAAGTGCCCCCGTCGGCCGGAGAAACTGCGGATGTGCGGATGCGCCGGCGGCGATGCCCGGCCGGAAGCCGGGCGCGATGACGGATTCACGGATGCGGACTGGCCGGGGCGATGAGCCCGCTCGTCGGCGAGGACGGTGCTGCCGAATAGGGTTTTTTTGGCATGCGTCCGGCCAGAAAGGCGGCGCGGCCGGCCTCGACTGCCTGGCGCATCGCGCTGGCCATCCGCACCGGATCGCGGGCGGCCGCAATCGCCGTGTTCATCAGCACGCCGGCGCACCCCAGTTCCATTGCAATCGCGGCGTCGGATGCCGTGCCGACGCCGGCATCGACGATGACCGGTACCGTCGCCTGCTCCAGGATCAGCTGCAGATTCCACGGATTCAGGATGCCCATGCCGGAGCCGATCAGCGAGGCCAGCGGCATCACCGCGACGCAGCCGATCTCCTCGAGCCGCTTCGCCTGGATCGGATCGTCGCTGCAATAGACCATCACCTCGAAGCCGTCGCGCACGAGCGTCTCGGCCGCCTGGATCGTCTCGGGCATGTTCGGATAGAGCGAACGCGAGTCGCCCAGCACTTCGAGCTTGACCAGCGTATGACCATCGAGCAGTTCACGCGCCAGACGCAGCGTACGCACGGCATCATCGGCGCTGTAGCAACCAGCCGTGTTCGGCAGGATCGTGCAGCGCGCGGGCGACAGGAAATCGAGCAGATTCGGTTCATCGGCGTTCTGGCCGATGTTCGTGCGCCGGATCGCGACTGTGACGATCTGCGCACCACTCGCCTCGACGGCATCACGGGTCTGCTCGAAGTCGCGGTATTTGCCGGTGCCGACCAGCAGACGTGACGAGAACGTGCGCTGACCGATCGTCAATGCGTCGGAAGTGTTCATGAGCTTGCTCGGAGTACGGGGCAGGGGTCGAAAAGAGAGATCCGGGAGATTCAGCCGCCGCCTACGGCGGCGACGATCTCGAGCCGGTCGCCGGGCAGCAGGGCCTGCTGCTCATGCCGGCTGCGCGGCACGATCTCGCCGTTGCGCTCGATGGCGATCCGGCGTCCCGCAAGCCTGAGTTCCGCAATCAGCGCGGCAACCGTGGCCGGATCCGGCAGCGGACGGGATTCTCCGTTGACGACAATCGTTTCCATGCGGGAATTGTCTCACGCAGCGCGCGACAGGATCGTGCCGGGCCCGGAGCGTGCCGCTATAATCGGCCCCGGCACGCGGGTGTAGTTCAATGGCAGAACGGCAGCTTCCCAAGCTGCATACGAGGGTTCGATTCCCTTCACCCGCTC
>DAIUFU010000100.1:0-7820 GCA_036844405.1 Burkholderiaceae bacterium | reverse complement strand
CGGTATCGACGTGCGGGGTGAATTCCGGCTTGTGCTTGCCGCGCAGGCGATGCGCAATCTCGGCGGCCAGGCGTCCGAGCACCTTGTCGGTGGCGTCGACGACGAACCAGTCGCGCTGAACCTCCAGCGGCTTGGCGGAATAGGTCTTCATGAGTGTCTCGGTCGAGAGCGGTGCGGCCAGGTTTGCGTACCTTTTCGGTCGCGGCTCCCTGTACGCTTGGCCCGGAAATAAAGCTCGTGCGGCGCTCCGGTGATGATAGCAACCCGCCCAGCGGACCGGAAGCATCCTGCAAACGCAGCAAAGCTCGCCATTCTAGTGCGCTTTGCGGTCTGCGTCAAAAGCCAAAAAAAAGCCCGGATCAATGATCCGGGCTGAATCCACCAAAGGAGGAGGTGGTGGAGGAGACAGATCAACTATACGACAGTGCATGGTGCAGTGCAAGAGCGCCGGAGCCATTTTTCGGAAACAGTGTTGCCCATGTGCAACTACTTGATTCAATTAGAAACAAACAGAATGGCAACCATTCACGAAACAAATCGAAGCGGGCTTTTCGCGAGTTGAATCCCGCGGTTCTATTGCAATGCAATATCCAGTCGCGATGCGGGACGGCGTACCTTCCCATCCCTGTTTGGCACCCGCCCTCCCCGCTCGATGTGAGACTGAACGACCCGATTCAAGGAGAAAGCAGATGCAATGCACCGTCAAATGGACCGGCCCCGGTGAAATGAGCTTCGTCGCCGAGTCGGGCAGCGGCCACGCCCTGGTCATGGACGGAGCGCCCGAGGCCGGCGGGCGCAACCTCGGACCACGACCGATGGAAATGCTGCTGATGGGCGCCGGCGGCTGCACGGCCTCGGACGTCGTCGTCATCCTGACGCGCAGCGGACAGGACGTGCGCGGCTGCGCGGTGCAGCTGCGGGCCGAACGGGCGGAAACGGACCCGAAGGTTTTCACCCGCATCCATTTCCACTTCATCGTGCGCGGGCGCGCGCTCAGGCCGAACATCGTCGAGCGCGCCATCCGCCTGTCGCACGAAAAATACTGCTCGGCGTCGATCATGCTCGGGCAGACAGCCGAACTGACGCACGACTGGGAAGTTGTAGAGGACTGAGCGTGAAGGACTGAAGACTGAAGGAAAGGTCGAAAGGCTTCATGCACCGGCGCCCCGCGCTCTTCTCTATCTCTTCTCTATATATGGTGGGCCGTCGTCGTCATCACTTTCGCCGCCAGTGCCATCGCCCAGCGGGCCGGCGCCGGCAGATCGATGCCACCGAGCCGACGGGCATGTTCGGCATGACGCGCCTCATCGGTCTGCATGGCGGCGACGATCGAGCGCGACCGGCTGTCGCTGGCCGGCAGGCGCTCCAGATGCCGCGCCAGATGATTCTCGACTTGCCGCTCGGTCTCGGCCATGAAGCCGAGACTGACGCGATCCCCCATGCGCCCGGCAACCAGACCGATCCCGAAGGCGCCGGCAAACCAGAGCGGGTTGAGCAGCGACGGACGCGCACCGAGTTCGCGCAGACGCTCGCGCGTCCACATCAGGTGATCGCCCTCCTCGCGCGCCGCCTGCAGGAATTCCCGCTCGAGCACCGGGTCGGTCGTGGCCAGTGCCTGCGCCTCATAGAGCGCCTGCGCGCACACCTCACCGACATGGTTGACGCGCATCAGGGCACCCGACAGGCGCCGCTGAGCCGGCTCGGTCGGCTCGTCCACGTCGCGGCCGGCGGATGACACCGGCAGCGGACGGGTGGTCGGCGCCGCCCCGGCCAGCGACGAAAGCGAGCGTCCGAGCAGCGACAGACGTCGGTCCAGCGGGGTGATCTGGCGTAATCCGGCAGATGCTTTCATGGATTCCTGTGCTCCTTCCTTCTGACCCGGGTGTCGGCGGCAGCGATTCACGTCATGACAGCCCGGCCGCCGCGGCAGAAAAACCGCGCCGGGCCGTGCGACCGGTTCCCTTCGCCCCGAACGATCATCACAGCATACAAGCCGGACGGCCCGGAACGCAGCTTCCGGCGACTGCCGAGCCCGAGCCGATGGCCTTGCCGCGCGCCGCCTGCATCGGCATCGGCCCGCCGTGCACCGGCAGCCGCCGGAAAGCCGGTTTGTTGTTCGAATGAGACAGAAACGTCCGCCGAGGGCCCGGAAAGGCATCCCGTTCTTTCCGCACCGACGGAATTTCGCGAGAATACGCAGGACTTCTAACCGCAGGGCAGTCCTTTCGACCCCTCGGGGAGTTGCGGCGGCACCCTTCGCCGACGATTGATTCCAGAAACCAGGAGAACCCTCAATGAAGAAAACGCTTCTCGCAGTAGCTGTCGCCGCAGCGCTGCCCGCGGTTGCGTTCGCACAGACGAACGTGACGCTGTACGGTATTGCCGACGCTGGTGTAGGTTGGAAGGACGCTGGCGGTCCCGCCAAGTCGACGATGTTCGTCGATTCGGGCATCCAGTCGACCAGCCGTCTGGGCGTTCGTGGCTCGGAGGATCTCGGTAATGGTCTGCGGGCTACCTTCAACCTCGAAATGGGTGTGCGTTTCGATGAAGGCCTCAGTGACGCCGACGTCGCCGGCCGCACCACCTGGCAGCGCCGTTCGGTCGTTGGTCTGGCCGGAAGCTGGGGTGAGATCAACCTCGGCCGGGACTACACCCCGGGCTTCAAATCGACGGTCCGCGTCGACATGTTCGGCTACGGTCTGTACGGCAACTGGCTGAACTTCATCGCCGGCCAGCGCGGAACGGGTGTTCGCGCCAGCAACGGCCTGCACTACACGGGCACGTTCTCGGGCGTGACCATCAACGCCATGTATGCCGAGGGTGAAACCCAGTCCGGCAAGAGCAGCGCCGGCGACAGCTATGGCCTGTCGGCGATCTACGCCGGTGGTCCGCTGACCGTGCAGGGCTACTTTGAACAGCAGAAGAGCGACAACCTGAGTGGTGCCAAATCGATCCGTCGTGCCGGCCTCGGTGGTATGTACAACTTTGGCCAGTTCCGCCTGTCGGCCAACTACGGCGTCGTCGATCCCAGCAGCTCGCTCGAAGCGGCCTGGGGTGCGAAGAAAACCCAAGCCTACAGTATTGGCGGCGGTGTGAAAGTTGGCGTGGGCGAGGTTCTGGCCCAGGTGCTGCAGATGAAGCACGACGCACTGGCCGGCAAGGATCCGAAGGTCACGATGTTCGGTCTGTCGTACGTCCATCCGCTGTCCAAGCGCACGAACCTGTACGCCAGCTATGGCACGGCACAGAACAACAGCGCGGGCAATTTCGCGCTGCTGTCATCCGACACCGCGCTGGCACCGGGCAAGGTTGGTGCCGATCAGCAGTCGTTTGCGGTGGGCATCCGCCACATGTTCTGATTGCGCATCGGCCACAAGCCGATTGGCAACAGAATGGAAAAGCGCCGGGACATCCCGGCGCTTTTTTCATTCCGCGCGGAATTGCCGCCCGCCGCGCTTCACACCTCGGGAACGACCCGGTACATTGCACGGTAAAACAATCCGACCCGACCGAGGAGCCCCGATGTACCCGTCCGCCCATGCCGACACGTTTGCCCGTGACCATCTGCCGCCACCCGATCAGTGGCCGGAGTTCCTCGATTCACCGGACACGCGCTATCCCGAGCGGCTGAACGCCACGGTCGAACTGCTCGACCGGTGGGTTGCGAACGACCACGGGGACGCGATCGCGCTGCGTGCGCCGGGCATGCGCTGGAGCTACGCGCAACTGCTGGCACGGGTCGACGCGATCGCCCACGTCCTGCGCAAGGATCTCGGGCTCATGCCGGGCAATCGCGTGCTGCTGCGCGGCTCCAACCATCCGATGATGGCCGCCTGCCTGCTGGCGGTAATCAAGGCCGGACTCGTGGCCGTGCCGACCATGCCGCTGCTGCGCGCGCGTGATCTGGCGCCCGTGGTCGACAAGGCGCAGGTGACGGCCGCGTTATGCGACCGGGCGCTGCAGGACGAACTCGTGCGCCTGAACGAACAGACCGGCGCGCTGAAGCAGATCCTGTATTTCAACGACGACGGCGGCGCCGACGACGCGCTGGAGACGAAACTGGCGGGCGCGCCCGCGACGTTCGCCGCCTGCGATACCGCGCAGGACGACGTCGCCCTGATCGCCTTCACCTCGGGCACGACGGGTACGCCGAAAGGCACGATGCATTTTCATCGCGACATCATCGCGATGTGCGACCTGTTCCCGAAGCACATCCTCAAGCCGCAGGCCGACGACATCTTCTGCGGCACGCCGCCGCTGGCGTTCACGTTCGGGCTGGGCGGCATGCTGTGCTTTCCGCTGCGCGTGGGCGCCTCGGTGCTGCTGCTCGACCGGGGCACGCCCGAGTCGCTGTGGCAGGCGATCCAGAATGAGCGGGTGACAATCCTGTTCACCGCGCCGACGATGTTCCGCCAGATGGCGGCGCTGAGCGCGAACTACGACCACTCGTCGCTGAAGAAGAGCGTTTCGGCCGGCGAAGCGCTGCCTGATGCGACGCGCCAGCTGTGGAAGCAGGCCACCGGCATCGAGATCATCGACGGCATCGGCTCGACCGAGATGATCCACATCTTCGTCTCGTCACGCATGGACGACGTGCGCCGCGGTGCGCTGGGCAAGCCGGTGCCCGGCTACGTCGCGCGCGTCGTCGACGAGGACATGAATGAAGTGCCGCCCGGCACGGTCGGCAAGCTGGCGGTCAAGGGGCCGACGGGCTGCCGCTACCTGGCCGACGAGCGCCAGCGCAATTACGTGCGCGACGGCTGGAACCTGCCCGGGGACGCGTTCCTGATGGACGACGACGGCTATTTCTACTACCAGGCGCGCTCGGACGACATGATCATCTCCGGCGGCTACAACATCGCCGGCCCGGAGATTGAATCGGCGCTGCTGCAGCACGAGGCGGTCGCCGAATGCGGCGTCATCGGCGTGCCCGACGAGTTGCGCGGGCAGATCGTCAAGGCTTTCGTCGTGCTGAAGAACCCCGGCCAGGCCAGCGACCGGCTGGCCGCCGAGCTGCAGGACTACGTCAAGCAGACGATCGCGCCGTACAAGTATCCGCGCGCGGTGGAGTTCCGCGAATCGCTGCCGCGAACGGAGACCGGCAAGCTGCAGCGGTTTCGCCTGCGGGACGGGTGAGCGGGGGAGCTGGCGTCCAGCGCCTGAAGGAAGATACCATTATGGTATCCTGACGGTATCTTCTTTCAGGCGGACGATACCGTGGGAACTCCAGACACCGATCTCTTCATCAAGAAAGTTCCTGGCAACGTCAAGGCCCTGATCGTCGAGCAGGCGGATCTGCACCGTCGTTCCATCAATCAGGAGGCGATCGTCCTTCTGGAAGAGGCGCTTGCGGGACGACTGCGTTCCCGGCGCAGTCCGCGGCACGAGGTTCGCGAAATCATCCGCCGATACCAGGCCCTGCCCGTCCAGGGAAAACAGACTCCGGAAGAATTCATCGGCTATGACGCCGACGGACTCCCGCGATGAGGATCCGGGCGGAAAATGACTGCCCGGCCGGCGCCGTACTCGATACCTCCGCGGTCTATGCCGTTCTGGAGGGCGAAGGAAACGCCGGGATTTTTCTGGGCGCCTTTCAGGACTATCCGAACCTGTACATCAGCGCCGGCACGCTGGCGGAACTATCCATCGTCCTGCTGGCGCGGCGGGGTGCAGAAGCAGCCCGGGAACTGGACGAATTTCTGCGCGCATGGGCGGTCGAAACCGTTGCCGTCGGCGCGACCGCCATCGATCTGGTTCGAGAGGGGTTCCTGCGCTTCGGCAAAGGCCGCGGGAGCGCCGCGCAGCTGAATTTCGGCGATCTGTTTGCCTACGCGCTGGCAAGAGAACTCGACATTCCACTTTTCTTCACCGGAAACGATTTCCCCGAAACCGACGTACGCAACGCCCTGGACCGCGCCCCCGAATCAGGCCCGGAATCCCGATTGCGCTGACGGAGCCAGATTGCGCCGGCAGATCCAGGCGTTCCGTCCGGACAGATGCGCCACCGGGCCGCCGGCACGGACTCAAAATGTGCCCTCCTGCCCTCCCTCACCGCCCGTGCCCGCTCTCCTCGCGCAGCGCCCGGCGCAGGATCTTGCCGACGTTCGTCTTCGGCAGTTCGTCGCGGAATTCCACGTATTTCGGCCGCTTGTAGCCGGTGAGGTTCTTCGCGCACCATTCGCGCACCTGCTTTTCCGTCAGGGCCGGATCCTTGCGCACGATGAAGAGCTTCACGGCCTCGGTCGACAGCGCATCGGGCACGCCGACTGCGGCCACTTCGAGCACGCCCGGCAGCGAGGCGACGACGTCCTCGACCTCGTTCGGGTAGACGTTGAAGCCGGAGACGAGAATCATGTCCTTCTTGCGGTCGACGATCTTCGTGTAGCCGCGCTCGTCCATCACGCCGATGTCGCCCGTGCGGAAAAAGCCGTCGGCGGTCATCACCGCGGCGGTTTCCTCCGGCTGCTGCCAGTAGCCGGTCATCACCTGCGGGCCGCGTACGGCGATCTCGCCGGTGGCGCCGATCGGCAGCGCCTTGCCGGCGTCGTCGACGATCGCGATCTCGGTCGACGGCAGCGGCAGACCGATGGTGCCGTTGAAGGCATCGGTGTCGGTGGGGTTGGCGCTGACCACCGGCGAGGTTTCCGACAGACCGTAGCCTTCGCAGATCGGACAGCCAGTGATCTCCAGCCATTTCTTCGCCACCGCTTCCTGCACCGCCATGCCGCCGCCAAGCGAGACGCGCAGCCCGGAGAAATCGAGTCTGGCGAATTCCGGGTTGTGCGCAAGCACGTTGAACAGGGTATTGACCGCCGGGAACAGGTTGAAGCGGTAGGGTCTGATCTCCTTGATCAGGGCGGCCTGGTCGCGCGGATTGGGAACGAGAACGTTCAGGCCGCCCAGCCGCACGCCGATCAGATAGCACACCGTGAGCGCGAAGATGTGATACAGCGGCAGGGCGCTCACCCAGATGAGCTGCCCGGGCAACGGACCGCCACGCGGGCTGCGCAGCGCCGGCTGGATCCACTCCTCGGCCTGCAGCACGTTGGCGATCAGATTGCGGTGGACGAGCATCGCGCCCTTGGCCAGGCCGGTCGTGCCGCCCGTGTATTGCAGGAATGCGATGTCTTCGGGCCCGCTGTCGGGGCGCGCCAGTTCGAGCCGGTCGCCGTCGGCGAGCACGCGCGAAAAACGCACGGCCCGCGGCAGGTCGTACGCCGGTACGAGTTTCTTCACCCGGCGCACGACGAAGTTGACGAGGGCGCCCTTCGCACCGCCGAGCAGATCGCCCATCGACGCGACGACGACGTGTTCGACGGCGGTGCGCGCAACCACCTGCTGCAGCACCGAGGCGAAATTCTCCAGCAGGATGATCGCGCGTGCGCCGGAGTCCTTCAGCTGATGTTCGAGTTCGCGCGCCGTGTACAGCGGATTGACGTTGACGACGACGAAGCCGGCGCGCAGTACGGCAGCGATGGCCACCGGCAGCTGCAGGATGTTGGGCATCATCAGGGCGACGCGGTCACCGCGCTGCAGGCCACGTGTCTGCAGCCAGGCGCCCAGCGCGCGCGACATGCGGTCCAGTTCCCCGTAGGTGAGCGCCTTGCCGAGACCGACGAAAGCCTTGCGTTCGTGGTGGCGCGCGAAGGATTCCTCGAGCAGCTCGACCAACGAACGATAACGGCCGGCGTCGATCTCGTGCGGAACCCCGGCAGGATAGTGCTTCAACCAGATGCGATCCGTTGCGTCCACGACTCCTCCTTGCCGGGCCGATCGGGATCGACCCATGTTGCCCACTGGATTTCCCATTATGCCGGCCG